>JBDSCZ010000241.1:0-3425 GCA_039920865.1 Burkholderiaceae bacterium
CAATGAATTGCAAAACGGAAATACTGAATTTACCAGATTTTCAATTGTTTATTGCGCCGCATCAATTTATTGCAGGGCGCAAAATTCTGCTTGATGGCTAAAGCCCGCCGGCCAATACCCGCATGCGTACATTCATCGGCGGCACTTCGTCAGGATCGATGCGTACGTCCAGTAGCGTCGGTCCGCGGCGCGCGCAGATGGCCGCGATATCCAGATTGAGCAGATCCGCCGGCGCATCGATGATGTGGGCTACCGCGCCCATCGCGCGGGCCATCGCGGCGAAATCGGTAGGCGGCAGATCGCAGCCGATCTGCTCCGCTTTAGCCAATCGCTGGCCGTGCTTGACCATTCCCAGCGACTGATCGTTGAGCACCACAAAAATCACGGTTTGACTTTCGGCCACCGCTACCGAGATTTCCTGTCCATTCATCAGAAAGCTGCCGTCGCCGGTGATGCACACCACGGGCACTTTCGGATTGGCGGCTGCGGTGCCGATGGCGCCGCCAATCGCCCATCCCATCGGGGCAAAGTTCATCGTGACCCGCAACCAACCGCCCTCGGTCCTGCGTCGACCGGGCGCGCGTTTGCTGTCGACCTTGTGCCGCCTTTCGCTGGTGCGCCGATCGATATTGGGCTGCAGGTAGTGGATAGCCCATGATGTGCTGTTGCCGGTATCGGCCAGGAAACGGGTGATGGGGGGAAATAGCAGTCCCAATTCGCACATCAGACGTTGCGGTTTGATCGGGGCAGCGTCGCTCCCGGCCTTGTCGGGAGCGGCCAGCATGTTGTCCGGTTTGCGGTGGCTGTCATGCTGCCGGCGCACGTTGCGCCGCAGTTCACGCTCGGCTTGGTCGCTTTGCCGCACTTCGCCCATCTGCTGGACCAGCCTGGTAAAGATCGACAGGATGCGCCCACGCACGTGAAAACGTGCCATCGGCGTGCGGTTCAGGTGTTCTTCCGATTCGTCGATATGCACCAGTCGCTCATTCAGCAGGCTGTCGCTCCAGCCGCCGCTGTTCCATTCACCCATGCCGGTGCCAACGGCAATGATCAAATCCACCGACTTGTCGCGCAGCACGGCCTCTGCCGAGGCATGACCGCCGAAACCGAAAACGCCGCGAAACAGCGGGTGATGCGGGTTGACCAGACCCTTGCCGTCCGGCGTGGTGACTACCATGGCTCCGTTCAGTTCGGCGAACTGGAGTATCGAACCGATCGCCTCACCGCAACCCACTCCGATCAGGAAAACCACATTTTCAGCCTCGGCCAGCATCTGGCGCAGCGTTTCCAGCGCATCGTCGTCCACCAAAGAAGATGGTTTAAGAAGAGAACACAAGTCGTAGGCAGGGGCTGGCAGCGGATTTGGACTGCGGAAGACGTCCACCGGAATGCTCAGGTGAACCGGCCCCATCGGAGTACGGGTGGCGCGTTGCAATGCGGTAATGAGTTTCTGTTCAAACTGCTTCGGATGGGATACCAGCGAGTTGTAACGGGTGCAGTGCTGCAGCATGCCCAGGGTATTGATTCCGGTACAGGAAGATTCCTGCAGCGGATGCTTGCCGAAGGTGGGCAAGGCCGGCTGGCCGGTGATGACCAGCATCGGGATATTGTTGTCGTAGGCACAGGCGATGCCGGTAATCAGATTGGTGATGCCGGGACCGGAGGTCGAGCAGCAAACCCCGATCTTGCCGGTTTCGCGCGCATAACCGTCAGCCATAAAGGCGGCACCCGACTCATGCCGCGCCAGGACGTGGCGTATACCGCCCCTGCGGCTGCTTCTGGCGAGCGCGTTGAAAAGGGGCTCGATGGCACCGCCCGGAACGCCGAACACGCATTCGATTTCCATCTGTTCCAGATAGGCCAGCAACAGATCGGCTATTTCCAATGGCGGCTCGGGCGCGTATTCTGGCTTTTTTTTCCTTGTTTCGCTATTGTCATGCGCCAGAAAAATTTCAGTACTCATATTGCCGCCCCTGTCTTCGGTGATGGAAAATGGCCGCGGTCAATCGACGAACATCCGCTACCATCATGGTAGAGCTGAACAATAAGCCGACTATTACAATCACGCAACCTATTGTAGTCATCTCAGAAATAATTACCCGCCTGATCATCCCGCGGCTGCATGCTGACGCGCGGGGGCGCTGCATCTGTTAATTTTTACCTACATGGAATCCTACCCAATGCTGATCATTACCATCAAACAAGGCAAAGAAAAAAGCCTCCTGCAAACGCGCCAGCCGTGGATTTACGCGTCTGCGGTTGAACGTGTCGATGGCAAACCCGCTGAGAAGATGCAATCGGGCGCAACCGCGCTGGTGCGATCCTCTTCCGGGCAATTTCTGGCACGCGCCGCCTGGAGCCCGAAATCGCAGATCCGCGCCCGCATCTGGAGCTTCGATGAAAACGAAGCAATCGACCATGCGCTAATCAAGCGCCGTGTCAAGACTGCCATTGCGGCACGTAATGCCGTTTCCAATGGCAAGAAGGCCATGCCGAATCATCTGGTGCATCTGATTACCGGGGAAGAAAACGGCTTGCCCGGACTGGTGGTCGACTGGTTCGGCGGCCAGCAAGGTTATTTGGTGTGCCAGTTTCAGGCGGCCGGCGTCGATGCCTGGAAAGTACCGATCGTGCAAGCGCTGATCGCCGCAACCGGTTGCCCGAATGTGTATGAACGTGCCGACGAACTGGTGCGCAAGGGTGAAGGTCTGCCAGTCACGTACGGCGTATTGGCCGGAGACGAGCCGCCGGACGAAATGCCGATTACTGAAAACGGCGTGCACTATGTGCTGGATATCAAGACTGGTGAAAAGAGCAGCTTCAGGTAAATCGGGTTAAAAGCGCTGCCAAAGATCGCCAGAGCTGTTCGGCTGGAGGTCGGCGGCTTTGCAATCTGGCTTTGTAATTTGATGATGAAAAATAAAAAGCCCGGACGTTTAACGGTCCGGGCTTCAATATTTGGTTGCGGGGGCAGGATTTGAACCTACGACCTTCGGGTTATGAGCCCGACGAGCTGCCAGACTGCTCCACCCCGCGTCTGAGAAAAGAACTATAGCACACCCCCTTAGTGCGCTGCAACAATCAAACTGTGATGGATGAAATAATCGGCTCAAACGCTGGTCGCGCGATGCTTCGGATGACGGCGGAACACACATCACACGTACGCAGGAACAGCCCTTACAATATCTATGACGGGCCGCCCGATTCCGCCCGATTCCATCCATGCCATCGAATATTAGGAGTTGCACCTTGCTGACACCCGATTTCATCGCCCCCGCCCGCTTTGACGATCCCGCTGCCGCGCTGGATCAGGTGCGCGCCATTTATGACTCCAGCATCAACCACCTGCGCGAGTCCTTGCAGCGCTTCGTCGGTGGCGAAAGCATTTCAAGTCATGTGCGCGCCTGTTATCCGTTCGTGCGGGT
>JBDSCZ010000242.1:0-2482 GCA_039920865.1 Burkholderiaceae bacterium
GCTGCCCGCAAGCCATTCCATCTATTCCATGGCGGCCTTCCAGGCGCACTGTCAGTGAATCAGAAGGGCGCTGCGCACCCGTTAGGCATCAGCATGCCGAGGTCAGTGTCCGCATACCGTGCAGGAAAGATCGCGATGGATTGCGATGCTGCTCCATTCCATGGCACGTGCGTCCAGCAGCAACAGGCGACCGGACAGCGAGGTACCTACCGCTGCAATCAGCTTTAGCGCTTCCGCCGCCTGCATCGAGCCGATGATGCCTACCAGCGGAGCAAATACGCCCATGCTCGCGCAGCGAATTTCTTCAAAGCGTTGATCTGGCGGAAACAGGCAGGCGTAACACGGACCGTCAGGTTGACGCTTATCGAATACACTTATCTGGCCGTCGAACTTGATTGCCGCTCCCGATACCAATGGAACTTCACGCATCACGCAGGCATGGTTTATTGCATGGCGGGTAGAGAAATTGTCGCTGCAATCGAGGACAACACTTTTATCTGAGACTAATTCAGCTAGTCGATCGCCTTGCAAGCGTTCATTGAGTGCTATTATTTTTATTTCGGGATTGATTTCCAGTAAAGTTTTTTGTCCGGAAAGTACCTTGGCTTGGCCAATGCGCTCAGTCGCATGCAAAATCTGTCGTTGCAGATTAGTAAGGTCAACCACGTCATTGTCGACTAGGGTAATATTTCCAACGCCGGCTGATGCCAGATAGAGAGCCGCAGGCGAGCCCAGGCCACCGGCGCCGATAATCAGTGCATGGGCTGCCAGGAATTTTTCCTGTCCTTCAATGCCGATTTCATCAAGCAGAATATGGCGCGAATAGCGCAGGAGTTGATTGTCGTTCATAGTGAAGCGATAAAAATGTAATGCAAGAAAAGGCCGCATTAATGCGGCCTTTTCTTGCAGTGGTGGTTACTTCTTGTTGGTATCAGTTTTAGCTTTATCTTTTGTCGAGCTGTCGGCAATTTCGGGCTTGGGCTTGGCAACCTGCACTGGCAATCCCTTGAGGTGATTCAATGCCTGAAGCAGTTGGAAATCATCCTGCCCGCCGTATTCAAGCGGCTTGCGTTTTTTCTCAAGCGCGATCAGGCGTTGCTCTGCTTCCAGAGTATCGCGATTGTCATTGGCAATAATCGCCTGCTTGGCCGTATCGTTAGTTAAATGCTTTTGCAGGTCTGCTTCGCGTATCCGCAAACCGTTCAGGCCATCACCGTCCGCATATTCTTCCACTAGCAAGTCGGGAACGATGCCCTTGGCCTGAATCGAACGGCCATTCGGGGTGTAATAGCGTGCGGTAGTTAATTTCACCGCTGTATCGGCAGACAGTTGCCGAATGGTCTGTACCGAGCCTTTACCGAATGTTTGTGTGCCCATGATGGTCGCACGCTTGTAGTCCTGCAGCGCGCCAGCCACGATTTCAGAGGCGGAAGCAGAGCCAGTATTGACCAGCACAACCATTGGAACCTTCTTGATCGCCTCCGGCAGGCTAGAGAGGGGATCGCTTAATGCGCGCGATGCATAATATTCGCGCTGGGCATAGAAAGTTGCCTTGGAGTCCGGCAACTGGCCGTTGGTGGATACAATCACAACATTTTTCGGCAAAAATGCTGCGGAAACGCCAATTGCACCAGGCAATACGCCGCCCGGATCATTGCGTAGATCTAGTACCAAGCCTTTCATGTTTGGTTCCTTGCGGTACAGATCGTCAATTTTCTTGGCAAGGTCATCAATAGTCGGTTCCTGGAACTGTGCTACGCGCAGCCACGCATATCCAGGTTCAATCACTTTGGCTTTGACGCTCTGGACGTGAATTTCCTGCCGCACAATTGTGATGATCAGCGGTTTGTCCTCATCCTTGCGCGCGATCGTCAGTGTGATTTTGGTATTGGGTTCGCCGCGCATTTTTTTAACAGCCTGATCGAGCGTCATACCTTTGACCGGCGTTGCATCAAGACGGGTAATCAAATCGCCGGCTTTGATTCCAGCCCGATAGGCGGGGGAATCTTCGATCGGCGAAATGACCTTTACGTATCCGTCTTCCATGCCCACCTCGATACCAAGGCCGACAAATTTGCCTTGGGTACCTTCACGCAATTCCTTGAATGCCTTCTTGTCCAGATAGGATGAATGCGGATCTAACGATGCAACCATGCCGGAGATGGCTTCGGTCAGCAGTTTTTTGTCTTCCACCGGTTCGACATAGTCGGATTTGATCATGCCGAATACATCGGCCAATTGGCGCAGTTCCTCGTAGGGAAGCGGTGCACTGGCAGACTTTTGCGCTAGCGCAGAAAACTGCATTGATGCAGCTACGCCAGCAATCATGCCAAGACTGATCAAACCGAAATTTTTGAGTTTACTGCCCATGTATCACCTAATAGTTACCCAGCCAAGTGGGTCGAACGCGCGACCCTGATGTCGCATCTCGAAGTATAAACCCGATTGCTCGCTACCGCCGCTATTGCCTGTGCTAGAAATA
>JBDSCZ010000243.1:0-3414 GCA_039920865.1 Burkholderiaceae bacterium
CGCGCGCTGGAAGACGCCACCCGCAGCCTGAAAGAAGTCATCTACAAGCAGGGCCTGCTCAAGCACAGCCTGTCCGAGGCCAGGTCCACGCTGAAAAACATGATGACCACCTTCATCGACCGGCTCGGCGTAATCGCTGCAAGTTCCGGCGATTACCACCAGAAAATCGGTCACTATGCAGGCCAAATCACCGACGCCAAGGACATCGGCTCGCTCAACCGGATACTCGATGAAGTGCTGCAAGACACCCGCAGCATCCAAAGCGCAGCGCTGGACTCGCGCAACACGATGATCGCATCGCGCCAGGCGGTACAGGATGCCGAAACCCGCATCCAGGCGCTGGAATCCCAGCTGCAGCACATGAGCGAACTGGTCAGCGAAGACCAGCTTACCGGCAGCCTGAACCGGCGCGGCCTCGACGACGCCTTCGAGCGCGAACTGGCGCGCGCCGAGCGCCGCAAATACCCTCTGTGCGTAGCCATGCTCGACCTCGACAACTTCAAGCTGCTCAACGACAGCTTCGGCCACAGCGCCGGCGATGAAGCGCTGATACAAACGGTACGCGTCGCCAAGGAAATCCTGCGCCCGATGGACATCATCGCCCGCTTCGGCGGCGAAGAATTCCTGATCCTGTTCCCCGACACCCAGCCCGCAGACGCGTCGCGCGTGCTGATCCGCCTGCAACGCGCGCTCACCAGGCACTTCTTCATGCAAGGCAACGAGCGCCTGCTAGTCACCTTCGGCGCCGGCGTCGCGCTGCGCGCACCGCAGGAAGACCAGGCCGCATTGGTCAAGCGCGCCGATGCGGCGCTGTATCAGGCCAAGCAAGCGGGGAAAAACCGGGTAGTCATTGCGCAATAACAGATGCTTTGTAATTGACTTGACGGGTTGCACCCAACCTACGTATCGCCCCAGGCGTATGGGGCTTATTGATCGGTTTTGTAGGTTGGCGCTGAATGCAATAAAGCCCAACATCGTGCGCAGAATGCTGGGCTGATAAAGCGTTAGCCCAGCCTACAAAAATTATCTCGGCCCGCAGATGGATACAACCCATCACAAAATCACCACAATCTGCCAGTTCCGTAGCTAGGCGGTTCAGGTCGATTCTCGGCATTTCGTGTGGCGAAACGACTGTTTGCATTCAAAATGGGCTTGCCCTATCATGAAACTACTTTTGTAGTATTCATTTGGGGGAGATGTCATGGGAATACCGGTACGCATAGATGACGTTTTATACGAGTCGGCGCGAGCGCAAGCCAAGGCTGAGCGACGCACCATTGCTGGCCAAATAGAATTTTGGGCTTGGTTGGGCAGAACCGCTTTAGACAATCCCGACCTGCCGATTGATTTTGTCCGGGATTTGCTGATTGCCCGGGCAGAAGGTGCAACGCTTTCCACGCCATTTGTGCCGGAAGGAAAACGCAACTGATGCGCAATGCTGTCGAGGTTCAGCAAAGTGCGATGTTCAAACGGGCTTACAAGCGTTTGCACCAGAATCAAAAAGCCGATGTCGATGATGCCGTGGCCGACACTGTGCGCGATCCAACTATTGGCGAAGCCAAGAAAGGTGATTTGGCGGGCGTGTTCGTGCACAAGTTCAAATGCAATGACCAACTGATGCTACTGGCCTACGAATACGATCCCGGCACGCGTCTGTTGCTATTACTCGGCTCACATGAAAACTTCTATCGAGACTTGAAGCGATAAAGATCGAATACGCCATGCCGCAGCTGGTTGTTCTGCCCGCCCCTACGCGAATTATGCCTACGCGCACAGCAGTAGGCTGGGATGCAATCCCAGCAAGCAATCCGTAATCATTCTCCCGTCAAGATCGATCAATTCCAGCGGCGAAGCCCGATTCGACGGATGCGGCAAGCAGCTGGGATTGCATCCCAGCCTACTGGCACTGAGCCGCCCCCGCACAAAAATGCATCGCAGGATGGCTGCAACCCATCGCACACCTTGCACCGCCTATTGTTTCCGGCAATATCCTCATGTACCCTATTTCGCCGGAAACATCATGAAGCCGCTATCCAATCAGCAAAGACTTCTCCTCATCAATACCGAACAACTGTTCGAGAATTATCGCGTTGCCCAGCGTCATGCAAAAGCTTACCTGTATGGGATGCGCTGGAAGACCGTCCGGGAAACTGAATACCTGTTCAAAGACAAGGATAGGCGTGGGAACGGCAATTCGCTGGGCCGGCGCTCGCCCTAGACCGAGGCATTATTGCTGACATTCGCCAGCGGACGTACTGCGGCGCAGCAGCGCTTGCGGCTAATAACAGTGAACAGAGCAAATCGCCGAGCAGGCGCGGCTTAACAAGGCATTGCGACTGGGCCGTGTCTAATCTGAATACCGTCGAGCGCATCCTGATTTAAGATAACGTATGAATCGATTGCCAAAATCGGTCCACTCGAAAAAATTTCCGGAAAATGCGCTCAGTCATCAGACTACCCGCTCGCGTAGTGTCGGTACCTGCTGCTGCAACAGCTTGACCAGGGAAATGAGTTCCACCACCAACGCCTCATCGACATCCAGATGGCCCTCGTATTCCGCCAGATTCCGTTTCTTGTGGCAATAGTCGAGGATGCGCCATTGCTCGGCAGTCCAGTTCAGGGTATGCGTTAAGCACTGAAACACCAGATAACGGTCTTCGCTGCGATAACCATGAGCACGCAACGCGGCCAGCGCCAATGCGTGGGACGCGTCATACGCCAAGGTAAAACGGCTGGCCAGCGTCAAACCTGGATTTTGTGCATCGGTAGCGCGCTCAATGGCAGAGCGCACCAAACCGTCAAACTCACGCAGGCTGGAAGGTTCCGCCTTAAGCTTGCGAATCTTGACCAGGTTCGCCAAGGCTTCTGAGGTCATCGTTGCCTCCTATCAGAAATATTTTAGGTTGTTCCAGTACACGCATTAAAAAGTGCTGCTGTTCCTGCTGCCGTTTTCTGAATTCCGCCAGCGTATACGGCGTCGGGTTGATTGTGCGGCCCAGCGCCTGCTCTGCCGGCGATAGTGCCGACAACAGCAGCCCATAGCTGATCTCGTCGCCTACCAGCAAGAGGTCCACATCGCTCGACGCCGTTTCGGTGCCTTTGGCAATTGAGCCATAGACAAAGGCGACCCGTACCGCCGGCAACAGCGGCAACAGTGCGGTACGCAACACTTCCACCAGGCCGAAAGTTTTTTGAATCATGCCGTGTAACTCCGGATACACGGGACAGTCCCGATTGACCTGGAAGCGACGCATATTACCGACCCGTTGCGACGCAATCAGCCCCGCATCCTCCAGTCGCTTCAATTCACGCTGCACCGAAGCGCTGCCCAGTCCGGTCAGTCGGATGATTTCATTCAGATAAAAAGCATCATCGACCCGCACGAACAGCAAGGCCAGAATTTTCTGAAGCGAG
>JBDSCZ010000244.1:0-8156 GCA_039920865.1 Burkholderiaceae bacterium
GCTTTGGTGGCGATGCTGCGCGGCAGCGCAGTTTCATCATCCTGTTCGTAATAACGCTTGGCCAGGTCTACTATCACGCGTCCGGCGCGCAGGAACAGTTCCTTGCGGTCGGAGTGGGTAGCCAGAATAGTGCCGTTGCCCGGCAGCGCCAAGCCCAGTGCTTCAGTCAGGCAATTCATCGAATTGGCGGTAAACATGCCTGAGCAGGAACCGCAGGTAGGACAAGCCGAGCGTTCGATCTGCCCGATTTCCTCGTCCGAAATGCTGGAGTCGCCGGCCTTGATCATCGCATCGACCAAATCGATCTTTATAATTTTTTGCGTGCCTTCCTGCTTGCCATGCATGGTCTCGACCATTTTTCCGGCTTCCATCGGGCCACCGGATACGAACACGACCGGAATATTCAGACGCATTGCAGCCATCAGCATGCCGGGTGTAATCTTGTCGCAGTTGGAGATACAGACCATCGCATCGGCGCAATGTGCATTGACCATGTACTCGACCGAATCGGCAATCAGTTCGCGCGAAGGCAGCGAATACAGCATGCCGCCGTGTCCCATCGCGATACCGTCATCGACTGCGATGGTATTGAATTCCTTGGCGACACCGCCGGCCGCCTCGATTTCGCGTGCCACCAACTGCCCCAGATCCTTCAGATGGACATGGCCCGGCACAAACTGGGTGAAGGAATTGACTACCGCAATGATCGGCTTGTCGAAATCGCCATCCGTCATGCCGGTGGCGCGCCAGAGTGCGCGGGCGCCGGCCATGTTGCGACCGTGAGTGGTAGTGCGGGAGCGGTATTGCGGCATGATGCATATCTCCAAAATGGTTCAGGCTGGTTATAGCACTAGAGTGCCTTGCGTGCGGCACTGTGTCAAATATATGATTCATTCCTGATTAAGAGGAATTACATATGAGTGAGCATAATTAAACATGAATATTGAATTACGGCAATTACGTTATTTCGTCGCCGTAGCCGAGGAAATGCACTTCGGTCGTGCGGCTGTACGCCTGCACATGACGCAACCGCCGCTGTCGCAAACCATCATGGCGCTGGAAGCCGGCCTCGGCACGCCGCTGTTTGCTCGTACCAGGCGCAGCGTGGCGCTCACCCCGGCCGGAACGGCGCTGCTGCCTGAAGCGCGACGCATCCTGCTGCAGGCGGAGGCACTGCCCGAACTGGCGCGCCGCGCTGCCTGTGGCGCCTCCGGGCGATTGACGCTGGCATTTGTCTCGAGCGCAGATTACAACGTGCTGCCGGCCTTTCTGCGCAATTTCCGCAGCCAATACCCACAAGTGCAGATTGAATTACGCGAGGCTACTTCGGATGTGCAACTGGAAGAACTGCTGCAGGGCCAGGTCGATGCCGGCCTGCTGATCCTGCCGTTGCCGGACAAGTCACAAGCTGCGCTCGATTGCCTTTCGGTATTGAGCGAACCGCTGATCCTGGCTGCACCCGAAGACTTGCCGGCATTGAAGGGAAAGCCTAGCATTGCACTCGCCGATCTGGCCGACATGCCGCTGATCATCTTCCCGCGCCGCCTGGCTCCTGCCTTTCATGATGCGATACTGGCTTACTTCCACGAGCTGGGCTTGACGCCGCGCATCGGACAAGAAGCGATCCAGATGCAAACCATCATCAGCCTGGTATCGGCAGGCATGGGCATCGCGCTTGTGCCACAATCCGTCTCGAACCTGAAACGGCCGGGCGTTGCCTATAAACCGCTGGCCGCAGCCACGCCGTGGATAGAAACCGGCATAGCGTGGCGGCGCGACAACGCCTCACCTGTGCTTCATGCTTTTTTGGACTCACTACGAAAGAACCGCTAGATGCTGATCCACCCGCTACCTGACCCGATCGCCTTCTCGATAGGCCCGCTTTCCGTACACTGGTACGGTTTGATGTATCTGGTCGCATTTGCCCAGTTCGTGCTGCTGGGACGTCTGCGCATACGGCAGCCGCATATCGCCGCCGCCCACTGGAAAAAAGAGGATCTTGACGACATGCTGTTCTTTGGCGTGCTGGGCGTCATTATTGGCGGGCGGCTGGGTGAAATACTGTTCTACAACCCGGCCCATTATTTTTCGCATCCGCTTGAGATGCTCGCGGTCTGGAAAGGCGGCATGTCCTTCCACGGCGGCTTCCTGGGTGTGATTCTCGCGATGGCGATCTGGTCCCGCAAAGCCAATCGCAATTTGCTCGACGTCTATGACTTTATCGCGCCGCTGGTGCCGCTCGGTTACGCCGCAGGACGGATCGGTAATTTCATCAATGCCGAACTGCCGGGCCGCGTCGCCGATCCAACCTTGCCGTGGGCGATGATCTGGCCGAACGTGGACAACCTGCCGCGCCATCCGTCGCCGATCTATCAGGCGCTGATTGATGGGGTATTGCTGTTCATCATCCTGTGGATATTCGCCCGCACTGCACGCCCGAGGTTGGCAGTAGGCGCTATGTTCGTGACGCTGTACGGTTGCGCGCGCTTTTTTACCGAATACTTCCGCGTTCCGGATTACGAAGTCAGCTTTGCCGGCATCACCATTTCCGCCGGCCAGATGCTGTCGCTGCCGATGATTGTGATCGGCGCCGGATTGCTGGTATTTGCCTATCGAAAACGACGGGACTAAGTCGCCAGATCCTCATTAAATTCATGCATCTACGGGAGTATAAGGATAAACCATGCTATTCCCGCATGAATTTAGTGCGAGATAAAAAATACATAATTCAGTATTATTAATCCCGCAGTCCGTTAAACGGCACCAGAAGCCAGCAGCTCTTGCGTGATAAAGCACCACTGATCCGGCGTAACTGGCGTAATCGATAGCCGATTGCCGCGCCTCAAAACCAGCATCTGCTCCAGTTGCGAATGTGATCGCAACTCCGCCAGCGCAATCAGGCGCGTCTTCTTGACCACACGGATATCGACCAACATCCAGCGCGGACTTTCCCGCGTGGCCTTGGCATCAAAATATGTGCTATCAGGATCGAATTGGGTGTCATCCGGATACGGCGCACTTGCCACCTCGGCCAGTCCGGCAATCCCCGGCTCAGCACAGCTGGAGTGATAAAACAACACGCCATCGCCGACCCGCATGGCGTCGCGCATGAAATTCCTCGCCTGGAAATTACGCACGCCGACCCACGGCACCGTTCTGCCGGGTGCGGCCAGTGCATCATCGATACTGACGTCAGCCGGTTCGGATTTCATTAACCAGTATTGGGTCATCGCGGCAAACATAAAAAAAACGGTTGCGCATCAAATGGTGCACAACCGCTTTAGAATTCAACCCCGCCTGTGCCGCTATGTCGGCATCCCGAACCAAAGCGGTCCAAGGTGGTCACAGTCAGTTCAATTTCGGGTTCGTCGAACTAGCGACGCGCACACCCATCAAACTTGTTCCGTAACCGATGCAATTGAATGGTTCAAGGAATATATGACAATCGCGAACACGGCAGGAGATTCAAATCTTACTCCATCTGAAACACATGTCAAACGGTTTATCGGTCTCAGAACAGGTTTTCTTGAGGAGCAAGTGCACTGTCCAGCACCGTATGCATGGCGGCAATTTGCTGCTGCACCTGGGCCATTGTCAATGCTGACAAAGGTCCTTCAGGTGCTTTTGTTGCCAGCAATTCGGCTGCGACACCAAGCGCCGCCATGACCGCAATCCGGTCATTGCCACGGATCTTGCCGGCATCGCGAATCGCGCACATCCTTGCATCAAGATAAGCTACGGCATCCTGCAATGCTGCCTCTTCGCCGTCCTTACACGACAACTTATAGGCATGACCCATGATGTCGGCATCGATCTGGCTCATGCCGATTCCTCGTCTTGCTGCCGTGGCTCAGGGATCTGCTCCAGCAATGCCGAAACCCGCTGATGTGCCTGCTGGATTTTCGCTGCCAAAATAGTATTTTCAGACGACATGGCGGCATTTTTGAGACGCAATTCGGCATTTTCGCGCCGCAGAAATTGCGTCAGCTCAGCCAGTTTGTCGATTTTTTCGGAAAGTAAGTTAAATTCAGAATTCATTTTATGACTATAGTGGTTCAAAGGAATTTACGTCAATAGATACAATCACTTGCATTGATGTGCAGCAAATTATCAATCAGCTTGATGATTCTTGATTGTTAATGCATTCAATCGATGCGTCGATACAATCGAAAACGCTCATCCCGATCGGAGGGGCGGCGCCCTTCCCACAGGATGCGCCAGCGGCCATCATACTGCTTAAGCAGCATATCATCGCTCTTAATGCGCGGATTATCCTGCAACAAAAGATAACGGCAGGAAGTACCGTCAAAGCGTGCAAACACAACATTACCAAAGTAAGCAAATGATGCGCGCTGGGCGGCACCCACATTGGTATCGACACAATATTTTTTAACAGGCAATTTTTGAGATATCTGCACAGCTACGCCGGCATAGCTCTTGCCGTAGTTTATCCACGGCAACCACAAGGTCATTAACAGCAGCCAGCAAAGAATCACGCCGCCAGAAGACAGCACCACCGCACGCCATAGCACGGATGGGCGCCGCGAAATGCGCCAATGCACCAAGGCCAGCCAGAACAGCGTTGCCAAAACGGCCACAACAAAAGCAATGATATTGAATTCCGGCCGGAATCCAGGCGCAAGTTTGAATGCGTTTTTTGCGATCTGGGTCGGCCAGCCGGTTTGCTTGGCGATCCAGCCCAGCCAGATGAAGCCGGCACAGGTTGACAGGGTCATGACCGAGAACCAGTCGATCGCATTGATTGCGCCGCGTTTCATGGTCGGCAAACCGAAAGCTGCCAATATCGCCAGCGCTGGTAACAGAGGCAATAAAATCCCATCCTTAGGGGACGGATTCAGCAAGACCAGCAACGATAGCGCAGCGATGAAAACCAACGGGATTGTTATATGAAAGCCCTTGTATTGCTTTCTCCAAGCGTATACGGCCCAGGCAGCAAATGGCCATGCCGGCCAGGCAAACCAGATTCCGTTCATCATCAAATACTTCACGTTTTGCCACGTTGGCCAGTGTATTTCGCGATAATCTGCAATTACCCACGCAGCCACAGGCGAGCCATCAAATGGCTGGACATAATGATTGCTGACGAGCCAAATGCTGGCCACCAGCAACGTGACCGGCAAAGTCGTCAGAAAAAGCTGCACCAACAGCTTCCGGTTCTGAAGCGCCAAGATGATGACGCTAATCCACAACATCAGTGGCACCAGCCAGCCGCGCGACAGGATCAACAAACCCAGAGCAAGACCCAGCACGGCGGCGCTGCCAAACGAGCGGGAATCGAACAGTTTAACGCTGGCGAAAAGAGCGAAAGCAATCAACGAGACTTGCAATGCGGCAGGGCTGGTCTCATGACTATGCAATAGCAGGCCAAGGCAACCGAGATAGATTAGCAGCGCGCCATCGGCCAGCATGCGGCCAAAATCCCGCGCGTCAGGCTGTCCGCCAAAAGCCAGTTTCAGCGGCTGTACCTCCGATCTGCGACCGAGCACATAGGTGCAATACCAGACCGAAGATGCACCGATCAGAAAGAAAATGATGGCCGATACTCGCGCCGCCATCGGCTCGCCCAGTAGCCAGCCGAACAACTTGATGCAGACCGCACCCAACCAATACGCAAGCGGCCCCTCGTCTGCCAGCGGCAGCCCGATCACATGCGGCCACAGCCAGTCATCCAGGCCACCGTGTGCCATCGTCCACATGACGCCGAAACTGATCGCATCATCGTTCTTCCACGGATCGCGGCCGATCAAGCCAGGCAGGATGTATAGCAGGCACAGCGCATACAGACCCCAACGTGGGAGGGTATGCGCGGCCGAGGCAGGCAGACGGACGGGCTTCATTAAAATTGGTCGAATTTCATTAATATTATTGGAGCGTTCCGTGGCAGCGCAGCTGAAGTTGCCGACATTCCGACATTTATCATGGCGGAAACGATGTCCAGGGAAACAGCAAAGATGAAAAAGAAGCTCATTGCCTATCCGTAAGCAAGGGTGTTGACGACCAATTACTCACCATAGTATATTTAACTGGCCTAATGAATATAAGTGGGAAATCCGATATAAATTGCAATACTCCAATTATTTTACGAGTCAGCTGCGGCCTTGTTTCTGTTCGCTATCTCCGTATTTTTCGACAACAATAGGTATCATCAGCGACTAAGCGCAATATTGTGCCCGAAAACACTTTGGGGAACGGGTCAACGCCAATAAAAAAAGGCAGCCCAAGCTGCCTTTTTTGTTGTGACGCAGTGAGTTTACTCTGCCACTTGGGTTTTGGAACCGACTGTACCGAACTTCTGGCGGAATTTTTCCACCCGACCTGCGGTATCGACGATTTTGTGTTTACCGGTGTAAAACGGATGCGACTCGGAAGATACCTCGATTTTCACGAGCGGATATTCCTTGCCTTCAAATTCCATCTTGTCGCGTGTCTGAATCGTTGATTGGGTAACGAATTTGAAATCGCATGACATGTCGTGAAACAAAACTTCGCGATAATTTGGGTGAATGCCGTCTTTCATGTGTGCCTCTGATATGTTTGGTAGCCAATCGTCACTTCGTCGGCCGCACTGCTTCTTGGCCCGATTGTCGATCACTTGCCTGGGTTGAATTCAACTGCTTAAAATCGTAACCCGAAATTATACAATGCAATCAGGCCGTGCGGCCAAATTGGATTAGACCGAACCAAAACAGGAGCAAGCAACGTGGCAATCAGTATCGATTCAGGGATGAGTACAGCATTGCGGGTCATCGAGGTGTTTGGCATTATCGCCTTTGCCAGCTCCGGCTTCATCGAGGCGCGCCGCAAGGAGATGGATTTGATCGGCGTTTTCACCGTCGCTTTCATCACTGCCTTCGGCGGCGGTACCTTGCGTGACATCCTGCTGGACCGCCGCCCGCTATTTTGGGTACAGCATCAGGAATACACGCTGCTGATATTCGTGCTGGCCTTGGTGGTGCTGCCTCTTTCGCACTATCTTCGTTCGTCAACCGCCGAACGCGCGATCATCTTTGCGGACGCTCTGGGCCTCGGCCTGTTCAGCGCAGTCGGTGCCTCGGTGGCACAAGAGGCGCAAATGCCGATTTTCGTTTGCGTGATGATGGGCGTCATAACAGCCATTTTCGGCGGCGTGCTGCGCGATGTCATATGTAATGAGATACCGATGGTGTTTCGTCGCGGGCAACTTTATGCAACCTGCGCCTTTGTCGGCAGCTGGGTGTATCTGATACTCGATCTGGCCGGCGCGTACCAAGCGATTGCGCTCATTGCCAGCATTCTTGTCACGTCTGTCATGCGCCTGCTGGCAGTGCGCTTCGACTTGACGCTGCCGGCCTGAAACGCAGAAAGGGCGCAAGCTGCGCCCTTTCTCTTTTGCCCTGCCTCACCGTAGCTAAACGACAGGCGATTATTGCGTGCTTAAAGAATTAAGAATTAACCGCCGCCGCGCCGCATCATGTCGAAAAACTCGGCGTTGTTTTTGGTCGCTTTCATTTTATCGAGAATGAATTCCATCGCTTCGATCTCATCCATGCTGTATAGCAACTTGCGCAAGATCCAGATTTTCTGCAACTGGTCCGGCTTGATCAGCAGTTCCTCGCGGCGGGTGCCGGATTTATTCAGGTTGATGGCTGGATACACGCGCTTCTCGGCCAGACGGCGCTCCAGATGCACTTCCATGTTGCCGGTACCCTTGAATTCTTCAAAGATCACGTCATCCATGCGGCTGCCGGTTTCGATCAGCGCGGTGGCAATGATGGTCAGCGAACCGCCCTCCTCGATGTTGCGCGCGGCACCGAAAAAACGTTTCGGGCGCTGCAGCGCGTTGGCATCGACACCGCCGGTCAACACCTTGCCGGAAGCCGGGATCACGGTATTGTAGGCGCGTGCCAAACGAGTGATCGAGTCGAGCAGAATCACCACATCCTTCTTCATTTCGACCAGACGCTTGGCTTTTTCCAGCACCATCTCGGCCACTTGGACGTGGCGCGTGGCCGGCTCGTCAAAGGTCGATGCCACCACTTCGCCGCGCACCGAACGCTGCATTTCGGTCACTTCTTCCGGCCGCTCGTCGATCAGCAGCACGATCAGCGTGATATCCGGGTGGTTGGCGGTAATCGCATGCGCAATATGCTGCAGGA
>JBDSCZ010000245.1:0-23219 GCA_039920865.1 Burkholderiaceae bacterium
GCCAGCCAGCCGTAGCAATGCGGCACATCGGGCCATTTGGCGATCGCTTGCTTGACGATTTCATCCATGATTTTTTCCTATTTATGTGGAGTATGCTGAAAAATACCGCATTAACCGCAATAATTCATTGTGGGTGGTTTTTATACGGCACTCTGTATATATGTGCTGCAGAGGCTTTGGAAAGTGCCGGGATCTTCAGGCAGTTCCATCCAGAAAGCCTAGCATCTTTTGCGGCAGCCAGTCCAAGTTGCCGGGCAGAGCTCCGCTGGCAAAACCAATGTGGCCGCCTTGCTCAGGATAATCCAGGAGCACCGCTGCTGCGGCCTGAAGCGGCAAATGCCTTCCCGGCAGGAAAGGGTCGTTGCGGGCGTTGAGCACCAGCGTTGGCAGCGTGATGTCGCCCAGCACGTGTCTGGCACTGGCGCGATCCCAGTAATCGTTGGTGTCGCGGTAACCGTGCAAGGGCGCAGTGACAATATTGTCGAAGTCGTACAGATTGCGCGCCTGCAGCATCTTTTTCCGGTCGAACAGGCCTGGAAACTGCTGCAGTTTTTGCAGAGATTTCGCTTTCATGGTTTTCAGGAACATGTGCGTGTAGAGGCGGTTGATGCCGTGTGACAGCGCCGCGCCGCCCTGCGCCAGATCAAGCGGTGCCGACACCGCGCAGGCGGCATCGATGATTTCGGCCTGATGCTGGGATTCCCCCAGCCAGCGCAGCAGCACATTACCGCCCAGCGATGCACCGGCGGCATAAAAGCGGCTGGCGTGCTGCATTTCGGTGCGCAGGCGGCGGATGATCCAGTCCAGCTCCTGCGTGTCGCCCGAGTGGTAAAAACGCGGGGTGCGATTGGGTTCGCCCGAGCAGCCGCGAAAGTGCGGCACCGCACCCGACCAGCCGCGCGCCGCTATCAGCGCCATCAGTGCGCGCGCGTAATGGCTGTCGGAGGAGCCTTCCAGTCCGTGGAACAGCACCACGAACGGCTGTCCGATGGGGCCATCGACGAAATCGATATCGATGAAGTCGCCGTCGGGCGCATCCCAGCGCTGGCGACGGTAAGCCACCGGCGGCTTGGCAATGCAGGTCGCCGGATAGATGGTTTGCAGGTGGCCGTTGGGCAGCCATGGCGGCGCAGAGTACTTCATGCAGATAATATTGTGCTTGATTGCCGCGCCGGAATCTGCGCTAGCGCAAGAATAGTGAGTATCAGTGCAGCAGCGCCGGATTGAGCGGTTCAGCCGGCGCTTGTCCGGCAGCGATCGAGGCGTGATGGGTGACGATGCGCCAGCCTTGCGCAGACTTGATGAATACATTGGTGGCCAGAATGTGGATGTCTTGCCGCTCGTGCTGATTTTGCTGCGTGTGCTGAACTTCTTCGACGATGTTGTGTACTGCGGTGGTCAGGCTGTGGCTGGCATGCAGTTGTATCGGGCGGATGTGCACGTTGCCGCGCTCGAAAATTGCCGCCCACGATTGCCGGATCGCATCATGGCCGACCAGGCGCGGTGCGCCCGGATGAATACAGACGATCTCGTCATCTTCCGCCCAGAGCGCCATCAAGCCATCCAGATCAGACCTACCCAGGGCGTCGTAGAACGCCGCTTCAGCCTGCTGCGCGGTATTGTACAAATGTTTTTTACGTGCCATGAGGGCTCCAGTCTATGCTGTTATTTTGTAGGGGGTATATTTTATGCCGACTGAAAGCAATGCGGATACATCGATATTTTTTAATATACCCCACTGGTAACGGCAAAATTTTAATGGCCCTTGATGACGCTGCCCGGCTTGAGCTGATATACGGTGCCGCAGTATGGGCAGGTGGCACTGCCGCCATGCGACAGGTCGAGGAAGATGCGCGGGTGGGACGACCAGAGCGGCATTGCTACGTTGGGACAATGCGCGGGTAAATCCTTGCCGTCGATTTCAACGACTGCGGTGGCTTGCGTTGTTTTTGTTGTGGTTGCTTGCATGTGATTCTCCGTTGCATGGGCGGCTTCAATGCCGCCCGGGGTTGATTGTGAATCTGATTGCGAATTTGATTGTGAACAGTGCCGGCACGACCGGCTTGCACTATTCACTCTTATTGCGCCGGCGATTACACCAGCGTCAGCCAATGCCGATATTGCGGTGCGCGGCCGGCGACCGCTTCAAAAAACAGCGATTGCAGTTTTTCGGTGATCGGGCCGCGGACGCCGGTGCCGATCTGGCGGTTGTCGAGTTCCCGGATCGGCGTAACTTCGGCCGCAGTGCCGGTGAAGAAGGCTTCGTCGCTACAGTACATTTCGTCGCGCGTGATGCGTTTTTCGATCACGTCGATACCGAGGTCGCGCGCCATCGTCAGCACCGCGTCGCGCGTGATGCCGTCCAGGCAGGAGGCCAGGTCGGGCGTGTACAGTTTGCCGTTCTTGACGATGAACACATTCTCGCCGGAACCTTCGGATACGTAGCCGTCGGTGTCGAGCAGCAAGGCTTCGTCGTAGCCGTCGGTCAGCGCTTCCTGGTTGGCCAGGATCGAGTTGATGTAATAGCCGGAAGCCTTGGCGCGCACCATCGAAACATTGACGTGGTGGCGGGTGAAGGAGGAGGTCTTGACGCGGATGCCGCGGGC
Organism: Burkholderiaceae bacterium; assembly: GCA_039920865.1. GTDB lineage: Bacteria > Pseudomonadota > Gammaproteobacteria > Burkholderiales > Burkholderiaceae_D > AVCC01. Next base: position 2,607 of record JBDSCZ010000245.1, read on the forward strand.
CATGCCTTCCTCGCCCAAATAAGCGCCCCACGGCCAGGCGGCGATGGCGACGTGAATGGTGTTGCCTTTGGCGGAGATGCCGAGCTTTTCGGAGCCGATCCAGACCAGCGGGCGCAGATAGCAGGATTCGAGCTGATTTTCGCGCACCACCTGTTTTTGCGCTGCCATCAGAGTGTCCAGATCGTATGGCACCACCATCTGGAAAATCTTGGCCGAGTTCAGCAGGCGCTGGGTATGCTCTCGCAGGCGAAAGATCGCAGTGCCCTCCGGCGTCTGGTAGGCGCGCACGCCTTCAAAAACAGCCATGCCGTAGTGCAGCGAATGGGTCAACACGTGGATCTTGGCATCGCGCCAATCTATCAGCGTACCGTCTTGCCAAATTTTTCCGTCGCGGTCATCCATGGACATGGTGAAATCTCCCAAAAGGTCAAAGCAAATAGAGGTGGGCCGTGCAAGCTGCGATTTTAACGGATTCGGGCAGCCCGGAAGCTTCATCGGTAGAATGGAACGTTAAATTTTGGATGGCATCTGCACCAGCCATCGGGCGCAATGCTTTTAGTAAAACAATCGGATCGATGCCTGCCAGCATTTTGAAAAAGGTTAAAACGCAGCATGGAAGCGACGGATAGCAAGGCTTCGGCATCGGTTTCTGCCGGTGAAAATCGGGCGGCCCGTGGCGCCGAAAAGACTGCATTCAGCGAGGCGTTCAAATTATCCGCAGCCACCATGCCCGGCATCCTGGCCTGGGGTCTGGTATCGGGCATGGCGATGGTCAAGTCCGGCCTGACCCTGTGGCAAGCGCTGGGAATGACGTTTCTGGTGTTCGCCGGATCGGCGCAACTGGCAGCATTGCCGTTGATGACGGCCAATGCACCGGTCATGGTGGTGTTCGCCACCGCGCTGGTGGTCAATTTGCGTTTCGTCATTTTTGGCGCAGCGATCGGTCCGCATTTCTCGCATCTGCGCTGGTACCGGCGCATCTGGCACGGTTATTTCAACGCCGACATCACGATGGCTTTCTTCCCGCGCCGCTTTCCGGCCGAGACGCTGTATCAGCCGGAGGGGAAGGTCGGTTTTTATAACGGCATCGGCTATCCGAACTGGTGTGCGTGGCAAATTGGCGCGGTAACCGGCATCCTGCTGGCAAGCCAGATTCCAGAGAGTTGGAGCGTCGGTTTTGCCGGTACGCTGGCTTTGCTGGCGATCATGATTCCGCTGATCATTAATTCTGCAGCGCTGGGCGGCGTGGTGGTGGCAAGTATTGTCGCGGTGGCTGCGGTCGATCTGCCTTATCGATTGGGCTTGTTGCTGGCCGTGGTGCTCGGCATGGTGGTCGCGATGCTGATTGACGCATTTCTCGAAAAGAAGAAAGCATGAACGACTTTGACACCTGGATCACCATCATCTTGTTGACTGTCGCCACGATTTTGACGCGCAGTTCATTTTTTCTCCTGGGAAATGCAGTCAAATTCCCGCCCAAAGTCCAGCATGCGTTGCGTTATGCGCCAGCCGCCGCGCTGGCCGCGATCATCGCTCCAGACCTGCTGCTGTCCGGCGGGACGGTCAGTTTTGACTGGGCCAATCCCAAGCTGCTGGGCGCCATCGGGGCTGGTCTTTTCTTCGTTACAACGCGCCACTTGCTGGGAACGATCGTGGTCGGGATGGCTTTATTTACCGTATTTCGTTTGCTGTTCTGAGAACCGTTTACCGTTCTTTGTGATGTATTTGCTTACATAAAAACGGTTTTTCAGGGTGTTGGCTGCGGTAAAATGGCCGTTTTTGCTTCGGGCACATTGGGACAGACATGCAATTCAATCGATTGAGCGACCTTATTTCCAGTAACGAACTGGCCGGCAAGCGCGTCTTTATCCGTGCCGATCTCAACGTGCCGCAAGATGATGACGGAAAAATCACCGAAGATACGCGCATTCGCGCTTCGGTTCCGGCGATTCGCCAAGCGCTCGATGCGGGAGCGGCGGTGATGGTTACCTCCCACCTCGGTCGTCCGACTGAAGGGGAATTCAAGCCGGCCGATTCGCTGGCTCCGGTGGCGCAACGCTTGTCCGAACTGCTGGGGCAGCCGGTGCCGCTGTTGCAAAACTGGCTCGATGGCGTTGACGTTGCACCAGGTCAGGTCGTGTTGCTGGAAAACTGCCGCGTCAACCCCGGCGAAAAGAAGAACAGCGACGCACTGGCGCAAAAAATGGCCAAGCTGTGCGACGTCTATGTCAACGACGCGTTCGGCACCGCCCATCGAGCCGAGGCGAGCACCCACGGCATCGCCAAATTCGCGCCGATTGCCTGTGCCGGCCCCTTGCTGGCAGCCGAACTCGATGCGCTGGGCAAGGCGCTGCAGCAGCCGGCGCGCCCGATGATCGCAATCGTTGCCGGCTCCAAGGTCTCGAGCAAGTTGAGCATCCTCAAAACACTGGCAGACAAGGTCGATAATCTGATCGTCGGTGGCGGCATCGCCAACACTTTCATGCTGGCTGCAGGACTGAACATCGGCAAATCGCTGGCCGAAGCCGATCTGCTGGAAGACGCACGCGCCATCATGGACATGATGGCCAAACGCGGCGCGTCGGTACCGATCCCGGTCGATGTGGTGTGCGCGAAAGAATTCTCCGCAACTGCGGCGGCGACCGTAAAGGATGTGGCTGAGGTAGCCGACGACGACATGATCCTGGATATCGGGCCGAAAACCGCCGCCATGCTGGCGCAACAGCTGGCAAGCGCCGGCACCATCGTCTGGAACGGTCCGGTCGGGGTGTTCGAGTTCGACCAGTTCGGCGCCGGCACCAAAACGCTGGCAATGGCAATTGCCGAATCAAAAGCGTTTTCGATCGCCGGCGGCGGCGATACCCTGGCGGCGATTGCGAAGTACGGCATCACCGACAAGATCGGTTACATCTCGACCGGCGGCGGCGCTTTCCTGGAATTCCTGGAAGGCAAGACCCTGCCTGCGGTTGAGATCCTGATGCAGCGCAAAAGGTAGCAAGCCGCTATCGGCAGCAGACATGGCCAACGTTCATGAAAAACACGTAGTGGCGTGTTTGAAACATGCGCTACCAGTATATTTATACCGGCAATGAAAATATGCGGGAAGTTCCATAAAAACACTTATACCCCCATGTTTTTCGCTTATCTGGTGGACGATAGGTAACAGCCGTCAATAACAACTAAGGAAACCCCCGATGTTTCGAGCAACCAAAATCGTCGCAACCATTGGCCCGGCATCGAGCGAGCTCGATATTCTGGTGCGGATGATCGCGGCCGGGGTCGATGTGGTGCGGCTGAATTTTTCGCACGGCAAGGCGCAGGATCATATCGAGCGCGCCCATCTGGTGCGCCAGGCGGCTGCAGCCTGCGGCCGTGAGGTCGCCATCATGGCCGATCTGCAGGGCCCGAAAATTCGGATCGGCAGGTTCGAGCATGGCCGGATCCAGCTCCAGCAAGGCGATGCGTTCATCCTCGATGCCGACTGCAATTTGGGCAATCAGGAGCGGGTCGGACTCGATTACAAGACGCTGCCGCGCGATCTGAAGCCGGCTGACGTATTGTTGTTGAACGATGGCCTGATCGTGCTGGCGGTCGAGCGGATTGTCGGCAGCGAAATCCATACCACGGTGAAGATCGGCGGTGAACTTTCCAACAACAAGGGCATCAACCGTCAGGGCGGCGGCTTGTCGGCGCCGGCGTTGACCTTCAAGGACATGGAAGACATCAAGACCGCGATGAGTTTCCAGGCCGATTACGTCGCGGTATCGTTCCCGAAAAGTGCCATCGATATGGAAATGGCGCGACAGTTGGCCAATATCGCCGGCGAGGCCTATTGCCACAAACCGATGATGATCGCCAAGATCGAGCGTGCCGAGGCGATTCCGGTATTGCAAGCGATCCTGAACGCCTCCGACGGCATCATGGTCGCGCGCGGCGATCTGGCGGTCGAAGTCGGCAATGCGGCGGTACCCGCGCTGCAAAAGCGCATGATCAAGATGGCGCGCGCTTCCAACAAGATTGCGATCACCGCAACCCAGATGATGGAGTCGATGATCGTCAACGCGGTGCCGACCCGGGCCGAAGTGTCCGACGTCGCCAATGCAGTGCTGGATGGTACCGATGCGGTGATGACCTCGGCCGAGACCGCTTCCGGTAAATATCCGGTCGAGACGGTGGCCGCGATGGCGGCGATCTGCCACGAGGCGGAGAAATCGGACGTCTGCGAACTCGATGCCGATTTTCTGAACTTGCACTTTACCCGGATCGATCAATCGATTGCCTACGGCGCATTATTTACCGCGCATCATTTGCGCGTGAAAGCGATCGCCGCACTGACCGAGTCCGGCTCAACCGTACTGTGGATGAGCCGTCACGATATTGAAATGCCCATTTTTGCCATCACGCCGAGCATTGCGACCCAACGCAAAGTCGCGCTGTACCGCAATGTGCGTACACTGGAACTGGCGACCAATACCGACCGCGAGCAGGCTTTGCGCGCGGTGCAGGATATGCTGCTGGCCAAGGGCGCAGTGGAAATAGGGGATTTGATCGTCGTGACCTGGGGCGATCCGATGGGACAGACCGGCGGCACCAATGCGCTGAAAATCGTCAAGGTCAGCGAATACTAATTTTTTTATCTGGAGAACTACATGGCACTCGTATCCATGCGTCAACTGTTGGACCACGCCGCTGAAAACGGTTATGGTCTGCCGGCATTCAATGTCAACAATCTGGAACAGGTCACCGCCATCATGCAAGCCGCTGATGCGGTCGGTGCGCCGGTCATCATGCAAGCCTCGGCCGGTGCCCGCAAATTTGCCGGAGAAGCCTTCCTGCGCCACCTGATCGAAGCGGCGGTCGAAGCCTATCCGCACATCCCGGTCGTCATGCATCAGGATCACGGCCAGTCGCCGGCGGTCTGCATGGCCGCGATCCGTTCCGGCTTCACTTCGGTGATGATGGACGGCTCGCTGCTGGAAGACGGCAAGAACGTCGCCAGCTACGAATACAACGTCGAAGTGTCGCGTGAAGTGGTCAAGTTTTCGCACGCGATCGGCGTCACGGTCGAGGCCGAACTGGGCGTGCTCGGTTCGCTTGAAACCATGATGGGTGACAAGGAAGACGGTCACGGCGCAGACGGCAAGATGACCCGCGAGCAATTGCTCACCGATGTCGCGCAGGCCGCCGATTTCGTGCACCTGACCCAATGCGACGCACTGGCAATCGCGATTGGTACTTCGCACGGTGCTTACAAGTTCTCGCGCAAGCCTACCGGCGACATCCTGGCGATCGAACGCATCAAGGAAATCCATGCCCGTATCCCGAACACCCATCTGGTGATGCACGGCTCCAGCTCGGTACCGCAGGAACTGCTGGCCGAGATCCGCGAATTCGGCGGCGACATGAAGGAAACCTACGGCGTGCCAGTCGAAGAGATTCTGGAAGGCATCAAGCACGGCGTGCGCAAGATCAACATCGACACCGACATCCGGCTGGCGATGACCGGCGCGATCCGTCGTTACCTGATCGAGAATCCGGCCAAGTTCGATCCGCGCGACTACCTGAAACCGGCACGCGAAGCGGCGATGCAAGTCTGCAAGGCGCGTTATCTGGCATTCGGCTGCGAAGGCCAGGCCGCGAAGATCAAGCCGATCCCGCTGGAAAAAATGGCTGAGAAGTACAAACAGGGCGAGTTATCACAAATTGTGAAATAATTCGGCCTTAAACCCCGCCACAAAGGGCATGGAGAACACGGTTCCCCGTGCCCTTTGTGGTTGTTCATTTGATTAAATCGATTCATGGTGACTGCGATGGCTGAAAAAACACTGGTAGGTATTGTCATGGGTTCCACCTCAGACTGGGACGTGATGAAAGAAGCGGCGCAAGTCTGCAAGGACTTCGGCGTCAGTTACGAGGCGCGTGCCTTGTCCGCGCATCGGACCCCGACCGAAGTCGAGGAATGGGTGGCCGACATGGAGGCGCGCGGTTGCCAGGCCTTCATCGCCGGTGCCGGCGGCGCTGCGCATCTGGCCGGCGTGGTTGCATCGAAAACCATCCTGCCGATTTTTGCGGTACCGAGCCCATCGAAATACCTGAAAGGCCTGGACTCGCTGCTGGCGACGGTGCAGATGCCCAAGGGTATTCCGGTCGCGACGCTGGCGATCGGCGAAGCCGGTGCCGGCAATGCCGGTCTGGCCGTGGTAGCGATGCTGGCGCTGCATGACGCCGGACTGAAAGCCAAGCTGATCGCATTTCGCGCAGCGCAAGCGGAAAAAGTACGCAATGCCACATTGCCCGAATTGAACTGAATAAGGAATCACCATGTCCGGCCTGCTAGAAACAAACATCAAATCCCTGCCTTTCCTGCATCGCGGCAAAGTGCGCGACATCTACGCGGTCGGCGACGACAAGCTGCTGGTGATCCAGACCGATCGCCTGTCGGCATTCGACGTGATCCTCGATGATCCGATCCCGAACAAGGGCAAGGTTCTGACCGCGATGTCGGACTTCTGGTTCAAGAAGTTCGGCCATCTGATGCCGAACCACGAAACCGGCATCGACCCGGAATCCGTGGTGACGCCGGAAGAGCGCGAGCAGGTCGCAGGCCGTGCGATCGTCGTCAAAAAATTCAAGCCGCTGGCGATCGAAGCGATCGTGCGCGGTTACATCATCGGTTCCGGCTGGAAGGATTACCAGAAGACCGGCGCGATCTGCGGCATTGCTCTGCCTGCTGGTTTGAAGGAGGCGCAAAAACTGCCGCAGACGATTTTCACGCCATCGACCAAGGCGCCGATGGGCGCGCATGACGAGAACATCTCGTTCGCCGAAGCCGAGCAGATTGTCGGTGCCGACATCGCCCGCCAGGTGCGCGATGCCGCGATCGATCTGTACACGCAAGCGGCAGAATATGCGGCGACCAAGGGCATCATCATCGCCGATACCAAGTTCGAATTCGGCCTGGACGACAACGGCACGATCCATCTGATCGATGAAATCCTGACGCCGGATTCATCCCGCTTCTGGCCGGCAGCCAGCTATCAGGTCGGCATGTCGCCACCGTCGTTCGACAAGCAGTTCGTGCGCGACTGGCTGGAAACGCAGCCATGGGACAAGCAGGCTCCGGCACCGCGCCTGCCAGAAGAAGTCGCCGCAAAAACGGGCGAGAAATACGCCGAAGCCCTGCGCCTGCTGACTGCCTGAGATCTTGTAATTAGGGATTATTGATGGGTATAAGTATTATTTCCCATCTTCCCGCATATATATTGAGGGCATCAAAAATTACCCTAATGAGTATGTTTTTGATGCCCTGATTTTTTTCTGATATTGAATAGTTTGCCGATGAACGCTTTTTCCACCGATATCCACCAGGCCGTTGCGATTCTTGAAGCCGGCGGTCTGGTCGCTTTCCCGACCGAGACCGTCTACGGGCTCGGTGCCGATGCGGAAAACCCGGCGGCAGTTGCCAGTATCTATGCGGCCAAAGGCCGTCCGGCCAATCATCCGGTGATCGTGCATCTTGCGCCGGAAGCCGATATCGCTTACTGGGTTACCTCGATTCCGGCCGAGGCGCAGGCGCTGATGCAGGCATTCTGGCCCGGTCCGCTGACGCTGATCCTGCAGCGCGCACCGCACATTCCGGATGCGGTCTCCGGCGGACAGGACTCGATCGGCCTGCGTTGCCCGTCGCACCCGGTGGCGCAAGCGCTGTTGCGCGCATTCAAGGGCGGCAAGGGTGGGCTGGCCGCACCGTCGGCGAATAAATTCGGCCGCGTCAGCCCGACCACTGCGCAGCATGTGCGGGACGAATTCGGTGACATGTTCGGAAAAAACGCTTTGATCGGCGCGATCCTGGAAGGCGGTCAAAGCGCGGTCGGGATCGAATCAACGATTCTGGATCTGTCGCGTCTGGCCACGCACGGCCCGGTGCTGCTGCGCCCCGGTCATATCAGCGCGTCCCAGATTGCTGCGGTGATCGGCGTCATGCCGAACCTGCCGGATCTGGCCGCGCCACGCGCATCCGGCACGCTGGCCGCGCATTACGCGCCGCGCACTGCAGTTGCGTTAGTCGACGCGGCACAACTGGAAGCCACCGTGCAACGGTTGCATCAGGCCGGGCGGTGCATTGCGCTGGTACGCCATGCGGCCGGTCCGAATTCGCTGGCCGCCGGTCAGTGCGAACTGCCTGCCGATCCTGACGGCTATGCCTATGGCCTGTATGCAGCCTTGCGCGCGATGGATGCGGTCGGCGCCGACCTGATCCTGATCGAGACGCCGCCGCAACACGGCGCATGGCAGGGCATAAACGACCGCCTGCGCCGTGCCGCGCACGATTCGGCCGGTATCCTAGAGCGTCTCCTCTAAAGTGCTGCCGGTTTTGTAGGCAGACAGGTGAATCGATGGCATATTGTGAGCACAAAAATAGAACGGTCGTTCTATTGGACTACAATAAATCCTTAGGAGACACGATGCGTCAAACTTCATTTGCGTTGGCACTGCTTGCTGCGGCAGCCTTGGCAGGTTGCGGCGGCGGCGGTGGCGGCGATCAAACCCCCAAAGTCAAATTCAACTCGCAGGTCTCGTTTGGCGACAGCTTGAGCGATATCGGTACCTATGCAGTAGGCGGCGTCAAGGCACTGGGCGGCGGCAAATACACGGTCAATGATGTCGGTGCGGATGGCAAGAATGCTGCCAAGAACTGGACTGAGTTGATGGCGGCCCAATTCGATCTGCCAGCGCCTTGCTCGGCAGAAACGGGTTTATTGAGCAATGGCCTTTTAGCCAGTTTTGCTGCGGCAATTTCGTTTGTGCCGGCGTGCACCTCGTATGCGCAAGGCGGTGCGCGCGTCACGGAACAGGTGGGCCCGGCCAATATGAATTATCGCGATGCACATACCTCTAGCCAGCTCGGGCAATTGACGGTGCCGGTCACGACGCAGATATCCAACCATCTGGCGAAAGCAGGCGGCAAGTTCAAAGGTGATGAAATCGTATTTGTCATGGCTGGCGGCAATGATCTTCTGTTTCAGGCCAATCAATTGCAGTTAGACGCCACGGCTGCAGGAACCGCGACTGGCACGGTAACATTTGCCCATGCTTTGGTCGGCGCGTTGGCCGCTGGCGCTACCGACCCGATAACGGCCGCACAAGCGATCGGTCTGGCAATGGCAACCGAAAGTGCGCGCCCTGGGCACACCGATCAAACCGTGGTTGGTGCCGCCGTTGGTGCAGCCGCGATCCAGCCTGGCAATGCGGCTGTCGCGAACCCCGCTGTGTATGGTCCGATGGTTGCCAATGCACAGGCTGCAGCGGCAACCGCTGGCGCGACTGCCGGTGCGGCGTACGCATCCGATCCTGCGAATTTAGCACTCTATGTAAAGGCAATGGCGGACGCAGGAGATCAATTGTCGGCATTGGTTAAAAATCAGATCGTTGCCAACGGTGCACAGTACGTCACGGTGCTGAACCTGCCCGATGCAAGCCAGACTCCGTATGGCTTGGCGCAATCCGTTGCTGTGCAAAAATGGCTTGCCAGCATGGTGTCGGCATTCAATAGCCATCTGGAGGTCGGTTTGGCGGGGCAACCCAAGGTTTTGCAGGTGGACGCTTATTGGGTCGATCACGATCAGGCAAGCAATCCGGGGCCGTATGGTTTGACCAATGTCACAACGCCGGCCTGTGCCGATGTCGATGCGGATAATCCATTGTCGTCGGTGAAAAATCCCCTGCATTCTTCGCTGACGTGCAACAAAACCAATCTGGTTGCCGGTGCGAACGAGAATTACAAGTTTGCCGACAGCGTGCACCCGACACCATTTACCAATCTGTTGCTGGCACGTTATGTTTCCAGGTCTATGGAAATCAAAGGCTGGCTGTAAACGTGACGCGGCTGAACGTGCCTGGCATGTTCAGCCGTAGCGGATTTTCATCGACAGGATAAACAAGGCCAGCAACAGGGTAATGCTATTGGCGGCAATCATCGGCCAGGAACCGAGCAGCACGCCGTACATCAGCCACATTGCAACTCCTAGCGTAAAAATGCTGTACATGCCCAGCGACACGTCATCTGCACGACGCGTTTTCCATGTCAGCCACGCTTGCGGAACGAAGGCGGCAGTGGTCAAGGTGGCGGCAGCATAGCCGATCAATTCTGAAAATGGCATTGGACGTTAATAATTAGAAGGTTCAGGAGATAACATGAGAAAACAATTTCAACGCGCGATTATAGTACTGTCAGCAACTGTCGTCGCGCTGACGACCAGCACAGCAGTTCTGGCCCAGAGCGCTGGCGTCTGGTCGGTCAAGGCAGGCGTCAATCAGATTACTCCCAAGGTCAAAAGCGATGATATGAGCGCGCCAGCCTTGCCCGGCACCAAGGCCGATATAAAGAGCGATACCGAGGCGATCATTGCTGCCAGTTACATGTTTACCGACAATATCTCGGCTGAATTCCATCTCGGAATTCCTTACACGCACGAACTGGTTGGGGACGGTTCCATCAAGGGCGTCGGTAAGCTCGGCACCGTGCAATCGCTGCCACCGACCCTGTATCTGCAATGGCGCTTTCTGGAGCCGAAAGCGACTTTCCGTCCGTATATCGGCCTGGGTTTGACGTATGCCCGTTTTCAGAAGGAAACCGGCAGCGGCGCCCTGACCGCAGTGACCAATACCGGCAGCACGACACCGACTACATTTACCGTGGACTCCAAGTTTGCCCTTACGCCGCAAATCGGCGTGACGTATGCGATCAATGAGAAATGGTTCGCCGATCTGGCTGTTACCAAGACGTATCTGAAAACGACCACGCATTTTTCGACCGGCCAGAAACTGGATATCCGGCTTGATCCGGTGGCGGTCAGTTTTGCCATTGGATATCATTTTTAAGCGGTTGCTGCCACCGCTTCGAAAACCGCCTGATGTTGCTGATGCGAGCAGCATCAGGCGGTTTTTTTATGCACTCGAATCCGCAAAGGAAATGCCAGATGTATGAAAACACGCAATTTGATTACATTATTGTCGGTGCCGGATCGGCTGGCTGCGTACTTGCCAACCGGCTCAGTGCCGACCCGGATACCCGGGTGTGCTTGCTGGAAGCAGGTCCCGAAGATCACAGCGCTTTCCTTCATGTCCCGATGGGCATTGCGGTGCTGATGCAAACCAAAAAGCATAACTGGTGCTTCAATACCGAGCCGGAGCCGGAGCTTGGCGGCCGCAGCCTGTATTGGCCGCGCGGCAAGACCCTGGGCGGCAGCAGCGCGATCAATGCAATGATTTATATGCGCGGCGACGGTGCCGATTACGATGCCTGGGCGGCGTTGGGCAATCGGGGCTGGGGCTGGAACGACCTGCTGCCCTTATTCAGGCAGCATGAAAACCGGGAGGCGAGTACTGGCATGGACGCGCAGCATGGAACGGGCGGGCCGTTGCAGGTTGCGCCGCTGCGCGGCCACAATCCGTTGAGCGCGGCGTTTGTAGCGGCTGGAGTTGTCGCCGGCATCCCGCGCAATGACGATTTCAATTGCGGCCCGCAACGCGAAGGAGTGGGGTTGCATGAAGTAACTCAGAAGGATGGTCGCCGCTGCAGCGCCGCCAGTGCGTTCCTGACGCCGGTGCGCTCGCGCCCAAACCTCAGCGTGCTCACCAACGCCGTGGCCACCAGAATTGAATTTTCCGGCAAGCGCGCAGTAGCCGTACATTTCCTGCACAACGGCGTGGCGCGTCGGTTGTGCGCCAGGCGGGAAATCATTCTCAGCGGCGGTGCAGTCAATTCGCCGCAGTTGCTGCTGCTCTCGGGGATCGGGCCAGCCGCCGAGCTGGCGCGGCACCGGATCGCTGTGTTGCATGATTTGCCTGGAGTGGGCCAGAATCTGCAGGATCATCTCGATATTACCGTCATGTGCCGTAACAGCAGCCGGCAAGCGATCGGTTTTGCGTTGTCCTATATACCGACCGGCATTGCGGGATTTTTCAGGTACTTGTACCAAAGACAGGGTTTGCTGACCTCCAATCTGGCCGAAGCAGGCGGTTTTGCCAAGACTGATCCGACGTTGGCGCGGCCGGATATCCAATTCCATTTTTTGCCGACGTATCTGAACGATCATGGCCGCAAGTTCATGTTCGGCTACGGCTACACGCTGCATGCGTGTCAGTTGCGTCCGAAGAGCCGCGGCCATATCGGCTTGCGCAGCGCCGACCCGCTGGATGCGCCGCGTATCGCGCCCAACTATTTAAGCCATCCCGACGACCGGGCGACCATGATTAACGCAGTACGGGTGTGCCGCCGTATTTTTGCCGCGGCGCCATTCGATGCGCACAATGGCGGCGAAGTCGCGCCGGGTGCGGCGGTTGCGAGCGACGACCAGATTCTGGCCGATATTCGACAGCGCGCAGAAACGATTTACCATCCGGTGGGCACCTGCAAGATGGGCAATGATGCGATGGCCGTGGTCGATGCGCGGCTGCGCGTGCACGGACTGGAAGGCTTGCGGGTCGCCGATGCATCGATCATGCCGACGCTGATCGGCGGCAATACCAATGCACCATCGATGGTAATCGGCGAAAAGGCAGCGCAAATGATATTGGAAGATTTCATGGACATCGAAAGGGTGAGCGCATGAAGAATGCGATACCGGCAAAGCCAGTGACAGAGGATGTCGCAAACCGGGATGCGACTCGCCGTACCGAAATCGCGCGAATTTTTGAGGCCCAGCGTGAAACCGCACTCCGGTGGCGCACTTCGAGCGCAGCGCAGCGCATCCTCAGGATTCGCCGATTGCACGATGCAGTGCTTGATTGGCGGGGGCGTATCGAGCAGGCTGGCTTCAAGGATTTCCGCAAGCCGCCAGAGGAAGTCGCTCTGGCCGAACTGATGCCCGTCATTGCCGAGGCGCGCGACGCCATGCGGTCGTTGCGCACATGGATGCGACCCAGGCATGTGATGCCCAGCCGGATGATGCTGGGTACCCGCAGCTGGATCAGGCCAGAGCCGAAAGGGCGTTGCCTTATCATTTCACCCTGGAATTACCCGCTCAACCTGACACTGGGGCCGCTGGTGTCCTGTCTGGCTGCGGGCAACACCGCTATCATCAAACCGTCCGAAATGACGCCGCATCTGTCCGCCGTCATGGCCGGGATCATCGCCGAGCTGTTCCCCGAGAATGAAGTTGCGCTGCTGCAGGGCGACGCCACGCTTGCCAGCGCGTTGCTGGAACTGCCGTTCGACCATATTTTCTTTACCGGTTCGCCTGCCATCGGCAAAGTTGTCATGGCCGCCGCCGCCCGGAACCTCAGCTCGGTGACGCTGGAGCTGGGTGGCAAATCCCCTACTATCGTGGACGCCGACGCCGATGTGCGACTGGCCGCGCGCGCCACGATCTGGGGCAAGTTCAGCAATAACGGCCAAACCTGCATTGCCCCTGACCATGTGTATGTCCACGCGTCGGTCAAGGATGCGTTTTCTCAAGAATGCGTATTGGCGCTGACTGCATCCTACGGCGCAACCGCGCAGCAGCAACTTGACAGCCTGATGCTGGCGCGGGTGGTCGATACGCGCCATACCGGGCGTATCGCAGCATTGCTCGACGATGCAACGGCGCGCGGCGCGCGCGTGCTGTTCGGCGGCGCAGTGCAGCTGGCCGATTGCTTTGTGCAGCCGACTTTGCTCACGGATGTTCCCGCCGACGCCAGCATCATGCAGGAAGAAATCTTCGGCCCGGTATTGCCGATCATCGCCTTCGACGATCTGGAGCAGGTCATTGGACGGATTAATGCGCAGCCCAAACCGCTGGCGTTGTATATCTGGGGCAAAAACCGGCAGCGCATCAAGCAGGTGCTGGATAACACCAGTGCCGGCGGCAGCTGCATCAATGATTGCATGGTGCAATATCTGCATGGGCATCTGCCCTTTGGCGGCGTCAATCATTCGGGAATCGGCAGCGCCCACGGCTGGCATGGTTTCAAGGCGTTTTCGCACGAACGCCCGATCGTGCATACACGGCTACACATGGCGCGCATGTTTTTTCCACCCTACGGCAAGATGACGCGCCGCATCCTGAATCTTATGTTGCGGATACTATGAATATGAGATTTTGGTTTACATATGGAGTATGTCATTAAATGGCATAGTTCCCGCATGTAACATGTGCGGGTATAAATAATACAATCCCCTGTATCATTTCTTGACTGGGTCCACTCCGATGAACTGGCCGCCATGGAATATCAGCGCTGGCTGCGGATATGCTTCACACCGTTCGACCTCGCCGACAAAAATCACATGGTCGCCTTCCGGATAGCGGCTGCGGTTATGGCATTCGAACCAGGCTGATACGCCTTTCAGGATCGGATTGCCGGTACGCGACAATGTGTAATCAACGCCTTCGAAGCGGTTTTTGATCGGTCGGGAGAAACGTTCCGCCAGCGCGGCCTGATTCAGCGCCAGCACATTGATCACATAGTGCGAATTGCCGCTGAATGCCTCCATGCTGCTGGCGCGATTGCCCAAACTCCACAGCACCAGCGGCGGTTCGAGCGAAACCGAATTGAAGGAGCTGGCGGTCAATCCCAGTAAAGTGCCATCGGACAAGCGCGTAGTAACGACGGTCACGCCGGTGGCAAACTGCGACAGTGCGTGGCGAAAATGGGGCGTGTCAAATTCACGCGATAGAGCGCGGGCGGAGCGTGTATTCATCGGTTATCCAGGAAGTTTCAAACATTATCCTGGAAACGGCGCGGTAGTGCTCATTGCGATGATGGATGATTGCAAGCAGTACCAGGCAGTTTGGGCTAAAGTCTGCTGTAGGACAGTGCGGAAAGTAAAGGGAGATAAAAATGACAATCGAAATCGCAACACTGGGTGGTGGATGCTTCTGGTGCCTGGAAGCCGTGTATCAGGAATTGAACGGCGTGCTGCAGGTCGAGTCCGGTTATAGCGGCGGCCATCTGCCGAACCCGACCTATGCACAAGTCTGTGAAGGCAGCACCGGCCATGCAGAAGTGGTTCGGATTACGTTTGATACCACCGTAGTGAATTATCGTGAAATATTGGAGATTTTCTTTACCATCCATGATCCGACTACGCTGAATCGACAAGGAAACGATAGCGGCACCCAATATCGCTCGGTCATTTATTTCCATTCTGTGCAACAGAAGGATACGGCCAAGTGCGTGATCAAAGAGATGGCGAATGTGTGGGACGCGCCTATCGTGACCGAACTGTGCCCGGAGCAGCCCTATTACAAGGCGGAAGAAAGTCATCAGAATTATTTCCGCCAGCATCCCGATCAGGGTTATTGCGCATTTGTGGTGGTGCCGAAACTGGACAAGTTCAGGAAAATTTTCGCCAGCAAGAGCAAGTCCTGAGGATGTCATGACGACTATTTTCGAGAAAATTTACAGCGGCGAGATTCCCGGCGTAAAAATCTATGAGGATGCGCTGGTCTTTGCATTCATGGATGCCGGGCAGGTCAATCCGGGGCATGTGCTGGTAGCGACCAAAAAGCCGTATGAGACGCTGCTGGATGCCGATGAGGAGTCGGTCGTTGCGCTGATGCGTGCCGCGCATAAAATCGCCAAGGCGATCCAGATTGCCTTTCAACCGGAAGGTATTACCCTTTTGCAAACGAACAAACCGGCCGGTTGGCAGACTGTGCCGCATCTGCATATGCACGTGGTGCCGCGCTTTTTGAATGATGGCGCAGCGCTGACCTGGCCGCGCAATGATCCTGGTATTGAGAAAATGCGGGAATACGCAGAGAAAATAAATGTGATTTAGCGAAGTGCAATTTTTTAGAAAGCCTATCGGTAAATATACTTGCGCGACCAGGGCAGTGCGGATGCATCCCTGCCTGCCTTACTGCACACCACCTGATACAGCGATATCCAGTCATGCGTGAAGGCATGGGCGCAGCCTGCCAGGTAGACGCGCCAGATGCGGTAATGCTTGTCGTCGGTCAGCATTTTGATCTGATCGGCATGCGCTTCGAAATTGTCGGCCCAGATGCTGCAGGTACGGGCGTAATGCCGGCGCAAATTTTCAACGTCGAGCACCTCCAGCCCGCCTTCCTGCATGGTTTTGAGCACGAGTCCGATGTGCGGCAACTCGCCCTGCGGGAAAACATATTTTTCGATGAATTCACCACCGCCATACGCTGTTTCGCCGCTATTGGGGTCGGTTGACGTGATGCCGTGATTCATGGCCAGTCCATCTTCCGCGAGCAGGCTGCAGATTTTGGTGAAATAGTCCGGTAGGTGATTCAGGCCGACATGCTCGAACATGCCGACGCTGGTGATGCGGTCGAAGCTACCGCTGAGATCGCGGTAATCCTGCAGGCGGATTTCAATCCGGTTGGCAAGGCCAGCCTGTTCGACCCGTTCTCTCGCGAGTGCATGCTGGTTTTCGGATAAGGTGACACCGACACAATTGGCGCCGAATTTTTCCGCTGCACGCAGCACCAGCGCACCCCAGCCGCAACCGATATCGAGCAGGGTTTGACCGGGTTTGAGCTGGATTTTGGTTAAAATGTGATCGATTTTTTTCAGCTGCGCGGCGGCCAGATCTTCGTCGCCGTGTTCAAAGTAGGCGCAGGAATACACCAGGTTTTCATCCAGCCATGTTTCGTAAAATGCATTCGATACATCGTAGTGGTAGCGGATTGCCTCGGCATCGTCCTGCTTGTCATGCCGGAATGTTCTTGCGAGGCGGACAAGTTTGCTTGCAGGTTTGTGGATATGGCTGGCCAGCGTGCTGCCGATGCGGATGATTTCCGCCGCATGGCCTTCTATCTCGATTTTGCCTTCGACATAGGCTTCGCCCAGGCTTGCCAGGGACGGTGTCAGCAGGTAGTTGATGGCGGAGGAGTGCGGCACCCGGATGGTGACATCGGGATGCCCGGTACTGAAATCAAACTGTTGCCCGTTCCATAATTCCAGCCGTAGCGGAAGCGCGGATCGATTGCGGATATCCTCGACCCATTGCGTCAGTTTTTTTTCCCAAAACACGATCACCTCCGTGTAGCTGAGTCAGTACCACCTTGCTTTGCACCCATCCCGGGTGCGTGGGTTTACGGTTGCAGTCTTATCCTGTCCCATCTGCCATCGGTCTGCAGCGTGAAAGCGATGCGATCATGTAGCCGGGAACTGCGGCCTTGCCAGAATTCGATATAGTCCGGCACCAGGCGGTAGCCGCCCCAATGCTCCGGACGAGGCGGATGCTCGCCGTGTTGCGCCTCGGCAGCGGCATAGCGCGTTTCCAGCACCTGGCGGCTGGCAATCGGTTCGCTTTGGGATGAGGCGATTGCGCCGATCCGGCTGCCAAGCGGGCGGCTCTGGAAGTAGGCATCATTTTCATCTGCAGAAATACGTTCGACGCGGCCCTCGATGCGAACTTGTCGTTCCAGGCCGATCCAATAGAATAGCAATGCGGCATACTGGTTTTGCTGCAGTTCGTGCCCCTTGCGGCTTGCATAGTTGGTAAACCAGGAAAATCCGCGTTGATCGAACTCCTTGATCAGCACGATGCGCGAGGAAGGCCGGCCATCGGCGGCCACTGTCGCCAGGCTCATTGCATTGGCTTCCGGTACTTCCGCGGTGATCGCTTCATCGAACCACTTCTTGAATTGTGCAATCGGGTCGGCCGCAACATCCGACTCCGACATGCTGGCCTGACTGTATTCTTTCCGTAAATCTGCTATCGACATCTTCATTCCTGGTTATTGAGTGTAATTCCGCGACGCATCTGCATCGCTTTGCCTAATTGTGCCATCTGCTCTGCACTGAACAGGCGCATTGCCATCGGTGCGATGTGGGTTTCCTCCTTTTGCATGTGGCTAGCATACAGTTCGGCGAATCGGCTCACATCCTGCTCCAGCAGAGGGCTACCGGTGCTGGCATTTTCGCCTGTAGCGATACCTTGCAATTGCCGGTCAAGTACTTGCCATGCGGCATCCATTTGTTGGTGTTCCTGCAGAATCAGCGGCAATAATTGCTGCAATAATATTGCATCGTCTCCTGCTGCCGATGCCTGCAGCATTGGCAGCAGGTCATTTTCTTCGTCCGCATGGTGGTTGGGTGCCGCTTTATTAAAATACTGCAATATGGATTTTGCGGCTTGTTGCGCATCAATATCCGCGCCATGGCGGGGCAGATGCGACAACAGTCTTTGCATGGTGCTGATTTGTTTGCGGATGCGATCATGGCAGTGCTTGAGCACTGCAATCGGCTGATCGAAGCCGGGGACTGGCGTGAATAATGCGTCTTGCATGGCGCTACCCTATATTTGAGTTTTTAGTGTACATAAAGCTTGGACACTGATTTTATTGCAGTTTCACTTAAAATGACGCAATGAACAGAATAATCGAACTTGTAACACCAGCGCCTGTGGATGACATTGATTTCGAGCGCCGTTTCGGCGGCATCGCACGCTTGTATGGCGCTGCAGCGCTACCGCGCTTTCGGGCCGCGCGAGTTTGCGTGGTCGGCGTCGGCGGCGTCGGCTCCTGGGCGGTGGAGGCTTTGGCGCGCAGCGCTATCGGGCACCTGACTCTGATCGACCTTGATAATGTCGCGGAATCGAATATCAATCGCCAGATTCAGGCTTTGTCGACAACCCTGGGTCAGGCCAAGGTTACCGCACTGGCACAACGGATAGAACTGATCAATCCGTATTGCCGCGTCACCGAAGTCGAGGATTTCGTCACGCCCGACAACCTCGATACGATGATAGGCGCGCATGACTTCGATTACGTGATCGATGCGATCGACAACGTACGAGCCAAGTCGGCGCTGATTGCCTATTGCAGCGCGCACGCAATACCTTTGATTACCATCGGCAGTGCTGGCGGGCAGATCGATCCGACCAAGATCGAGGTGCGCGACCTTGCCCGAACCGAGCAGGAACCGTTGCTGGCGAAAGTCAGGAAACTGTTGCGCGCCCAGCATGGTTTTCCGCGCGGCGCCAAAAACAAATTCGGCATCGATGCGGTATTCTCGACCGAGCCTTTGCGCTTTCCCGAAAGTAAAGACAGCTGCGAGGTGGGGAGCGGCAAGAAGGACGACAGCGCCGGAATCACCGGCCTCAATTGCGCCGGATTCGGTTCGGCTATGGTGGTCACCGCATCGTTTGGACTGGTGGCGGCGGCACACGTGTTGCGCAAGGTTGCCGAGGCCATAGTATTGGATTAATGGCTTTAGGCGTCTGCAAGCCGGCGTGACGCCAGCAGCCGATAGCGGGGTCCGGTGCCGCTGCTGGTCGACTGCACCAGCGCGACATGATCGGCGCGCCAGAGGATAGGTGTCATGTCCGGTGCAACAGCAACAGCAACCGCCACCGCGCTCGCATCCGCATCCCTGGCCAATGTGACATGAGGCTTGAAGCGCAAAGTCTGATCGACGGCGATACTCTGCTGCGCCAACGCTGCCAGCAGCGCCTGCTGCAGTGCAGCCAGCGTATCGGGCGGATGCTGCATGCCGGCCCAGGCAATGCCATTTCTGGGGAAATATCCCAGGCAATCGAGCTGCAATGCGATTGCCGCCGCCGGCAGTCTCGCCATTAATGCCTGCAGCGCTGGCAGTGCTGCGGCAGCTTGTGTTCCCAGGAAAACCAGCGTCAGATGCAAATCTTCAGCAAGCGTGATGCGGCCCTGTATCGGGGCCTGCAGCTTGATCAGCGCCGAGCGGGTCGCATCGTCCGGCCACAGCGCATAAAAGAGTCGCAAATTGGGTGTCTTCATCGTCTGATGATCCAGGAAATATTTCGAGTTCGTTCGCCACGCATGCTCGCTGCACCAGTCGCGCCATCATGTCCGCTATCAAAAGCAGCGGGCTCTTAAAATTTATTATACCCAGTGGTAGTATTATTTTTATCGTACGAAATATATGCGAAATATGCATGGCGGATTCAACTACGAAGTGCAACGCGGAGTGGATTTTAGGGACAGTATAGGCAAGTTGTAAAAAACTTCATAAGGGGTGCGATAGTCCAGGCACTTTCTGGGACGATGATTGAGCTTATCTACGGCCAGTTGCAATTCCTGCTGACTGATTTTTTTGAAATTGGTTTTCTTTGGAAAGTACTGCCGCAATAAGCCATTGGTGTTCTCATTGAGCCCACGTTCCCATGAATGATAAGGGTGGGCGAAGTACACAGCTGCTTGCAGATGCGCAGCCATGCCGGCATGGTGGGCGAACTCTTTGCCATTGTCAAAGGTGATGGTGTGACAGGTGTCCTTGTGCGGCGTGAGCAGTTGGTTGATGCTGTGCGTGACGCCCTTGGCATGCTTGCTGTTGCGTCTTTCTGCCAGCGTAAAGCGTGAAACCCGGTCGACTAAGGTGATCACAACGCCTTGCTGGTTTTTGCCTATGACCGTGTCGCCCTCCCAGTCACCCAGGCGCGTTTTCTGGGCCACGATTTCCGGCCGCTCATCAATGCTGACGCGGTTTTTGATGGCGCCACGGCGCTGTTCTCCGCTGCCGTAACGCTTGCGATACGGTTTTTGCCCCCGCAGGTGCTTGACCAGATTGCCGCCGCCGGCAGTCTCGCCATTAATGCCTGCAGCGCTGGCAGTGCTGCGGCAGCTTGTGTTCCCAGGAAAACCAGCGTCAGATGCAAATCTTCAGCAAGCG
>JBDSCZ010000246.1:0-4457 GCA_039920865.1 Burkholderiaceae bacterium
GTTTTAATCGGGGGGAGGAGGTAGAAAGCTTGATCGACCGTGCCGATATTTCGACCGTTCGACCCCCATCCCAGCCTTCCCCCTGCCCGGGGGAAGGAGCGTCAATAGCCAACTGAATAATTACTGATAATCTATTTTAGGAATGAGTATATTTACTGTGCTCAATGAATATATGCGGGAATTGCCATAAAAATTACTATACTAATAGTAGTATAAAGACAAATTTACGCTGAATCCGGTTCGTGATTTTCGTGGACAATGGTTATTCGAGTTGCACCATCAACCGCTATTCGGATTGAAATTCTTGCCCAGCGACGCCGGCATGTTGAGCTTGATCCAATTGGCATTGCGCGAAATCAGCACCAGTACCACGATGGTGGCCAGGTACGGCAGCATCGACAGCAGTTGCGAGGCGATCGGCACGCCCTGCGCCTGGATATAAAAGGTCAGGATGGTGACGCCGCCGAACAGGTATGCGCCAATCAACACCCGCGCCGGACGCCAGGTGGCAAACGTGGTCAGCGCCAGCGCAATCCAGCCGCGCCCGGCCGTCATGCCTTCGACCCATTGCGGCGTATACACCAGCGACAGGAACGCCCCGGCCAGGCCGCAGCAGGCGCCGCCGAACAGCAACGCGGCCAAACGGATACGGCGCACGTTGTAGCCCAACGCATGGGCCGAAGACGGCGATTCGCCGACTGCGCGCAGCACCAGTCCGGCGCGGCTGCGATACAAAAACCAGGCAATCGCCGCGCACAGCAGCAGCGACAGATACACCACCGGATGCTGTCGAAACAGCGCGCGGCCGAGGAATGGGATGTCTTCCAGCAGCGGGATGCCGGAGCCGACGTTGTGCAGCGTATCGCCGACATACGCAATCCCGATATATGCCGAAGCGCCGCCGCCGAACAGCGTCAGCGCCAAGCCGGTGGCGTACTGATTGGTGCCGAGCCAGACCGTCAGCCAGGCGAAGAATCCGGCCAGCAGCATACCGGCTGCCGCGCCCGCAATAAAACCCAGCGCCGGGCTGCCGCTATGCACCGCAGTGGCGAAACCGATGATCGCGGCCACCAGCATCATGCCTTCGGCGCCGAGGTTGACCACCCCAGATTTTTCATTGATCAGCAAGCCGAGCGCGGCCAGCATCAACGGCGTGCCGGCGTTGATGCTGGCTGCGATCAGGGACGCCACGGGTGACCAAAATGCATCCATCATTTGCTCCAGCGAATTTTGTAATTGATCAATACGTCACAGGCCAGTATCGAAAACAGCAGGATGCCCTGAAACACGCCGGTGATCGCATTCGGCATCCCCAGGCGCGACTGCGACAGCTCGCCACCGATGTAAAACAGCGCCATGATGAAGCTGGAAAAAATCACGCCGATCGGATGCAGCCGCCCGACGAAGGCGACGATGATGGCGGCGAAACCATAACCGGGCGAGACCGACGGCGTGATCTGTCCAATCGGCCCCAGCACTTCGCACACGCCGGCCAGACCGGCCAGCGCGCCGCACATCAGCATCGAGGTCCACAACGACTTGCGCGACGAGAAGCCCGCATAACGCGCCGCCAGCGGAGCCGCACCGCCGACCTGAATGCCGAAACCGGCGATGCTCTTGCTTAGGAACAACCAGCCGGCCAGCGCCGCCAGCAGCGCCAGCACGAGGCCCAGATGCAGGCGCGTACCCTGCAGCACGATCGGCAGCAGGAAGTCGTCGGAAAACAGTTTCGATTGCGGGAAATTGAAGCCTTCCGGGTCCTTCAGCGCGCCATGCACCAGGAAACTCAGCAGCAGTTCGCCGACGTACACCAGCATCAGTGACACCAGAATTTCATTGGCATTGAAGCGGTCGCGCAGGAAAGCGGTTATCGCCGCCCATGCCATGCCGCCCAGCATGCCGGCCAGCAGCACGATGGCGATCATTGCGGCGCCGCCGCTGGCTCCGCTGCCATCATCGAAATACAGCGCGACCGCGCCGCCGGCCGCAGCACCGACCACCAGTTGCCCTTCGGCGCCGATATTGAAAACATTGGCACGGAAACAGATCGACAGCCCGACTGCAATCAGCAATAGCGGCGCGACCTTGATGCCGACCTCGGACCAGCCGCGCAGATCGGCGAGCGGCTCCAGGAAAAAGATCGACAGGCCGGCCAGCGGACTCTTACCCATCGCTGCGAACAAAATTGCGCCGCACAACACGGTCAGCAACAGCGCCAGCAATGGCGACAGCCACGCCATCAGCGTGGATGGATTGACGCGCTGCTCCAGCCTTAGCCGCCATTTAAGATGAGAATCACGCTGCGGCGCGCTGCGCTCCCCTCGCCCGCTGGCGGGAGAGGGGCTGGGGGAGAGGGAGGCTGCGGTGGCTGGGGCGGTCTTTTCGCCGAGGTCGTCAACCATGACTAGTCTCCTGCGCTTGCTCCCACAGCCCGCTCATCCACGCGCCGATCAATGCCACCGTGGCTTCGGCGTTGGCAATCGATGGCGACATGCGGCCCTTGGCCAGCACCACCAGCCGGTCGGAAATTTCAAACAATTCGTCCAACTCCTCGGAAATCACCAGCACTGCGCAGCCAGCGTCGCGCAACGCGACCAGTTCGGCACGGATTTGCGCCGCAGCGCCGACATCGACGCCCCAGGTCGGCTGCGCCACGATCAGCACTTTGGGGCCGCGCATGACTTCGCGCCCGACGATGTATTTTTGTAAATTGCCACCCGACAAGCTGCGCGCCACCGCCTGCGGACCGGCGGCCTTGACCTTGAAGCGCTTGATCACGTCGGCGGCGCGCTGCACCAGCACGCTGTTGCGAATAATGCCGAAGCGTATCGTCATCGGCGTTTGCAGCGTCAGCAGCACGTTGTCGGCCAGCGACATGTCGGGCACCGCACCGCGCCCGAGCCGCTCCTCCGGCACAAAACCCAAACCGTAGCGACGCCGCAAACCCGGCGCCAGATTGCCGACCGGCCTGCCCTGCAACACCACCGCATCGGGTCGGGCGCGCTGGTCCTCGCCCGACAGCGCGGCCAGCAATTCCTGCTGGCCGTTGCCGGAAATGCCGGCCACGCCGAGAATTTCGCCGGCGCAAACATCGAAACTGATGTCGATCAGGGCAGTGGCGAACGGATGACTCTTTGCCAGCGATAGCTGCCTGACCGCCAGCATGCTTGCGCCGGGGGTGCGTGCCTGGCGCTGCACGGCCGGCGGTTCGGCGCCGATCATCAGGCGCGACAGGCTGGCTGCGCTCTCCTGGCGCGGGTCGCAGACACCGGTATTCTTGCCGCCGCGCAGCACGGTACAGCTATCGCACAGCGCGCGGATTTCATCGAGCTTGTGGCTAATGTACAGAATGCTGCAGCCTTCGGAAGCCAGCTGGCGCAGCGTCTCGAACAGTTTCTCGACCGCCTGTGGCGTCAACACCGAAGTCGGCTCGTCCAGAATCAGCAATTGCGGCTTGGCCAACAGCGCGCGCACGATTTCGACCCGCTGGCATTCGCCGACCGACAGCGTATGCACATGGCGTTGCGGCTCCAGCTCCAGCCCGTATTGCGCGGCAGTACGTGAAATGCGTTGCGCCAGTTCATCCAGCCGGGTGTCCGACGGCAAGCCTAGCGCGATGTTTTCAGTTACGGTGAGCGTATCGAACAGCGAAAAATGCTGGAACACCATCGAAATCCCGAGCGCGCGCGCCTGCGCCGGGTTGGCGACTTGCACTTCCTGACCATTCCACAGCACGCGCCCGGCATCGGGCTTGACCGCACCGTAGATGATCTTCATCAGCGTCGATTTGCCGGCGCCGTTCTCGCCCAGCACCGCGTGGATTTCGCCCGGCTGGACAATCAAATCGATGCCATCGTTGGCCACCACCGACGGGTAGCGCTTGGTGATTTTATGCAGTTCCAGACGGGGTGTCATGGTTCAGAGTGGGTTGTGTGATGGGTGTTTTGTTGCGCAAATTTACCGCAAGCATATTGTCCACGAAAGACACGAAAAGCACGAAAAAACTTCACGGCACTGCAATCACCATAAAAAACATGGAGTATCACGATTTTAATCGCATTATCCGCATATATTCATTGGCACCATAAAATATACTGCAACCACTATAAAAAATGCACCGAAGCCGCATTTCAGCCTGACCGGCCGTTCTGCGCGCCCTTTTTTCTGCCTTCGGTGTTTTTTGTGGACCGGGCATTCCACCCAACATCGGCGAATAATCCGATATAACATGATGCAATCCGCATGTTCAGCTGAACCACTGTATGGGAGCACCATGTCCGAAGCCATCCGTTTCTATCATCGCGGCGCAATCCAAAGCGTGCAGGATGTCGCGCCGACCCGCACCGTGCTGCAGTACCTGCGCGAAGACCTGCATTGCAGCGGCACCAAGGAAGGCTGTGCGGAAGGCGATTGCGGTGCCTGCACGGTCGTGATCGGCGAGCTGCAGGCCGGCGAAC
>JBDSCZ010000247.1:0-2676 GCA_039920865.1 Burkholderiaceae bacterium
TGAGGGTCGAGGCGACGTCGCCCATCAGCCAATTAGCAGCGAACTTCGCCTGCGCCTTGCCAGCCTTTGCGACCACTGCCTCGAAGTAGATCGTCATTGCCTTCGACTGCGTCAGCACTGCCGCATCGTATTCGGACAATGCGTAATCGCGCACGAAACGTTCGCGCACCGCATCCGGCAGTTCCGGCATGGCGGACCTGACGCGCTCTATCCATTCCGGCGCAATCGCCAGCGGCGGCAGGTCGGGGTCGGGGAAGTAGCGGTAATCCTGCGCGTCTTCCTTGCTGCGCATCGAACGGGTTTCCTTCTTGTCCGGGTCGTACAGCCGGGTTTCCTGCACCACCTTGCCGCCGTCGTCTATCAGTTCGATCTGGCGCCGGATTTCGTAGTTGATTGCGTCTTCCATGAAGCGAAACGAGTTCAGGTTCTTGATCTCGCAGCGGGTGCCGTATTCTGCCTGTCCGAGCGGACGCACCGAGACGTTGGCATCGCAGCGGAACGAGCCTTCCTGCATGTTGCCGTCGCAAATCCCCAACCACGTCACCAGCGCGTGCAGCGACTTGGCGTAGGCCACCGCTTCGGCGGCGCTGCGCAGGTCGGGTTCGGTGACGATTTCCAGCAGCGGGGTGCCGGCGCGGTTCAGGTCGATGCCGGTCATGCCGTGATAATCCTCGTGCAGGGATTTGCCGGCATCTTCTTCCAGGTGGGCGCGCGTCAACTGCAGCTTTCGCAGTTCGGGCTTGCCGTCACGTTCGAACATGAATGGCACGCGGCCGCCTTGCACCACCGGAATCTCGAACTGGCTGATCTGATAGCCTTTCGGCAGGTCCGGGTAAAAGTAATTCTTGCGGGCAAAAATCGATTGCGGCGCAATCGTCGCGCCTATCGCCAGCCCGAACTGGATCGCGCGCTCGACTGCGCCCCGGTTCAATACCGGCAATACGCCGGGCAAGGCTAGATCGACCGGACAGGCCTGGGTGTTGGGTTCGGCACCGTAACGGGTCGGCGCTGCGCTAAAAATTTTTGACTGGGTCGAGAGCTGGGCGTGCGTCTCAAGACCGATTACGACTTCCCATTGCATATTATTCCTTGCTCGCTATTAAAGCGTCGGTGATGGATCGATTCTTTGAGGGCTTAGTAGTGCAGGCACGGAGGTCTGCTCTACTTAAAATAATTAGATTCCGGCCGGTGCGCGCTGGTGCCAGTCGGTCGCCTGCTGGAACTGGTGGGCGATATTGAGCAGCTTGGCTTCGTCAAAATAATTGCCGATGATTTGCAGCCCGACCGGACGCTGCGCATTTTTTTCGCCCTGGCCGAAGCCGCACGGGATCGACATCCCCGGCAGGCCGGCCAGGCTGGTCGACAAGGTGTAAATGTCGGCCAGGTAATTGGCGACCGGATCGTCGCTCTTGTCGCCCAGATCCCAGGCTACGGTCGGCGCGACCGGTCCCATGATGACGTCGCATTGGGCAAATGCATGCTGGAAGTCTTGCGCGATCAGGCGCCGGATTTTTTGTGCCTGCAGGTAATACGCATCGTAATAACCGTGGCACAGCACGTAGGTGCCGACCAGGATGCGGCGCTGGACTTCCTCGCCGAAACCTTCTGCGCGGGTCTTCTTGTACATGTCCGACAGGTCTTTATATTCCTTGGCCCGATGGCCGTAGCGCACGCCGTCGAAGCGGCTCAGGTTGGACGATGCTTCGGCCGGCGCGATCACGTAATACACCGGAATCGATAGCGCGGTGTTCGGCAGCGAGATGTCGACCAGCGTGGCGCCGAGCTTTTCATATTCCTGCAAGGCGGCGCGGATCGCCTGTTCGACGTCGGCCGCCAGCCCGGCGCTGAAATATTCTTGCGGCAGGCCGATACGCAAGCCTTGCAGCGGTAGGTTCAGGTCGCGGCTGTAGTCTTCAACGTCGCCGCCTTTGCCGCATTCGAGGCTGGTCGAGTCGCGTGCATCGAAGCCTGCCATCGCGCTCAGCAGCAATGCGCAATCTTCGGCGGTTCTGGCCATCGGGCCGGCCTGGTCCAGCGAGGAGGCGAAAGCGATCATGCCGAAGCGCGACACCCGTCCGTAGGTCGGCTTGATGCCGGTGATGCCGCACAGTGCGGCCGGCTGGCGAATCGAGCCGCCGGTGTCGGTGCCGGTGGCAGCCGGCGTCAGGCGCGCGGCAATTGCAGCGGCCGAGCCGCCGCTGGAGCCGCCCGGTATCGCGCGCGGGTCCCACGGATTCTTGACCGGGCCGAAGAACGAGTTCTCATTCGAGCTGCCCATCGCGAATTCGTCGCAATTGAGCTTGCCCAGCGTCACCATGCCGGCTGCATTGAGCTGTTCGACCACCGCCGCATCGAACGGGCTGGTGTAATTTTCCAGCATCTTCGAGCCGGCGGTCGAGCGCCAGTCGCGCGTGACGAAAATATCCTTGTGCGCTATTGGGATCCCGGTCAGCGCCGTGGCGTCATTGCGGCCGATGCGCGCATCGGCGGCGGCCGCCTGCTGCAGGGTCAGCGCCTGATCCACGTGCAGGAAGGCATTCAGGTCGCTGCGACCGATGCGCTCCAGATGCAGCGACGCCAGTTCGGTGGCGGAAATTTGTTTGGCCTGGAGCAGGGCGGAGAGTTGCTTGATGGTTTTGGTATGCATGAGGTCGGTATTTTTTTACATGAAAGTCA
>JBDSCZ010000248.1:0-11107 GCA_039920865.1 Burkholderiaceae bacterium
TGCATCGCTTACAGCAATTTTTGCAAACATTGGTTTGCAAGTAGTGGATTCCGACCTCGCCACGCTGGTGCGTACGTTCGTGATCATTATCGTATTGGCTGACTTTGTGTTGGCGTCGAAGCCAAACTGACCCACGCTGCGACTTCTACTGATCCATCTCAAGTCCTTTAAAGCCTTTACTGCATCATGCGGTTGCCGCCAGTCCTATTCAGGCCAAAATCACGTCTACGCCTGAACTTCAGTGTGGAACATTCTGATTTGTTAGAAAAATTCTCACTGCAACTCTTCGGCTACAATATTAATTATTGCAACGCACCATTGGACCCGACAATTACCTACAATAGCTAATTGTCGGGTACGCCCGTCTGGCACAGACACGATTAAGGTCATCTTTATCCGACCCAAAAACACCCATTTTTGCGGCCTCAAGACCGCAGCACTCGGAGTAACTAATGAGCAATATGAATAAGAACACGCCTCAACATCAAACGCCCTCTTTCTTGCGCAGAATTCCTATTGCATTCGGCACATTCTTTCGCGTTCTTTCTGACGCCGAGTTTGCCGCGCGTATCCAGCGCTTGCTCCAGGTTGGTGCGCAATCGCAACCCGTCGCGGATGACGCAGCAAAAGCCACCCCGCACCTGCCGCGGGAAGTTTCCACCGATGCAGCGCTGCAACTACTGAGCTTGTTGCAGCGGGATGCGCGCCTGATTGATTTTACTGAAGAAAACCTGACAGGTTATTCCGACGCCGACATCGGTGCCGCTGCCCGCGTGGTGCATGAAGGTTGTCGCAAAGTGTTGCGCGATCATTTCACTATCGAGCCGGTATGCCCGGAAACCGAGGGCAGCCGCATCACCCTGAGCGAAGGATTTGACGCGCGCGCTATCCGGGTCACCGGTAACGTGGTCGGCAAACCGCCATTCCAAGGCAGTATTAGCCACCGAGGCTGGCGCGCCACCGAGGTGCGGCTGCCAAAACTGACAGACAGTCACGACGCCGGCATCTGTGCCCAAGCGGAGGTCGAACTATGAGCGAGCCGCGTTTTGCCATTGGCATCGACCTTGGTACGACCCATTGCGCCCTGGCTTACGTAGACATTGCTGCATGTGATGGTGACGATACCAGTCACGGCGTGCTTGCCATTCCCCAACTCACGGCACCGGGCGCAATTGAAGAGTTATCCTTGCTGCCCTCTTTTCTCTACCTGCCGCACGCCGATGAACTGGCTTCCGGCGATCTGAGCCTGCCCTGGAGCAATGCGGATACTGGTGGCGACTACATCGTTGGAGAACTGGCGCGTAGCCGGGGGGCGACAACGCCGATTCGACTGGTGTCGAGCGCAAAAAGCTGGCTTTGCCATCCCGGTGTGGATCGTCGCGCCGCAATTTTGCCCAACGACGCACCGCCGGAAGTGGCGCGTGTGTCACCGCTAGAAGCGTCCATCCGCTATTTGTCGCATCTGCGCGCAGCCTGGGATCAGGTCCATCCCGAGGCGCCGTTCGAGCAACAGGATATTACCGTCACCATTCCCGCTTCATTCGATCCGGCAGCGCGCGAGCTGACGGCTGAAGCGGCCAGGGCAGCCGGTTATGACGCAATGACTTTGCTAGAAGAACCGCAAGCTGCCCTATACAACTGGATACAAACCAGCGCAGGACAATGGCGCAAAGACGTCAAGCCAGGAGACATCATTCTGGTGGTCGATGTCGGCGGCGGCACCAGCGACTTATCCCTGATTGCCGTCACCGAGCACAATGGCAATCTGGAACTACACCGGGTTGCCGTCGGCGATCACATCCTGTTAGGCGGCGACAATATGGATATGGCACTGGCACATGTGGTGGCCAGCAAGCTGGCAGCCGACGGCACCAATCTTGACCCGTGGCAATTGCGCGCGCTGACGTACGCTTGCCGCGCTGCCAAGGAAACATTGTTGACAGATCCGCAACTCGATGCGCTACCGATTGTCGTTGCCAGCCGTGGGTCGAAACTGATCGGTGGTTCAATTCGCACTGAACTGACACGACAAGAAGTTACTGCGACCGTTCTGGATGGTTTCTTTCCGCAAGTGGATGCTGCAATGCGTCCGACTGTTCGGGCGCGCGCGGCGCTGACGCGACTCGGTCTGCCGTATGCCCAGGATGCAGCCATTACTTCGCACCTGGCAGCATTTTTGGGGCGCCAAGTCGCTGCTACTGCAGATCTGGAAGGCTTTGCCGAACCTCAGAATAACGTCGAAGACGATGAGGATGAGGATGACAATAAGCACGCCAGCTTTTTGCATCCCACCGCAGTGCTATTCAACGGCGGCGTATTCAAGTCCAGCCTATTGGCCGAACGCACGCTCAATACGCTCAATGACTGGCTCGAAGCAGAAGATGCACCCAAGGCACGCTTACTAACGGGTGCTGATCTCGATCTGGCGGTGGCGCTTGGTGCCGCTTATTACGGCTATGTACGGCGCGGCGCTGGCGTTCGCATCCGCGGCGGCACCGCCCGGGCCTACTACATCGCGGTGGAATCGGCCATGCCCGCCATACCCGGCATGGCGCCACCGGTGCAGGCGCTGTGCGTGGCACCGTTCGGCATGGAAGAAGGTACGGAGACAGCACTGTCGGCGCAAGAATTCGGCTTGGTGGTCGGCGAACCGGTGTACCTGCGTTTCTTCGGTTCGTCGGTGCGGCGCCAGGATCAGATCGGCACCCTGCTCGACTTCTGGCAACCGGATGAACTGCAAGAACTCGAAGAAATCCGCGCCACGTTGCCGACCGAAGGGCGGCAACCGGGAGAAATCGTGCAGGTGATATTGCACGCCAAAGCCACTGAATCTGGCACGCTTGAACTGACGGCCGTCTCCACCAGTGGCGGCGAACGCTGGAACATGGAGTTTGACGTGCGCGGAAATCAGCCAACCTGATGGCAATGCGGCAATACGTCGTCGGCATCGATCTTGGCACCACAAATACCGTAGTCGCCTATGCGGAACTGGCCGCGCAGCCTGGATTAGAAAATATTCGGCTGTTTGACATGGAGCAACTGGTTGCCCCTGGCGAGGTCAAAGCATCGACCTTGCTGCCATCGGTGCGCTACCATGCGGCGCAGGGCGAGTTGGCAGCGGGGGAACTCCAACTGCCGTGGACGCAGTCTGCAG
Source organism: Burkholderiaceae bacterium (assembly GCA_039920865.1). Lineage (GTDB taxonomy): Bacteria > Pseudomonadota > Gammaproteobacteria > Burkholderiales > Burkholderiaceae_D > AVCC01. Next base: position 3,155 of record JBDSCZ010000248.1, read on the forward strand.
CGAACAATGCCAAGTCGGAGACTGACATACAGCAAATCGTCATTGGCCATCTGGCGCGTACGCTGGGTGCGCAAGTGCCCGGCCGGCTGGTGGTCAGCGCCAAGAGTTGGTTGTCGCACATGGGGGTTGATCGCCTGGCACCTATTCTGCCGTGGGGAGCTGACGCTGAAGTAGGCAAAGTTTCGCCGATGGCCGCCAGTGCCAGTTATCTGGCCTATGTCCGCGCCGCATGGAACTGGCATTTTCCAAACAATCCGCTTGAGCAGCAGGATGTGGTGCTGACCGTGCCGGCCTCATTTGACGAAGGCGCGCGCGCTCTGACCGTGGAAGCGGCACACTCGGCCGGATTGACCAAGCTGCGTTTGCTGGAAGAGCCCCAGGCGGTTTTTTATGATTGGCTATTTCGCCACCGCAATACTTTAACGGAAGAACTAGCGCACACGCGACTGGTTCTGGTCTGCGATGTCGGCGGCGGCACCACCGACCTTAGCCTGATCAAAGTGGCGCTGCGCGATGGCCAACCAAGCTTGACAAGAATCGGCGTCGGCAATCATTTAATGCTCGGGGGCGACAATATGGACCTGGCCCTGGCGCATTTGGCTGAAGCCCGCATGGCGGAATCCGCGCCAGAGCTTGGAGCCACCCGTCTATCTGCCGGCAAGTTGTCACAATTGATGGTGCGCTGTCGGACCGCCAAAGAAATACTACTGGCGGCGCAAGCACCGGAACGAGCGCCGGTCACCTTGCTTGGCGCCGGCGCCAAACTCATCAAAGGTGTCCGCTCAGTCGACTTGACGCGCGATGAAGTCGAACGGATTATCGTCGATGGATTCTTTCCGATGGTCACCGGCACAGAGCACAGCAATCGCAGCCGCGGCGGCATCGTTGAATTCGGTCTGCCGTACGCCAGCGACCCGGCCATTACCCGCCACATCGCCAGTTTTTTACGCCAGCATGCAACGGCCGCGCGCGAAGCTGTTGGCGGCGACGCCTCAAGCGATGAGAAACAACTGGTACTGCCCGACACTTTGCTGCTCAATGGCGGCGTATTTCGCGCCGACGCGTTGGTTCGGCGCCTGACAGACACATTGCAAAACTGGAGCGGCACACAGGTACCGATCAACCTGTTGCATAACGACAATCCAGAAGTGGCGGTCGCCCGTGGTGGCGTCGCTTATGCGCTGGCCATCCAAGGGCGCGCGCCTGGCATCGGCGGCGGCTCGGCGCGCAGCTATTTTCTGGTGCTTGAGCAAAGCGACAAACAGCATCGTCAACCAGCCAGTCAGGATGGCGACTTGACTGATAACGCGGCACCTCGGCGCGCCATCTGCATCCTGCCCCGTGGCAGCGAACCAGGGCGGGAAATCCTGCTCACGGATCGTACTTTTGCCCTGCGTGTGGGGCAGCCTGTGCAGTTTCATCTGATGTCATCGAATGCCGAAACAGGCAATCAGTCTCCGCCGCGCGCAGGCGAATTGATCGATCTCTCCCACGGCAACTTCGTCCGTCTGCCACCGATCGCCATGGCGTTGCAAACGGAATCCGGGAGCGGCCGACAAGACATTCTGGTGCATATAGCGACATCGCTGACCGAATTTGGCACGCTGGAGCTGCATTGCGTCGAGGCGGCGCAAGGGTCCGATCAACCCGGCCAACGCTGGCTGCTGGAATTCCAGTTGCGCAGTGCAAGTCCTGGCCCGTCTTCCGACGATGTCGCCGATTTCAAGAAGGAAGCTGCACTGCCGCCCCACTTCAATCAAGCGGTCGAAAAAATCGAGCGTATTTTTGGTGCCCGCACCCGACAGATAGCGCCGAAGGAAGTCAAGCAACTTAGACTGCAACTGGAGCAGTTGCTGGGCAGCCGCGAGCACTGGCAAACACCGTTGCTGCGCCACTTATTCGACGCCTTGTTAGCACGCGCTCGCGGCCGGCGGCGCTCGGCCGAGCACGAGCGCGTGTGGCTCAATCTTGCCGGCTATTGTTTGCGGCCAGGCTTTGGTGCGCCGCTCGATGCATGGCGCATCGAGCAGCTTTGGCCATTGTTCGAGTATGGCGTTCAGCATGACAAAGACAGCCAGGTTGGTGCGGAATGGTGGACGCTCTGGCGGCGCGTGGCCGGCGGTCTGGATCAGCAGGCACAATTACGCTTGCTGGACGATTTCGCGTTCAACCTGCAAAATGACGAGGCAAAAACCGGGCCGCGCCCCACCAACCTGGTCAAAGGCAGCCACGATGAAACGCTGCGCCTGGGCGCCTCGCTGGAACGTATTCCGCAAGATTACAAGATTGAAATCGGGACATGGCTGCTAGGCAATATTCAAACGTCAGCCGCCGCATCGCCGCAGCACGATATTCAGACCAGCCGATATCTGTGGGCACTGGCGCGGATTGGTGCGCGCCAGCCATTCCATGGCAATACACATGACATTGTGCCGCCCGACGTTGTCACCGACTGGCTCGAAACCATATTGGCGCTCGACTGGAAGCGCATGAAGCTGGCTGCATTTGCCGCAGCACACATCGCGCGCATGACCGGTGACCGCGCGCGCGACCTGCCGCCCGCATTGCGCGAGCAGATTATCCAGCGGCTGAAGGCAAATGCGGTAGCGCCTTCATGGATCGTCATGGTGAGCCAGATCGTACAGCTTGATGCTGCCGACGAGCAGCGCATGTTTGGTGAGTCACTGCCGCCGGGACTAAAACTAATCGCCTGACGTCATCGCAGTCAAAGCACCTGCCTGTGTATGGCCTGATCCGCCACCTCGAATACACACAGATTGCCTCAATAAACCAGGCTGTCAGCCAATTCGAAAAAATTGTCTACCACGATGTTACAGTCAGGATGCGGCGTTGGATCGGGCGGCCCCTGCTGCCCCCATTCATCCGGACGGCGAACGAAAGCGGTTTTAAAACCGCAAGCGCGGGCTGCATTCAAATCAAAATTGTGGCACGCCACCATCAGAATCTCGGCGGGTTCCAGGTCCAGCCACTGGGCCACTGTCAAATACGCCTTGGCATGCGGTTTGTAGGTTCCGATCATTTCGCACGAGATGACAGCATCCCAATCCAGATTGTTTTGTCTGGAAACGCTCAGAACCAGTGCCAAAGGCAACATGGTGAACGAAATGACAGGGAATTTGCCCCGGATGCGTTCCAGTGCGGTCGGAAAGTCTGGCCATGCCGCAAGTTCGTGCCACGCATGAAAAATGTGCCAGCGATCCCGCGCCGTGAATGCATCCAGGCCGTGCTTCGACAGTACTGCATCCAATGCGGTGCGATGCACATCGTCCATATTGAACGCGGGCTGAACCTGGCCAACAATGCCTTTCATGGCCAGGCGCCGATAGTCATTCGTTACGGCGTGCCAATCGAGTGCAATTCCATGCCGTTCGCCGACTTTCTGGAATGCGTTGCTGATACCGCTGTGCCAGTCCAGAATGGTTCCGCCGGTATCGAAGGTAAGTGCCTTGATCTTCATTGTCATGATTTTTTATTAAAAAAATTCCCGTACAGATGATCGCATGAGCTGATTTCCACGCTGCAATGACCGTTTTGAATAATATACATACTAACCAATGTATATAAGCTATCCGCAATTAATATATGCGTTAAATGCAATATAATTGCATATACTCACCATATTTTACGAAATTCATGGGGTTTTAATGGTTTCGTTTGGCGTCATTTCTGCAAGTCAAACTTCCAGGTCAAACCTGGATATTGCCAGACAGGATTGGGGCCGGGATTGCAGCCGGATCTTGCTGTAAAAGAGTCGGAGCGAGCTCTCGGCTTTTTACACTGTTGTCCGCATTTTTCTTTGGCACTGCACAGTTTCAATGATGATGCGACCAATTGCCATCTTCAGCATCCATATACGATTGCACCGCATCTTTTTGGCCGGTTGCGTAACGATGCAATTCGCCGCAGGTACATATCCCCTGATACGGCTGAATATGCGAGCAGGCTGAGACTTTTTGCAGGAATACCTTTACCGGCTTGCTGCATTTTTTGCACTTGAATGTGAGGATTCTGGCGGGTTTATTGGGCATTTTCATCCTGATCAAAAGACTGTAAATATTTTTATATAAATTCTTGCATCAATGCACACAGGGATTCATGCGTGCATATGTAAGCAATTTTTCCATAACGGCAGACTGCACGTCAGCGCACAGCCAGCCGCCAAAGCGATGTCAGCTCTGCGGCGCGCGCAGTGTGGAGCACGTCGGTGGCGTCGCTGGCGCGCGGATGTTGCGGTCGGATATCGGTTCTATCGATGATTTTCAGCCCGGCCTGCTCGATAGCGGCCAGCAACTCGGCGCGGCTACGCAAGCCCAGATGCTCGGCCAGATCGGAGAGGATCAGCCAGCCTTCGCCGCCCGGCTCCAGATGCGAGGCCAGTCCGCCCAGAAATCCATGCAGCATCCGGCTGTCGGGGTCGTAAATCGCGGATTCGATTGATGCGCTGGGCCGTGCCGGCAGCCACGGTGGATTGCATACGATTAGCGGCGCACGGCCAGCAGGGAACAAGTCCGCTTTCACTATGTCAACCTGCCCGGCTAGACCGAGTCGGGCGATGTTTTCTGTAGCGCAGGCGAGCGCGCGCGGATCCAGGTCGGTGCCGATGACGCGCTTGACGCCGCGCCGCGCCAGCAGCGCGGCCAGTACGCCGCTGCCAGTGCCGATATCGAAAGCCAGTTCAGTTGACGGTAGTGGCGCGTTGGCCACCAGCTCCAGATATTCGCCGCGTATCGGTGAAAATACGCCGTAGTGTGGATGGATGCGTTCGTCCAAGACCGCAATTTCGACCCCTTTCTTGCGCCATTCATGGGCACCGATCAAGCCCAGCAACTCGCGTAGCGAGATCACCGAAGCGACGTCTCCCGGGCCGTACGCTTCCAGACAAGCCTGCTGCACATCGGGTGCGCGCCGCAGTGGGATACGGTAATCGGCATCTAACGGTAACAGCAACATCGCCAGCGTGCGGGCACGCTGGGATTGGGCCTGGCGGTGTAAATGAAAGGCTACACTTGGTACTTCGGACGACTTGCGTGGCTTGTGGTCGGCGCGTCGTGCCAGCGCCTGCAACAATTGGCGCGCATTTTGAAAATCGCCGCGCCACAATAGCGCGCTGCCTTCGCAGGCCAACCGATATGCAGTGTCGGCCGCCAACCGGTCATCGGCAATCTGCACCCGTTTTGGCGCTGGCGCGGCGCTCTCGGAATGCCAGCGCGCGCTGCGCTCGACGCCCTCCTCGCTCCAGCAAATGCGCGGATGCTCGCTCACCGCGACGCCTTTGGCTTGCAGAAATTGATCAGGCGCTGCGGTACCGGCAGTGCGAAAAAATGAAAATAGAAACGCATGGACTCAACCTGATTAATGTTTACTGAACGCTGTAATGACGTATGAATGGTGAAATAACCAAAAACGCGATGGGTATCGAGATGCTCGAATCCAAGACGAGAAATTCACTGTGCGAGGGCAGATTTTGCCGCTTTTGCAGTGTCAATAGCGAGCTATTGACCAAAAAAGCGGTGAAATATGCGCCGCTCAGGGGATTTTGTAGCCGATTATCCCTAAGTCCGGCAGACTCCTAGGTCTGACGATATGCGGCTTCCGGTCTTGGTGCGCGTTTTAATGCAGCAACTGAATGAAATTTTCGGCCTTGCGGACAATTTTATTGGATTCTATGCCGAATGTATTGTGGGTTTCCTGGACCGTAAATTCTTTCAAGCCCTTGGAGCAGAACAGGATTCCGCGAAAGTTGGTTCCCAGATAAATGAACGGCGTTATCTTGGTCCGAACCGGCGTCTCATCCGACAACAGCGCCCGCAATGCCCGCTCGACATCGTAAAGATTGTTTTCATCGATCGTCACCACGCCACCCTTGGGCTTCGGGAACTGGGTGCTGAAACTGGGGCTTTGCCCCATCGGATTTTTCAGCTTGATGATCACGCCGAGCTTGAGAAACTTTGAAACCGCAACAAAATCATCTTCATCAAACATGGGTTAACTTCTTTCGGTTACTTAACGGTGGTTATCAAAATTGTTGTGACGCGTTGCTAGGCCAGAATTATCCGCACATGGCCTTACGTATGACGTTGTGCGGCTTACGATCCTGACTTGGGTTGCGGCGGGATGGGCAAAAAACCCAATTTCTGCGCCTTGTCGACTGCCTCAAACACTGCTTGTTTGAAGATTTTTTCCAGCGCCGCGGTGTCCTGCAATTTTTCATCAATAGGGTCGGGCTGCTGTTTCAAATCGATTGCATCTTGTTCCATGATGTCTCCTGGTAGATTGTGTCCTGCACGCCAGTCGCTCCTGCGGCAATAATGTGCGGGTTAGAAGATTCAGAATTGTTGAATACCCGCCATCTATCCGCAATCGGAAGATATAGGGAACGAAAATTTTGCACGCTACGTGCATAGCGCCGTGCGATCACCTCAGGCGGGATAGCATGACCGCCCATACGCACGCGCAACGCCACCCTTTCTTGTGCCAGTGCCACGCTATTGAGCCAGACATAGCAAAGATCAACCCGATAACCTTGCGCTTTCAGTTTAGTCAGGAATACTGCAAACGTGCGACTCGACAAGGTCGATTCAAACGCAAAGCTCTTGCCCGATCCAGCCAATTCGTGCAAGCGCCGCAACATGATGCGCCCTGCTTCAAATGCCGCACCTTCCGGATTAAAGGCGGAAAGTCCAGCCGCGATCTGATCCGCATTCACAAAATCCGGAATCGCCAGATAGTCACGCAGGACCAGCGGCGCGATGGTGGATTTACCTGCTCCATTGGGGCCGCCTATGACGATGACGTGAGGTTGGGGCATGTTGGCTTGTTTAATGGTTGAGGTGGATTTGAGCTTGTATGTTGGACTGATAAGGCGTTGGCCTAACTTACGTGCTAAACCTTGGCCTTTTCAATCTCATTGTGTTCAATATCCTTCAATGTTCTTCCGGATTTATCTTTCCACTCTAAGAGGCCATTAGCATTACGTCCCATGATGATCGCAGCCGCTGTAGAAGGGCTACTAAACAAATAATCCTCGTTAAAAATTAATTTTTCTCCATGTTGTTCTATTTGCTTTCCATCAAACAATAGCTTTCTAAGTTTCGCAAATCCATTTGGAAATGATGCTACGGTTGAATTGGCTATTTCTGATCCAGAAAGAACGACGAAGCCGTCAGAGGTTCTTTGCCCTGCGCCTTTCGCTCCTCTAGCCGCATCAATGAATAAATGATTCTCCTCTTTGTTGTCTTTAGCTTCAAGGCTGTGAATAGGTTCAAATACTTTAAACCCCATAACATTAATGAGCATTTTTATATACTCAACAAATTCCTCCATTTCAGCTTGATCACTTTCGGAAATGGAAGATTTTGTTGGTGTTAAATTGTTTTTGATTTCATACCGATTTGCTGAAACTGCAGTTTCATACAATCTTGATTCAAGATATTTGATGTGCGCTTTATTTAGATTTTCATCTTTGCTAATAAAGATAACGGCTTCATTCCAAAAATCTTTTTCGGAAACATGTTGAATGAGCCTGTTATACACATTTTCAGCTTCGCCAATATAGACCGGAATTTTTTCTTCATTTAATTCTGGTTTTCCAAACAAAAGATAGACTGCAGTCCCTTTAAGCTCATTTCGATCACTGCAATCCTTCACTTTATTTCTGGGAATTCTATAGGCTTTTCCTGTCCAATTAGATAGCTCGCAAATCATTCGACCATTAGGCTCCGCATCCATCAGGAACATCTTTATGGTCTTTCCATATTTTTTTGAAAACACAAGGATTCCTTCGTAATGGGATTAGTTGTTCAGTTGCTCACTTCCCCCACGAATCCTTCAAAGTCGTCACCCGATAAAACACCGGCATTCCCGCGACCGAATCGACACTATCCGCGACAAAATATCCTTGCCGCTCGAACTGGTAGTGGTCTTCCGGCATTG
>JBDSCZ010000249.1:0-17019 GCA_039920865.1 Burkholderiaceae bacterium
TTTCGGCTGCTGCGATGATGGACATGAATTCTTTGCCGCGATGACTCATTTCCATCACCGACATGCCGCTGCCATGCCAGTCAAGCATTTCAGCGGCAGCCTGCTGCAACACTTCTTTCGGCAATACGGCCGGTCCGGCGGAAAAATTGAAAATATGTGTCATGCCTCGCCCGGCTCCTCACTGCCAACATCGCTATCGACATCAGCATCACTTTCCACATCGGACTCCACGATGCGCTGCAGGCCGCGAAGCCTGGTGCCGTCTTCGACGGCGATCAGCGTCACCCCTTGCGTCGCACGGCCCATTTCGCGAATTTCGGAAACGCGGGTGCGAATCAAAACGCCGCCGGTGGTGATCAGCATGATTTCATCGCTGGACTCGACCAGGGTGGCTGCCACTACTTTGCCGTTACGCTCGCTGGTCTGGATCGCGATCATGCCTTTGGTGCCGCGGCCATGACGGGTATATTCATGGATCGGCGTGCGCTTGCCAAAACCGTTTTCGGTCGCGGTCAGGACGCTTTGTTGCTCATTTTCAGCCACCAGCAAGGCAATCACCTGCTGCCCTTCTTCCATATTCATGCCGCGCACACCGCGTGCGGTGCGTCCCATCGGCCGCACATCGTTTTCGTCGAAGCGCACTGCCTTGCCGGAATCAGAAAACAGCATCACGTCATGCTTGCCGTCGGTCAGCGCAGCACCGATCAGGAAGTCACCCTCGTCGAGGTCGACCGCAATGATGCCGGCTTTGCGCGGATTTTTGAAATCATGCAAAGGTGTCTTTTTGACGGTACCAAGACTAGTCGCCATGAAGATGTAGCGGTCTTCCGGGAAAGTCCGGTTTTCGCCCGACACCGGCAACACCATCGTGATCTTCTCGCCTTCCTGCAGCGGGAACATGTTGACGATCGGTTTGCCGCGTGAATTGCGCGAGCCTTGGGGCACTTCCCATACCTTGAGCCAATACAAACGACCGCGGTTGGAGAAGCACAAGATGTAATCGTGCGTATTGGCGATGAAAAGCTGGTCGATCCAGTCATCTTCCTTGGTTGCCATTGCCTGCTTGCCGCGGCCGCCGCGTTTTTGGGCCTGATATTCAGACATCGGCTGCGACTTCATGTAACCGGTATGCGACAGTGTAACCACCATGTCTTGCGGCGTGATCAGGTCTTCGGTTCCGAGATCGGTTGCATTCAGTTCGATCTGTGACCGACGCACATCCTTGTTGCCTTCGCCATATTCGTTTACGGCCAGATTCAGCTCGTCGGTGATAATGATGGTCACGCGCTCCGGCTTGGACAGGATATCCAGCAAGTCGGCAATCTGCGCCATCACATCCTTGTACTCATTGACGATCTTGTCCTGCTCCAGTCCAGTCAGGCGCTGCAGACGCATCTGCAAAATTTCCTGGGCCTGGTCGTCCGACAGCTTGTACAAGCCGTCTTTCTGAATGCCGTAGTGTTTCGGCAAATTTTCCGGACGGAATGCCTCGACGCCACCAGTGTTTTCTGCTCCGGTACGTGCCAACATTTCACGCACCACCGAGGAGTCCCAGGCGCGCGACATTAATTCCAGCTTTGCGATGGGCGGCGTCGGCGCCGCCTTGATGATGGCAATGAAATCGTCAATATTGGCCAAGGCAACTGCCAGGCCTTCCAGCACATGGCCCCGTTCGCGCGCACGGCGCAGCTCGAACACGGTACGGCGGGTGATAACTTCGCGTCGATGGGACAGGAAGCATTGCAGCATCTCTTTCAGGTTCAGCAGCTTCGGCTGACCATTCACCAGCGCCACCATGTTCATGCCGAAGGTATCTTGCAACTGCGTCTGCTTGTAGAGATTGTTCAATACAACCTCGGGCACTTCGCCGCGCTTCAATTCAATTACTACACGCATGCCAGATTTATCGGACTCATCGCGCACATCGGAAATACCTTCGAGCTTTTTGTCGCGCACATGCTCGGCGATGCGCTCGAGCAGGGATTTCTTGTTTACCTGATACGGCAGTTCATCAATGATGAGCGCGGTGCGCCCTTCCTTGCCGTACTCTTCGAAATGCGTCTTGGCGCGCATCACGACACGGCCGCGTCCGGTGCGGTAACCGTCGCGCACACCGGATACGCCATAAATAATGCCGGCGGTAGGAAAATCTGGTGCCGGGATGATCTCGATCAGGTCATCGATGCTGCAGTCGGCATTGCGCAGCAGGTACAACGCACCCTTGATGACTTCTGTAATATTGTGCGGCGGGATATTGGTTGCCATCCCGACTGCGATCCCGGAAGAACCATTAATCAGCAGATTGGGAATCTTGGTCGGCAGGACCGACGGCTCTTTTTCCTTGCCGTCGTAGTTAGGAGTGAAATCAACAGTATCCTTGTCAATATCCGCCAACAGTTCATTGGCTATCTTGCCCAACCGGCACTCGGTATATCGCATCGCAGCGGCATTATCACCGTCAACAGAACCAAAGTTGCCCTGGCCGTCAACCAACATGTAACGCAATGAAAAATGCTGCGCCATCCGCACCAGAGTATCGTAAATCGACTGGTCGCCATGCGGGTGATATTTACCCATCACCTCACCAACAACACGCGCGCATTTAACGTAGGGGCGGTTCCAGACATTGTTCATTTCATGCATGGCAAAAAGTACTCGCCGATGTACCGGCTTCAAGCCGTCTCGTACATCGGGTAAGGCACGCCCAACAATTACGCTCATCGCATAATCGAGGTAGCACTTGCGCATCTCTTCTTCAAGAGAGATTGGGATTGTTTCTTTGGCGAATTGATCCATTGGCTGTTCGGCTGATCTTTGACTGGGTTAACACAATATAATGCCCGTTGTTAAGGCATTGTTACGACAACTGGTCGAAGCTTGTAAACTAACAATTTTAGCATGTGCCGGTTTCCTCATGGCGCTTAGAAAATTGGCAGAGCGATACGCAATTTCCACGAAACACAACCCCCATCCATTAAATATGTTTAAATACCGCCGAATATTTCAACCATCTATACCTAGAAATCGCAACAAAGGAAGCAGCATGCTGAAACAACTGGCCCTAGGCCTTGCGATTGGCGCAACAATCATTAGCGCGAACGCCCAGACATCTGACATTAAAGCCAAAACACCACACAGCGCATACTTGCAAGACAATAATGGAACAATAGTGCGTAGCGCCTACGGTCTTTGCTGGCGCTCGGGCAACTGGCTCGCCGCAGATGCCGTTCTGGGATGCGACGGGGAACTGATGTCCCCGATAGCGAATCCTACTGCACCTGCCATTGCAGCGCCGCTTACACAAGATGCCACGCCTGCCGCACGACCAGAGCCAAAACGATGTGACTTCGTGACGACATTAGAAAACGATCAAACGTTCCCGTTTAATAGCGCTGTTCTTGTCGAGGCCGCAAAAAAACGGATTGATGAAGAAGTTCTAACCGGACTTGCGAGGTGCGCCAACATTGCGTCGATACGCATAACTGGTCATACCGATCTACTCGGATCGCAAAAATATAATCTGCAATTATCTGAAAAGCGCGCCGCTAACATGGCCACCTACCTCACAAGCAAAAATATAGTATCTGCCATCAGTACAATGGGCGCCGGCGCCACACAGCCAGTACAAACCTGTAACAATAAACTGCCCCGCAAGAAACTTATTCAGTGTCTGGCGCCCAACCGTCGCTTGATTATTGAAGTTAAAGGGCTGTTAAGACAGTAACAGTGCACCACATCTAACAAACAACTATCGGCCAGGTGCTTTACATAATTTCCCAACTGAAAAATTCGCCTTTTTAGCGTTGCGAAACCGCAACGATTAGTCAAAAATGTATCTGGGTTAATTTAACAAATAAAGCAGCAACGCAAAGCCTGTGGCAAAATGAAAACCGGACTATTGCATATGGTTAATTTATAATTATGATAACCTGTTGCAAGTAGTAATTTATTTCAAGTTGTTGTAAATTTGTAGCGCAGTTTTTTATCTGCGGATATCTCACCCGAGAGGAAAAAATATGAAAAAATTAGTAAAACTCGTCTTCGCTGCGTCCGCAGTCCTGTCTATTTCCGCATCTGCACAAAGCATGCAGGACATTCAGGCTAAAACACCAAATAGCGCATACGTACAAGATAGCCGCGGTGTAATTGCACGCAACCCATTCGGTTTGTGCTGGCATGCTGGCTACTGGACACCTGCAGATTCAGTCCCTGGTTGTGATGGCGAAATCGTTGCAGCTGCAGCGCCAGTAGCTGCACCAGCTCCTGCACCTGCGGCTGCGCCTGTTGTCGCAGCAGCTCCTACTGCAGAAAAAGTCACTTTTGCAGCGGATGCATTTTTTGATTTTGACAAATCCGTATTGAAAGCGGACGGTAAAGCGAAGTTGGATGACATGGCCTCGAAACTGAGCGGCGTCAATCTGGAAGTTATCATCGCTGTTGGTCATACAGACTCAGTCGGATCCGATGCATATAACCAGAAGTTGTCGATTCGTCGTGCTGAAGCAGTTAAAGCCTATCTGGTTTCCAAAGGTATCGAAACCAATCGGGTCTACACTGAAGGCAAGGGCGAAAAACAACCTGTTGCAAGCAACAAATCTGCTGCCGGTCGCGCTCAAAACCGCCGAGTAGAAATCGAAGTTGTTGGTACACGTAACAACTAATCGATTTACCCAATTAAAAACCCCGCATTCGCGGGGTTTTTTTACGGCATAAGCAATCAAACGAGCCACCACGATTCAGCCCCATCCGATTTATTCTGCAATACCTGCAAATCGACGCATTTACAGCTATCATGTTACCTATGAATGCTGACCCTCTTGAACTACAAAAATTCAGTGATCTCGCTCACCGCTGGTGGGATCCAAGCTCGGAATTTCGCCCCTTGCATGCCATTAATCCACTCAGGCTTGAGTGGATTAATGCGTGCGTGCCGTTAACAGGAAAAACCGTTGTCGACATAGGTTGTGGCGGCGGAATTCTGTCAGAATCGATGGCGAATAAAGGCGCCAATGTGACGGGAATTGATTTATCCGAAAAAGCCCTCAAGGTTGCCGACTTGCACAGCTTGGAATCGGGAGTCAAGGTTCGCTACGAATTAATTGCAGCTGAAGATCTGGCCGCAAGAGAGCCTGAAAAATACGACATCGTGACATGCATGGAAATGCTTGAACATGTGCCTGATCCGGCCTCAATTGTTCGCGCCTGCGTCACCTTGGTAAAACCCGGCGGCCGCGTATTTTTTTCCACTCTTAATCGCAACATGAAATCCTACCTTTACGCAATTATCGGGGCAGAATACCTGCTGCGCCTGTTGCCCAAAGGTACGCATGATTATGCAAAATTCATTACGCCTGCCGAGTTATCTCAATTCATTCGAAATGCGAACATGACTGTCGATGCCATGAAGGGCTTGACATACAATCCTGTAACCCAATTGTATTCACTCAATCATGACACCAGCGTTAACTACATGATGGCCTGCACCCGTACTGCGTAATACAATTTTACCGATCAACAACTGCTGCCTAAAATCGCATATAGATTTGCGTTGACTCTCAATATGCCCCCAATCCCTCGCGCCATTCTGTTCGATCTCGATGGCACTTTAGCCGATACTGCGCCAGATCTGGCTGCGGCAGTGAATCTACTGCGAACATCGCAAGGATTAATACCGGCAACATATGAATCACTACGCCCAGCAGCATCATCAGGTGCGAGAGGATTAATCGGCGTGGCATTTGGGCTCTCACCTGAAGATCCAGGCTATGAAAATTTGCGAATCGATTTCCTGAATAATTACGCTGCAGCACTTGCCGTGGAGAGCAGGTTATTTGATGGCGTAATCGACCTGATCAAGGGATTAAGCGAGCATGACATGGCGTGGGGAATCGTAACAAACAAGGCGACACGCTTTACAGAGCCTTTAATTAGCCTGATTGGCTTGGACCAAGCAGGCTGCGTGGTATCCGGCGATACGATGCCACAACCCAAACCACATCCGGGACCGCTACTCGAAGCCGCCAGGCGCCTTGGCTTTTCTCCACAGGATTGCTGGTATGTAGGCGATGACCTTCGCGATATCCAGGCCGGACATGCGGCAGGCATGCATACTGTCGCGGCGGCATGGGGTTATTGTGGCACATTTGCGCCTCACTCATGGGGCGCCGATCAGATTGCAAGTACACCATTACAGTTATTGGAACTCGTCCACAACAGGTATCTGACCTAACTGATCTCTGCGGTTTTAATAAAAAAATGCGAACCATTATTGGTCAGTTTTAATAGTATTGCCGCTGGATTTTGATCTTCACTTCTGACAAGATCAACCCGCAGCTGGAGATAATTTTTTAATTTCTAGCGAAAAGTTATTAATCATTAATCCGCTTAAAATTGTTCACTAAAGTATCAGTTTTTGAAATATTTTGACCGTATCAATGCCCAACAATGTCAATGACAGCGATATTCTTACCACCATGCATGTCACCAGACAACTAAATGGAGCCGGGCGAATGATAAATGGTTTAGTGGCGTTGGGTGTACTTCTGATCGGTTTCCAAATCCTATTCAATTACGCATCCCTGATGCAACAAGTGTTCCGAATCGAGATGCCGGATTCAGCTTGCTTGATGATAATTCTCGCACTGGGTACTTCCAAGTTGTTTGCAAACGATGCAATGAAAAACTGCTGTGACATTTATGTTTTTAGGGGATGTCGATGAGCTTGCGAGAGCGTATACGACGCCACATGCCGACCCAGGAACAGATTCACGGCAATCGCTGGCTCGCTTGGCTCGGTCCTTGGCTGCATGAGCCCAAGCTTTGGCACTGGTCGCGACGTGGGGTCGCCATGGGCGTGGCGCTGGGCGTGTTCTTTGGCCTGCTGCTCCCGATTGCCCAGATTCCACTTTCGGTGGCCGCCGCCGTGATTTTGCGCGTCAACGTCCCGGCCGCCGCCGCAAGCACTCTCATTACCAATCCGATCACATTCGGCCCCATCTACTACGGCGCTTATCGACTGGGCGCCTGGATCACCGGCGACACCGTACCT
This sequence comes from Burkholderiaceae bacterium, assembly GCA_039920865.1. Classification (GTDB taxonomy): domain Bacteria; phylum Pseudomonadota; class Gammaproteobacteria; order Burkholderiales; family Burkholderiaceae_D; genus AVCC01. The sequence continues at coordinate 7,049 of JBDSCZ010000249.1, forward strand.
GCGGACGCCACCGCCACTAGTCCGGTCACGCCTGAAAGCAATGGCGACATCAGTTGGTGGCAACGCATTGCTGCCTTAGGCAAACCATTGCTGGTAGGTGTATCCATCACGGCCTTGCTGATGGGATTACTGACTTACGGACTGATTACCCTCGTCTGGCGATGGCGAACCGTATCCAAGCGGCGCAACCGGATGCGTCCATGAGTCTGCATGTAGCGAACAACTATATGTGACGCATTTCAACGCGTAACCAGCCACCATTCCTTTGCGCCGCAGTCGGTAAGAGTGCGCATCGCATCCGAATCCGGGATATAAAATCTGCACAACATTGATGGTTGGTGCTTAGCTGCGGCTTGTACTGTATAGCTTGCGCCAAGGTCTTGATTGCATCAGAATAAAAAATACAGCTCCAATTAGAAGCCACTGCAGTGCATTGGGTACTGCCTTGAACGTAGAGGCCTGAGGTGCGAATCCTCTCATTCCGCCCCGGTTATCGGGCGGTTTTTTTGTGTAATCCTTTTTAATGGCACACCATTGAATACCGTTCCCTTATGGATGCAACTGCTTGCGCTTGCTCTTCTAATATGTTGCTCCGCTTTCTTTTCCATTTCCGAAACCTCCCTAATGGCGGCCAATCGCCATCGGCTGCGCCATCTGGCAAAACGCGGCAGCAAGCTGGCTGGCACCACGCTATGGTTAATGGAGCGCATCGACAAGGTGCTCTCGCTGATTCTTATCGGCAATACCATTATCAATGCGTTGGTTGCCGCCTTGGTGACCGCGATGGCGATAACCGCCTTCGGTAATGACGACAAGGTAATCACGATGGCCACCGGCGTGGTTGCTTTCCTGCTGATCATCTTCGCTGAAATCGTCCCCAAAGTGATAGGTGCGACCTATCCGGAGCGCATCATCCTGCCGGCCAGCTTCGTCCTCAAAATCTTGCTCGCCATCGGCAAGCCGCTGGTCTGGTTCGTCAACCTGTTCGTATCAGCGGTATTCAAACTGTTTCGCATCAAGATCGGCTCCGATGCGAACGTGCAGCGACTGTCGCCGGAAGAGTTGCGCTCGATCGTGCTGGAAGGCGGCAATTTCATCCCGCAGAAACACAAGAGCATCCTGCTTAACCTGTTCGACCTGGAAACCATTTCGGTCGAAGACATAATGACGCCGCGAGCGCAGGTCGAAGCGCTTAACCTATCGGTCCCGGTAGAAGAGATCAAGCACCAATTGGTGACCTGCTACCATAACAAGCTACCAGTCTACGAAGGCGAAATCAATAAGATCGTAGGTATCCTGCACATGCGAAAGGCAGTGGCCTTGCTCAGTCAGGAACAGGAGTTGACAGTGGAACACTTCCGCGCGCTACTGACCGATCCCTACTTCATACCACAAGATACCGGCGTATTTAACCAACTGCAGTATTTCCAGGAAAATCATGAGCGCCTTGGCATCATCGTCGATGAGTATGGCGAAGTGCAGGGTTTGGTGACTCTGGAAGACATCATTGAAGAAATGATTGGCGAATTCACGACCTCCACCCCAGGGGCCACCCGCGCCGACAACTTCCGGTGGGACGAAAAGGGTGAGTGCCTGCTGGAAGGCGCCACTGCGTTACGCGACATCAACAAGCGACTCGGACTGGAACTGCCACTGGATGGACCGAAGACACTCAACGGTTTGCTGCTGGAATTATTGCAGGACATTCCGGAAGCAAATGTCAGCGTCAAGTTTCCAAAGTGTATCCTCGAAATCATCCAGGTTCAGAATCAGTCGATAAAAGTAGTCAAATTGATACGCCACCTACCCAAAAGTCGTCCTGCCAAAAAAACTTGATTCTTTGGCAGCATGGTCAAAGAAAAGCGTAAAAAGCAACGCTGCCACGGCAATGCCTTTACAAGTTAGATGCATGGAGGCATCATCTAGGAGCCTGTCAGACTTAGGGATAATCGACTACAAAATACCCTGAGCGGTTCATATTTCACCGCTTTTTTGGTCAATAGCCCGCTATTGACACTGCAAAAGCGGCAAAATCTGCCCTCGCTCAGCTAATTTCTCGCTTCGATTCCCTAAGTCTGACAGGCTCCTAGCCGCCAATCCTTATGTTTTTTTCATTATTTTCCGACTGAATCATTTATGGCACCAGCGTCTCCCAACAGCACAGCCCCTCTTCCGATGTCAGGACTTGCCAGGTCACTGGTACAGGCAGGGCATTTAACGACATCGCAAGCCGAGACTCTGAACAAGAAGGCACTGTCCGAGAAATCTTTTTTCATCGATACTCTGCTCCAAAGTGGCCATATCGAAAAACGTGCACTCGCGCTGTTCTGCTCCGAAACTTATGGTTATCCGGCGCTAGACCTATCGGCGCTCAATCTCGCAGCGCTGCCGGAAAAAATCATCGACGACCGCCTGATGCAGGGGCAACGCGTAATCGCTTTGGCCAAACGCGGCAACAAGGTCACCGTCGCGATCTCGGATCCGACTAACATGCAGGCCCTCGACCAGATCAAGTTCCAAACCGGTTTGATCGTCGAGCCGGTCATCGTGCAGCACGATCTGCTGCTGCAGTTGTTGGAGCAATTAGGGCAGAATGCCGAACAGAGCCTGAACGAACTGATCGGCGACGATCTCGACATCAATTTCATCGAAGACGATAACGCATCTGCTACTGCCGCGGACGCGGGTGGTGCCGAGATTGACGACGCTCCAGTTGTCAAGTTTCTGCAAAAAATATTGCTGGACGGGATTAACCTGGGCGCATCCGACATCCACTTTGAGCCGTTTGAAAGGTTTTACCGCATCCGTTTCCGCGTCGATGGTATTTTGCGGGAAATCGTGCAACCGCCACTGGCGATCAAGGAAAAGCTGGCATCGCGCATAAAGGTCATTTCCAGGCTCGATATTTCCGAGAAGCGCGTGCCGCAAGACGGCCGCATGAAGCTGGTAGTCTCCAAAACGCGCACCATCGATTTCCGGGTCAGCACGCTGCCAACCCTATTCGGCGAGAAAATCGTCATGCGCATCCTAGATGCGACCCAGGCTCAGATGGGGATTGATGCACTTGGCTACGACGCCGATCAGAAGGAAACCCTGCTCAACGCGATCCAGCGCCCTTACGGTATGGTGCTGGTGACCGGCCCGACCGGCTCGGGCAAAACGGTGTCGCTATATACCTGCCTGAACGTGATCAACAAGCCCGGCATCAATATTTCTACTGCGGAAGACCCAGCCGAGATCAACTTGCCCGGCGTCAATCAGGTCAACGTCAACGATAAAGCCGGCCTAACTTTTTCGGTAGCACTGAAAGCCTTCCTGCGCCAGGATCCGGACGTCATCATGGTCGGCGAAATCCGCGACCTGGAAACTGCCGACATCGCCATCAAGGCGGCGCAGACTGGCCACATGGTGTTTTCCACCCTGCACACCAACGATGCGCCATCGACCCTGACGCGTTTAATGAATATGGGAGTGGCGCCATTCAACATCGCCTCTTCTGTGATCCTGATTACCGCACAGCGGCTGGCGCGCCGCCTGTGCAACTGCAAGCAGCCGGCAGCAATTCTGGATGAAGTGCTGTTGCAGGCCGGTTTCAAGCAAGCGGATCTGGACGGCAGCTGGCAACCGTTCAGACCGGTTGGCTGCGACCGCTGCAGCGGCAGCGGTTACAAGGGTCGGGTCGGTATCTATCAGATCATGCCGATTTCGGAAGAAATCGAACGCATTATCCTGTCGCAGGGCTCGGCTCCAGACATAGAGCGCCAGGCTGCACTGGAAGGGGTCAAGTCCCTGCGCCAGTCGGGGTTGATCAAAGTCAGGCAAGGCATGACCAGCCTGGAAGAAGTCCTCGGCTGCACCAATGAATAACGGGAGATAGCAGATGGCAACCGCATCACGCATTAGCGCAAACGCGCGTCTGAACAAGGAAGCGATTTTCGCCTGGGAAGGCAAGGACAAGAGTGGCAAATTGGTGCGCGGTGAAATTCGCGCCGGAGGCGAAGCGGTGGTCAGCGTCACGTTGCGGCGCCAGGGTATTCTGGTTACAAAAATAAAGAAAAAAAACTTCCGTAGCGGCAAGCGCATCACCGAAAAAGACATTACCTTATTTACCCGCCAATTGGCCACCATGATGAAGGCCGGCGTACCACTATTACAAGCGTTTGACATCATCGCCAAGGGCAACGCCAATCCGTCGGTATCCAAACTGGTGCAGGATATCCGCGCTGACGTCGAAACCGGATCGAGCCTGAACCAGGCTTTCCGCAAATTCCCGCTGTATTTCGACCCGCTGTTTTGCAATCTGGTAGGCGCCGGCGAACAGGCCGGGATTCTGGAAGACCTGCTGACCAGACTGGCGGTGTACAAGGAAAAAACCATCGCAATCAAGGGCAAGATCAGGTCGGCGATGTTCTATCCGGTATCGATTCTGGTGGTAGCCTTCGTGGTGACGGCAGTGATCATGATCTGGGTAGTGCCGGCTTTCAAGGATGTATTCAAAAGCTTCGGCGCCGACCTGCCGGCGCCGACCCTGTTCGTGATGGCGATCTCGGATTTCTTCGTGCAATGGTGGTATCTGATTTTCGGCCTGATCTTCGGTGGTCTGTATCTGTTTTTTCAATCCTGGAAACGTTCGCTGAAGGTGCAGCAGGCGATGGACCGGCTGTTGCTGAAGGCGCCGATCTTCGGCGCAGTGATCCGCAAGGCCACCATCGCGCGTTGGACCCGCACCTTGGCCACCATGTTTGCCGCCGGCGTACCACTGGTTGAGTCGCTCGATTCGGTCGGCGGTGCCTGTGGCAACGCTGTGTATCTGGAGGCGACCAGAAAGATCCAGACCGAAGTCAGTACCGGCACCAGCCTGACCGCTGCAATGCAAAATTCCGAGGTATTTCCGAACATGGTCACGCAGATGGTGTCGATCGGCGAAGAATCCGGCTCGCTCGACATGATGCTGGGCAAAGTCGCCGATTTCTATGAAGAAGAAGTCGACGATGCAGTAGCCTCGCTGTCCAGCCTGATGGAACCTCTTATCATGGTGATTCTGGGTGTGCTGATCGGCGGCCTGGTGATTGCCATGTACCTGCCTATCTTTAAGCTGGGGTCGGTGGTTTGATGCAGGAACTTGCTTTCTTTGCGGTACCCGGCAATCTGCCGGGCACTGCGCTGGCCGGCCTGTTCGGCCTGCTGATCGGCAGTTTTCTGAATGTGGTGATTTATCGCATGCCGAAGATGATGCAGCGCGAATCGGACAATTACGTGGCACACGAAAGCGGCCAGAATCTGCCGCATACCGACCGTTTCGACCTGTCACTGCCGCGTTCGGCCTGCCCGCATTGTGGTCACAAGATCGGCGCGCTGGAGAATATTCCAGTTATCAGCTATCTGGCGCTCAGAGGCAAATGCGCTTCCTGCGAGGCGCCGATTTCAGCCCGTTATCCGGCTATCGAATTGATAACGGCAGCCTTGTCGGCGCTGCTGATTTGGCGCTTTGGCGCCGGCCTGGCTGGTCTGTCGACGTTGCTATTCGCCTATCTGCTGATTGCGATGACCTTCATCGATGCCGACACCCAGTTGCTGCCCGACGACCTGACGCTGCCGCTGCTGTGGGCCGGCCTGCTGGTCAACCTGAATGACACTTTCACGACACTGCCAGATGCAGTGATTGGCGCCGCAGCCGGCTATCTGATCCTGTGGGCAATTTATTGGCTGTTCAAGTTCGCCACCGGCAAGGAAGGCATGGGTTATGGCGACTTCAAGCTGCTGGCGGCGCTGGGAGCATGGCTGGGCTGGAGCATGTTGCCGATGATTATCCTGCTGTCTTCCGTGGTCGGCGCCACGGTCGGCATATTCCTGATTGTATTCACCAGGCGCGGCCGCGACAACCCGATCCCGTTTGGCCCGTATTTAGCCGCTGCCGGCATGATTGCGCTACTCTATGGCGACGCAATTACCGCCAGCACACTCGGCTTCCTGCTTTAGTTGCTTCTTGCGAAGAAACATATACAAGCCCTTGTATTTTTAATGTGCCAATTAAATATTGCGCAAATACTATATTTTTTTGATATACCCTATGTTAACAATAAATTGTGCGATAGTCGTTTTCTCCTGAGGCATCCATGCAGAATCGCTTTTCAGTCGGCCTGACCGGTGGCATCGGCAGCGGCAAGAGTACGGTGGCCGATCTGTTCGCCGCCCGTGGCGCGGCCATCATCGATACCGATCTGATTGCGCACCGCCTGTGCGCACCGGACGGAGCGGCCATTGCCGCCATCCTGACCCAATTTGGCGCCGCCTTCATCGATACCGACGGCGCGATGGACCGGGCTACGATGCGCGACAAGGTGTTTTCCGATCCAGCTGCCAAACAACGGCTGGAAGCGATCCTGCATCCACTGATACGAGCCGAGACTGAACGCGCCGCACAGCAGGCGCAGGGCGACTATTTGATGCCGGTGGTGCCGCTGCTGGTCGAGTCCGGCGACTGGTCCCGGCGCGTGACACGGGTGTTGGTCATCGACTGCCCGGAATCGCTGCAAATCCAGCGCGTCATCCAGCGCAACCGCCTGAGCGAAGCGCAGGTGCGTGCGATCATGGCGCACCAAGCTTCGCGTGCAGCGCGCCTGGCAGCGGCTGATGACGTGATTACCAATGACGCCAGCGCCAACGCGCTGGAGCCGCAGGTCGATCGCCTGCATGCGTTGTATCGGTCGCTGGCGGCTAAATATTCTCAGCATTTGTAATTTGCGTCCGCATCGTTCAGAATTACACAACCATTAACCTTTACCGGGATACGCTTTGATTGTTTACGAATACCCTTTCAACGAGCGTATTCGCACGTTGTTGCGTCTGGAAGACCTGTATGAAAAATTCACCTTTTTCCTGCATCAGGAACATGCGCTGCAGCACCATGTCGCCTTGTGCACAATCTTCGAAATGCTCGAAGTCGCCGGCCGCGCCGACCTGAAATCGGATTTGCTGCAGGAGCTGGAGCGCCAGAAGCACACGCTGCTCGGCTTCAAAAGCAATCCCAATGTGGAAGCACAGCGACTCGATGAAATTCTGTTCGAGCTGAATCGGATCAGCACAACCCTGATGGCGGCGCAAGGCAAGACCGGGCAGAACGTGCGCGACAATGAATGGCTGATGAGTATTCGCGGTCGCACCATCATCCCCGGCGGTGCCTGCGAATTCGATTTACCCTCGTACTACGCTTGGCAACAACGCCCGGCGCAACAGCGTTTTGACGATATATCGAATTGGTTTTCGCCGTTGCTGCCGCTGTTCGAGGCATTGAGTCTGGTGCTGCGACTGCTGCGCGAATCAGGCAGCACCAGCAAGATCATCGCGCCATCAGGCGCCTACCAGGAAATGCTGCAGGGGAAAATTTACCAGATGCTGCGCATGGAAATCGATGAGGAACTCGGCTGCATCCCGGAAATTTCCGCCAACAAATACATGCTGTGGGTACGTTTCACCTGCCAGGACGGCAAAATGAAGCCAAAACCATTCGACGGTGACGTCCCTTTCGAACTGACCCTGTGCAATTTTTGAATGCAACGAGTGTAACGATGACTACTTTTGTGAATTGCCCGACCTGCGGCAGCAAAGTCGAATGGGCCGATAAAAACCGCTTCCGTCCTTTTTGCTCGGAACGCTGCAAACAGATCGATCTGGGCGCCTGGGCCGAGGAAAAATACACGATTCCTGCCGTCAATCCGGCCGAGGATATCGACGACGATGACAAATTGCAGCCCTGAGCCGGGAGCATCGCGATGTCACGCCTGCTGGTTTTTGCGCAACTGCTGCTGATCGTCTTGATCGCCGCTCCGTTCCAGGCGCCGCAGTTTACTGTAGTCAACGTCGCACTGTTCATTCTCGGGATAATCGCTGCTGGTGCCGCACTGGCGGTGATGCCGGCACACACCTTCAGCGTGCTGCCGGAACCTCGTAGCAGCGGCGAATTAGTCACGCGCGGCATTTATCGCCTTATCCGGCATCCGATGTATCTGGCGGTGCTACTGTGCGGCCTCGCCGCCTGTCTGGCGTATGAATCGGCGATAAAATGGGACTTGCTGGCGCTGCTGGCAGGTGTTCTTACCATCAAGATCCGGCGCGAAGAGCGCTTGCTGATGGGGCATTTTCCCGACTACGCCGCCTACCGCCAGCGTACCAAAGCGCTCATTCCCTATTTGTATTGAACCGCAGCTGATCCAGCCACTTCAGCAGCGGGATGGTGGCCGGCAATAGCGGCGCAACTCCGACGCTGCCCTGCCATGCGAAAGCCTGCCCCTCCAGGCTTTGCGGCTCGCCGCGCCATGCGCGACTGAGGTAGAAATGCAGTCGCACGTGGGCATGCGGATACATATATTCGACGCCGCACCAAGGCTCGGCGTTGATGATCTCAATCCCCAGTTCTTCGACAAACTCGCGCTTGAGCGCATTCAGAATCGACTCGCCCGGCTCCACCTTACCGCCCGGAAATTCCCAATAGCCGGCGTAAGGCTTGCCGTGGGGGCGTTGCGCCAGCAAGACATCGCCGTTCGGTTGCATGAGAATCCCGACCGCGACCGCAATCGGAACCTGACTGGAATCGACCATCAAACCACCTTCACAAAGAATAAATACTGAATACTGTATCTAGATAACACGCAATGAATATATGCGGAATATCCATTATTTTTTAGCATACTCCATCACATTACATTTTTCCCGCATGATCCCGGGCGAACTGCCAGGCGACGCGGCCGGAGCGCGAACCGCGCTGCAAGGCCCAGCGCAGCGCATCGGCGCGGGCCGCTGCGATCTGACTGGCATCACAGCCGAACGAGCCCAGCCAGTGCGCAACGATATCGAGGTAATCGTCCTGCTTGAACGGATAAAACGACACCCACAGGCCAAAACGCTCGGACAAAGAAATTTTTTCTTCGACCGTTTCGCCCGGATGCAGATCGCCATCGTCGCTGCGCTTGTAGGTTTCGTTGTCGGCCATGCGTTCCGGCAACAGGTGGCGCCGGTTGGAAGTGGCGTAAATCAGCACATTGTCGGATTGCCCGGCGATGCTGCCGTCTAGCGCGACTTTCAGCGCCTTGTAGCCGCCCTCGCCTTCCTCGAAGCTGAGGTCGTCGCAAAAGACGATGAAGCGTTCGGGCCGGTTGGCTACCAAGTCGACGATGTCCGGCAAGTCGGCCAGATCGGCCTTGTCAACCTCGATCAGGCGCAAACCCTGCGCAGCATAGCGGTTCAGACAGGCCTTGATCAGCGACGACTTGCCGGTGCCGCGGGCGCCGGTCAGCAGCACGTTGTTGGCCGGCCGGCCGCGCACGAACTGCTGCGTGTTCTGCTCGATCTGCTGCTTTTGCGGCCCTATATTGTGCAGATCATCCAAACCAATACTGGCGATATGCGCCACCGGCTGCAGGAAGCCGATACCTTGGCCGGTTCGCTTGCGCCAGCGAAATGCGGTAGCGAGTTCCCAATCGGTGGCAGGCGCCGGTGGTGGCAGGATGGACTCAAGACGCGCCAGCAAGCTTTCAGCGCGCATCAGAAATTGGTCGAGTTGGGTCATGAATGGCTGCGGTGAGGTGAGGTGAGGTGAAACCCGGCTGCGTGCCGGGTCCGGGTCATTAATAGGATTAAGAGCGGTAATCGGCGTTGATGGTCACGTAGTCATGCGACAAGTCGCAGGTCCAGACCGTGGCACTGGCTGTGCCGCGCGCCAATGTGACGCGCACCGTGATTTCGCTTTGCTGCATCACGCGCTGGCCGTCCTGCTCCAGATAGTCCGGATTGCGACCGCCGTCCCGGGCGACCCAGACATCGTCCAGATACAGGTTCAGCTGGTCGACATCGAGATCGTCGACGCCGGCATAACCGATAGCGGCCAGAATCCGGCCCAGGTTCGGGTCGGACGCGAAAAAGGCGGTTTTCACCAGCGGCGAATGGGCAATCGAATAGGCGATCTTGCGGCATTC
>JBDSCZ010000250.1:0-2752 GCA_039920865.1 Burkholderiaceae bacterium
TCAGTAATTATTCAGTTGGCTATTGACGCTCCTTCCCCCGGGCAGGGGGAAGGCTGGGATGGGGGTCGAACGGTCGAAATATCGGCACGGTCGATCAAGCTTTCTACCTCCTCCCCCCGATTAAAACACTCGGGGGCAGGCTCTAACCCTCCCCTTGCAAGGGGGAGGGAATATCAAGCGTGATTGAATGCGCATACATAGCGGGCTGAATAGTAACGATTGTCATGGATTTTTTTCAGATCCGAACAGCGCATTCTGCGCACGCCATTCTTGCCCGTTTTTCATATGCTTCGTGGACAAGTGCGTGGACAAGTGCGTAATGTTAGATGCAAACAAAGTTCGGGCTGCCTTTGCATACGCGCCGTTTTCTTTACGGCTAGTTGCCCCGGTGCGCATGAATCACCGCTTCGGCAATGCCGGCCGGCACTTCGGCGTAATGCCGGAACTCCATGCTGAAGGTGGCGCGGCCCTGGGTCAGCGAGCGCAGCGCGGTGGCGTAGCCGAACATCTCGGTTAGCGGCACTTCGGCGCGGACCGTCTTGCCGGCGCCGCCGGGAATGTCGTTCATGCCCTGGATCATGCCGCGCCGCGCCGACAGATCGCCCATCACGTCGCCGGTTTTTTCTTCCGGGGTTTCGACTTCGATTGCCATCATCGGCTCCAGTAATACCGGGCCAGCCTTGCGGCAACCGTCCTTGAAGGCGATCGAAGCCGCCATCCGGTACGCGTTTTCATTCGAGTCGACGTCGTGGGAAGAGCCGAAGAATAGCGTCACCTTTACGTCCACCACCGGATAGCCGGCCATGACGCCGACCGGCAGCGTTTCCCGGATGCCTTTCTCGACCGCCGGAATGAATTCACGCGGTACGCTGCCGCCCTTGACCGCATCGACGAATTCGAAGCCCGTGCCATGCGGCAGCGGTTCGATTTTCAGTACCACATGGCCGTACTGGCCGCGCCCGCCGGATTGCTTGATGTATTTGCCCTCGCTCGATTCGCAGATTTTACGGATGGTTTCGCGAAAGGCCACCTGCGGCTTGCCGACCGTGGCGGCAACCAGGAATTCGCGCCGCATCCGTTCGACCAGCACTTCCAAATGCAATTCTCCCATGCCGGAAATGATGGTCTGGCCGGATTCCTCGTCGGTCCTGACGCGAAACGATGGATCTTCCTGCGCCAGCCGGTTCAGCGCGATGCCCATTTTTTCCTGATCGGCATGGGTCTTCGGTTCGACTGCCTGTGAGATCACCGGCTCCGGGAATACCATCCGTTCCAGCGTGATGATGCCGGCCGGGTCGCACAGGGTGTCGCCGGTGGTGACGTCCTTCAGACCGACTGCTGCCGCGATGTCGCCCGCATACACTTCGTTGATTTCGGTGCGGTGGTTGGCATGCATCTGCAGCACCCGGCCGACTCTTTCCTTGTGGCCCTTGAGCGGGATGAAGACGCTGTCGCCGCTGTGCATCACGCCGGAATAAACGCGGAAATAGGTCAGGTGGCCGACGAACGGGTCGGTCATGATCTTGAAAGCCAGCGCGGCGAATTTTTCATCGTCGCTGGCGCGGCGTTCGACGATGCAGTCGTGCTCGTCGTGGCCGGCTACCGGCGCAATGTCGCTAGGAGCCGGCAGGAAGTCGATCACCGCATCCAGCAGCGCCTGTACGCCGCGATTCTTGAACGCGCTGCCGCACAGCACCGGCACGATTTCGCCGGCCAGTGTGCGGGCGCGCAGGGCGGCCTTGATTTCCGCTTCGGTCAGTGCCACGCCGTCCAGGTATTTTTGCAGCAATTCCTCGCTGGCTTCGGCCGCCGCTTCCAGCATCTGGCCCTGCCATTTACTGGCGCTGGCCTGCAGTTCGGCCGGAATCGCGCGATATTCGAACTTCACGCCCTGCGTGGCATCGTCCCAGACGATGAGCTGCATCTTTATCAGGTCGATCACGCCATGAAAATTGTCTTCGGTGCCGAATGGTATCTGCAGCGGCACCGGATTGCCTTTCAGGCGCTCGCGGATGTGCTGGCAGACCCGGAAAAAATCAGCCCCGACGCGATCCATCTTGTTGACGAAGGCCAGTCGCGGCACCCGGTATTTGTTGGCCTGGCGCCACACCGTTTCGGACTGCGGCTGGACCCCGCCGACCGCGTCGTACACCATGCAGGCGCCATCCAGCACCCGCATCGAACGCTCGACCTCGATCGTGAAATCGACGTGGCCAGGGGTGTCGATGATGTTGATGCGGTGCGCCGGATAATTGCCGGCCATGCCCTGCCAGAAGCAGGTGGTGGCGGCCGAGGTGATGGTAATGCCGCGCTCCTGTTCCTGCTCCATCCAGTCCATCGTGGCCAGACCTTCGTGGACCTCGCCCAGTTTATGGCTGACGCCGGTATAGAACAGGATGCGCTCGGTGGTGGTGGTCTTGCCGGCGTCGATATGGGCGCAGATGCCGATATTGCGATAGCGCTCGATGGGAGTTTTGCGAGTCACGATAATTTCCTTTTGGAAAATGCGTCTGACGCCGGCGATCGATGTTTGATTGCCATGGAGAATACTTATATTGCCGAAGTCCGCATCTGTCAATCCGATCCCGCAATGGTTTGTCATGCAATCAAGCTGTCAGCCTTGTGGATCAAAAAATTTCTACTAGAATTATTTTATTAGCTGATGTTACGCAACTTCATTATGGCAAAAAACACTGCAGGCATCTCTGAAGTGTGGCCACCCTCTCTCCCGGCCTCTCTCCCACAAGTGGGA
>JBDSCZ010000251.1:0-8405 GCA_039920865.1 Burkholderiaceae bacterium
ACCTGCGCGGCAAAATCGTCCTGGTTGAATTGCCGGGCCGAGACGTTCACTGCCACCTGTAAATGGTGATAACCCTGATCGTGCCAGCGCCGCGTTTCCTGGCACGCTGCGCGCAATACCCACAGACCGATTTCGATGATTTGTCCGGTCTCCTCGGCCACCGGGATAAAGCGCAACGGCGACACCAGCCCCAACTCGGGATGGGCCCAGCGCACCAGCGCTTCCATGCCGGTGATCCGGCCGCTGGCGAAATCGAGCTGGGCCTGATAATAGACCCGGAACTCGTTGCGGCGCAGCGCCAGCCGCAGGCTGTTTTCGATCAGCATGCGCTCCATCGCAGCGGCATTCATTTCTTCCCGGAAAAACTGGAAACTGCCGCTGCCCTTGGCATGATGCAGCGCGACATCGGCGTTTTTCAGCAGCACCAGCGGCGTCTTGCCGTCCTCCGGAAAGATGCTGATGCCGATGCTGGCACTGATGCTTATTTCGTGCTTTTCGAGCCAGAAGGATGCACCCAGCGACGCCAGCACGCGCTCGGCCATCTGCGCCGCATCCTGCGCATCGTCGAGGTCTTCCAGAATCAGCGCGAACTCGTCGCCGCGATGGCGCGAAACGGTATCGACTGCGCGCACGCTGGATACCAGCCGATCTGCCACCACCACGATGACCTGATCGCCGACATGATGTCCCAGCGTGTCATTGATGTGGCTCAGGCGGTCGATGTCGATCGTCAGCAGCGCGATTCGGCGCTTGTTGCGCTCCGCATTGTGCAGCGCTTGCTGCAGCCGATCCTGCAGCAGCACCCGGTTCGGCAGATTGGTCAGCGCATCGAAAAAGGATAGCCGCTCGATCTGGCTTTGCGCCGCCTTGACGTGCGAAATATCGCTGAAAATGCCGATGTAGTTTGTGACCGCGCCAGCAGCGTCGAGCACCCGGCTGATCGACAGGCGTTCGATGAAAACCTCGCCCGATTTGCGGCGGCTACAGATTTCTCCGCTCCAGTGGCCGTCTGCGGCAATTGCTTGCCACATCGATTGATAGAATGCGGCATCCTGCTGGCCCGTTTGCAGCAGCTTCGGGGTCTGCCCCAGCACTTCGTCGGCAGCGTAGCCGGTGATCGCGCAAAAAGCCCGGTTGACTTTGAGTATGCGGGTTGCGGCATCGGTAATTAATATGCCTTCGGTGCTGCTTTCGAACACGGTAGCAGAAAGACGCAACGCCTGTTCGGCCTGCTCCAGCTCGGTGATATCAGTATAGGTGGTAATGAAGCCGGTCAGCTCGCCGCAGACTTGCATCGGCTGGCCGGACACCAGATGGGTCTTGCCCGAAGGCTGGGTGCGCTTGAACTGATGTGGCTTGAATTGCATCGCCAGCGCATGGACCCGTGCGACATGCTGCTCCGGCTCGCCCGGACCATACTCGCCGCGGATGGCAGGCACCCGGATCAGGTCGTCGAAGTGCACGTCCTGCACCACGATATCCGGCGGCAGGTTGAGCACTTCGACCAAGCCGGCATTCCAGTGCTTGAGCCGCAGATGTTCGTCGAACACACTGATACCCTGCGGCATGTGCGTCAGCACCGCTTGCAGCGATGCGGTTTCCCGCGCCAGCGATGCTTCAACCGATTTTTCCCTGGTCACATCCAGGTACACGGTAACAAAGCCGCCCTCAGCCAGCGGCACCCCGCGCACTTCGATCACCGTCCCGTCCGGGCGGGTTCTTTCCATCAAATGCGATTGATGCAGGTGTGCCCGTTTCAGCCGCGCTTCTACCTGCGTTGCAGGGTCGCCTGGACCGTATTCTCCACGCGCGGCATTAAAGCGATAGACCTGCTCCAGCGTCGTGCCGCCATTCTCGAAAAGAGTGTCTGGAACATCGAGAATCGCTTGCGCGCGCCGATTGATCAAAATGATGTTGAGTTCGGCGTCGGTCATTGAAATGCCGCACGGAATGTTGTCGATCACCTTCTGCAGCAGACTGTTTTTTTGGTGTAACGCTTCAGCCAACTGTTGACGCTCGGTAATGTCGAGCATGACCCCAACCAGGCCGCCCAGGCTGCCGCCCTCTTTCAAAAAAGTAGCCTTGTAAAAAACCACGTTGCGAAGTGATTCGTCCGCGTAGCGCACGGTGGCTTCGTAAATCTGGCTACCCCGGCTATCGAACAGCGCCTGGTCGGCCGCAGCGTAAATTGTAGCCAGTTCGGGCGGCGCAATCTCGAACACCGATTTGCCGATCAAGTCGGCACCCTTGATCCCGATATATGCTTCAAACGCCTGGTTGCAGCCCTGGTAAAGACCCTGTGCATCTTTCCAGAAAATCGGGCTGGGAATGGTATCGACCAGCTGACGGAAAAAAAAGACTTGCTCGGCGATCGTCTGCAACAGCTGCTTTTGCTCGGTGATCTCGACCATGATGCCGCAGATGTAGACCGGCTGGCCGGCGCTGACGCTGACCGAATCCTTGAGCCAGACCACGCGGCCATCGGCGGCCAGCATCCGGTACTCAAACGCGTGGTTGCTGCCGGACCTGGTTTGCAACGCGCAGTAGCTGAGCGCCTGTTCGCGATCCTGCGGGTGGATGTGGTCAGCCCAGAAACCGTTCGCGTACCAGTCTTCGATCGGGTAGCCCAGGATCTGCTCGGCTTGCGCACTGACAAACGTGAAGCGGAAAGTGCGCGGATCGGCTTCCCATACGATGCCGTCGATACAGTTGAGAATATTCTCGAAACGTTGTTGCGCGCCTGGCGGGGCAGCGACGGGGTGTGACGGGTCTGGAGAAAATGACACAAGATACTCTCTGGGCACTGCCCCTGGCTGGCATTCTATCGGCTGCGCTGATTATAGGTAGGAGGTAAGAATTTTACTAGGGAATGGTAAAAAACGGCCTAAATGCGTCGGCCATCACTTTTTCTTATACCTCCATCCGCATTCCATATTTCAAGTCGTCGGACAAAGCACCTACACTGCATGCAACAGTGAGTTCCTACCCGTTTGCTGAGGCCGTCACCGCGGCCAAAAAAGTACCCGACCGTCGCCCGCCTACCCGGCGCGGCCAAGTTGGGCACTATCTAAAACATAATTTTGGAGATACACATGGCAGCCCATTCCAGCCTGGAATCCGCTCTACCCGCTAGCGACCTCGCGACCCGGCTCACGCGCGTCAGCCTCGACGACAAATACAGCGCCACCTCCGACCGTATCTACCTGTCCGGCATCCAGGCGCTGGTGCGTCTGCCGCTGATGCAGCGCCTGCGCGACCAGGCGGCCGGCATCAACAGCGCCGGTTTCATCTCCGGTTATCGCGGCTCGCCGTTGGGCGGACTGGACGAAACCCTGTGGAAGGCGCAAAAGCATCTGGACGCGCATCACGTCAAGTTCGTGCCCGGCGTCAATGAAGACCTGGCCGCCACTGCGGTCTGGGGCAGCCAGCAGGTCGATCTGATCGGCCCGGCCAAATACGACGGCGTGTTTGCGATGTGGTATGGCAAAGGTCCTGGCGTGGATCGCTGCGGCGATGTGTTCAAGCACATGAACCATGCCGGCACCGCAAGGCTTGGCGGCGTGCTGCTAGTGGCCGGCGACGATCACGGCGCGTATTCGTCGACGCTGCCGCACCAGTCCGACCATATTTTTTCCGCCTGTATGATCCCGATGCTGTATCCGTGCAATGTGCAGGAATACCTGGACCTCGGGCTGCATGCATGGGCGATGTCGCGCTTTTCCGGCTGCGCGGTCGGCTTCAAGGCGCTGGCCGACACGGTCGAGTCGAGCGCATCGATCGACGCCGATCCGTACCGGCTGCAGATCACCATTCCTGACGACTTCGTGATGCCGGAAGGCGGCCTGAATGCGCGCCTGTCGACCGACACGCTCGGCATCCAGGCCAAGAAGCAGGAAGCGCTGATGCAGGATTACAAGATTTACGCGGCGCTGGCGTATGCCCGCGCCAACCGGCTCAATCACACCACGATCGACAGCCCGCACGCGAAACTGGGCATCATTGCATCCGGCAAATCCTATCTGGATGTGCTGGAAGCGCTGGAACAACTCGGCATCGACCAGGAAATGGCGGCCGAGATCGGCCTGCGCCTGTTCAAGGTCGCGATGCCGTGGCCGCTGGAGCCGGACGGCGTGCGCGAGTTCGCGCAGGGTCTGGACGAGATCCTGGTGGTCGAAGAGAAGCGCCAGATGGTCGAATACCAGTTGAAAGAACAGCTGTACAACTGGCGCGACGATGTGCGCCCGCGCGTGATCGGCAAGTTTGACGAAAAGGGCGAATGGGTCGCGCCGCGCGGCGAATGGCTGCTGACGTCGAAGGCCGATTTCTCGGTGGCGCAGATCGCCCGCGTGATCGCCAGCCGCATCGCCCGCCTGATCGTCAATCCCGCCACCTGCGACCTGATCGAGGCACGGCTGGCCTTTCTGGAAGCCAAGGAAGCGGTGCTGCTGAAATCGGTGAATACGCCGCCGCGTCCCGCCTATTTCTGCTCCGGCTGCCCGCACAACAGCTCGACCAAGGTGCCAGAAGGCAGCCTGGCGCTGGCCGGCATCGGCTGCCACGTGATGGCGACCGCGATTTATCCCGAACACAACAAGCTGACCACCCACATGGGCGGCGAAGGCGCGCCGTGGATCGGCCAGGCGGCGTTCTCGACCTTGCCGCACATATTCCAGAATCTGGGCGACGGCACCTACTTCCACTCCGGCTTTCTGGCAATCCGGGCCGCGATTGCGGCCAAGGTCAACATCACCTACAAGATCCTGTACAACGATGCGGTCGCGATGACCGGCGGCCAGCCGGTCGACGGCATCACCTCGGTGCCGATGATCGCGCAGCAGATGGCGGCCGAAGGCGTCCAGCGCATCGCCGTGGTGACCGAAGACCTGGCGCGCTATGCCGACCGCTCGAACCTGCCGCCATTGGTAACGCTGCATGACCGCAAGGACATGGATGCGGTGCAGCGCGAACTGCGTGAAGTGAGCGGTGCTTCGGTGCTGATTTACGACCAGACCTGCGCCGCAGAAAAACGCCGGCGCCGCAAGAAAGGGCAGTTTCCCGATCCCGCCAAGCGCCTGTTCATCAATGAAGCGGTGTGCGAAGGCTGCGGCGACTGCGGTGCGCAATCGAACTGCACCTCGATCGTGCCGCTGGAAACCGAATTCGGCCGCAAGCGCGCGATCGACCAGTCGTCCTGCAACAAGGATTATTCCTGCGTCAAGGGCTTTTGCCCGAGCTTCGTCACGGTCGAAGGCGGCAAGCTCAGGAAACCCAAGGCCGGCAAGTCGCAGGATGACGGCTTCGGCGTACTGCCGGCGCCAGTGCTTCCGGCCTGCGCAGTGCCGTTCAACATCCTGATCAACGGCATCGGCGGCACCGGCGTGATCACCATCGGCGCGCTGATGGGGATGGCGGCGCATCTCGACGGCAAGGGCATTTCGGTACTCGACATGACCGGCATGTCGCAGAAAAACGGCGCGGTCACCTCGCATGTGCGCATCGCCGCCAGTCAGGATGAGATCCGCGCGCAACGCATCGCCACCGGCGAAGCCGACCTGATCCTGGGCTGCGACATGCTCACCGCGGGTGCGCAGGACGCGATCTCGAAGATGCGCGCCGGCCGTACCCGCGCGCTGGTCAATACCTATCAGCAACCGCCGGGCCAGTTCGCCAAGGACCCGGACTGGCACTATCCGGCCGCGGAGATCCGCACGCTGATCACCGCGTCGGTCGACGGCGCGGCCGATTTCATCGATGCCACCACGCTGGCCACCGCGCTGATGGGCGACTCGATCGCCGCCAACCTGTTCATGCTCGGCTATGCGTTCCAGCAAGGCTGCATCCCGCTGTCGGAAAACGCGCTGCTGCGGGCGATCGAACTCAACGGCGTCGGCATCGAACCGAACAAGAAGAGCTTTCTGTGGGGCCGCCGCGCCGCGCTCGACTTCAAGCGGGTCGAATCGGTGGCGATACCGGCCAAGCCGGTCCTGCTGCAGATGCCGCAAAGCCTGGACAGCCTGATCAAGCAGCGCGCCACCTTCCTGAGCGCGTATCAGGATGCTGCCTATGCCGACCGTTATCTGCAACTGGTGCATCAGGTGCGTTCGACCGAAACCGGCCTCGGGCTGGGCAACAAGCTGAGTACTGCGGTGGCGAAATATTATTGCAAGCTGATGGCCTACAAGGATGAATACGAAGTCGCGCGCCTGTACACCGACGGCCGCTTCGTTGAAAAACTGCGGCAGCAATTCGAGGGCGACTTCAGCCTGAAATTCAATCTGGCACCGCCGCTTTTCTCGAAGAAGGATAGTCAGGGCCATCTGATCAAGGCCCAATACGGCTCTTGGGTCTGGCACGGCTTCAAGCTATTGGCCCGGGCCAGGAAACTGCGCGGCACCCGCTTCGACATTTTTGGCTACACGTCCGAGCGCAGGATGGAGCGGCAACTGATGGTCGACTACCGTACGACGATCCTGGAATTGCTCGCCACGCTAGACGCCGACAACCATGCTACGGCGATCGAAATCGCCAGCTTGCCGGAAAAGATCCGCGGTTTCGGTCATGTGAAGGAAAACGCGGTGGTCGAGTTCAGGCTGCAACAGGCCGCCTTGCAAACGCGCACCGCGGAGCGATTTGCGTCAGGGAAACGCGCTTGAGCCGGTTTGCTTGAAACTGGCTGCCAAAAAAACGGCCCGCGATGCGGGCCGTTTTTTTACTGCGGAGCCTGTTGCCGCGCCGGGTCGCGGCGGATCAAGACTGGCTCAGCTGTCTTTAACCTTTACCTTTTAGCTTCAAGTCGTTTTTAACACCTTTGACGCCCTGTACCGTGGCGGCCAGTTGCAGCGCACGGTTACCGAGATCGGCATTTGGCACCACACCCGACATTTTCACCACGCCTTCTTCTGTGGACACTCTGATTTTCAGGGATTTAACCTGCTTGTCTTCGATCAATGCTGCCTTGACCTTGGTCGTGATCATTGCATCGTCGGCATATGCGGAGACAGAACCTGTAGGTGTTGCGGCGTCTGTAGCGCCGGCTGATCCAGTAGCACCAGAGGAGCCTACGGTACCGGCGGATCCGCTAGCACCGGCGGCTCCGCTCAAGTCTGCGCTAGAGGATGCACCAGCGCCGATATCTGCGGCTTGCACTGACACTGCAGCGAGGGAAGCCAAAGACAGCACAGCGGCAGCGAGCGAACGGGAAAGCATTTTATGATTTTGCATGATGGTTTCTTTCGTAGTAGGGATAATGGTTAGTAATACTAGATCTAAGCAACGCCGTACTAACGTCACATCATCCTCATAGCAAGCGCTGTGCCAGCACATAAAAAAATCAATTAATTCAACGGCTTAACAAAAATCCACGAGTGCAGCTGCGGCAAAAGCGCGATATTGAACCGGTTTAAACGGATTTGTGTCGCCGGCAGGCGACAACTTGCCACATTGCTTTACGCAAGTCACTGATTTTAAAAGATTTACTTCTGTCGCTCGTCGGCGACAGAAGTATCGTCGGCCCGGAACAGGCTCGGCGTCAGGCCGGATTTTTGCAGCAAGCGATAGAACTCGGTGCGGTTGCGCTCGGCCAACCTGGCCGCGTCGGCAACATTGCCGTCGGTGAGCTTGAGCAGCTGGATCAGGTAGTTGCGCTCGAAGCGCTGCTTGGCGTCGGCGTAGCTCAATACCTCCAGCGACGGCACCCGCAGCGCGCGCTGCACCAGCGACAACGGCACCAGCGGCGAGGTCGCCAGCGCGCAGACTTGCTCGACCACGTTATTGAGCTGGCGTACGTTGCCCGGCCAGGCGGCGGTCATCAGCGCCTCCAGCGCATCGGGCGCAAAACCATTGAGCGGCTTGTGATACTTGATGGCAAGCTGTTGCAGAAAATGATTGGCCAGCAACGCGATATCTTCGCGCCGCTCGGACAGCGGTGGCAGGCTCAGGGTCACTACGTTGAGGCGGTAATACAGATCCTCGCGGAACTGTCCCTCGGCCAGCGCGGCATCCAGATCGCGGTGGGTGGCCGACACGATTCGCACATCGATAGGCACCGCCCGGTCGGCGCCGACCGGGCGCACCGCGCGCTCCTGCAGCACGCGCAGCAACTTCACTTGCAGCAACAGCGGCATGTCGCCGATTTCATCCAGAAACAGGGTGCCGCCATGCGCGGCCTGGAACAGGCCGTTACGGTTGCTGATCGCGCCGGTAAAGGCGCCCTTGACGTGTCCGAACAATTCGGACTCCAGCAATTGTTCCGGAATCGCGCCGCAATTGACCGCCACAAAGGGTGCGTTGGCGCGGCGACTGGCGCGATGGATCGCGCAGGCCAGCAATTCCTTGCCGCTGCCGCTCTCGCCGCGAATCAGGATGCTGGCGTCGGATGCCGCCACCAGCTTGGCCTCGGCCAGCAG
>JBDSCZ010000252.1:0-2365 GCA_039920865.1 Burkholderiaceae bacterium
CGACGCGCCAGGCCGATTGCGACGGCACGCTGCGCGGATCGACCGAATAGAAATTGCGTCCGGTCGGCAGGATGTGCGCCATGCCGCGGGTCGGCGAGCCGCTCGGCCCTGCCGGCACATAAGCACCAGACAAACCGCCCAACAAATTGTCGATCTCGTCCGAAGCGCGCGCCAGGTTCGGCACCAGTTCGCGGCAGGCAAAACCGAGCACCCGGCGCAAGGCGTCGTAGCGAACGCTGTCATCGGTGACTGCATCTTTGTGGGTGATTTTGGCCGGCATGCTGCGCGCTGCGGGTTCCTTTGCCCGATGCTTGCTCACTTGCGACAAAACGCTGCTGCGTGAACGCAGTGCCGGTTGCAGCAGCGGCTTATTGACTGCTGCCAGATGGGAATTCTGCCCGTCATCCAGTCCGGCAAAGGTCTTGGTCAGGACTTCGTCGATGCGGCTTGCAAGATAATCGTGCGCCTGCAATTCGACGAACAGTTTGCGGCACAGCACGTCGATTGCCTCCAGTGCATCGGCGCGCGTGACCACCGGCCGTTCGGCCAGGCGGCCCAGAGCGCTGACGACATTCAATCGACGTCCCTTGGAATCCAGCAGCATCTCGATTTGCAAGCCGAACAGGCGCGCCACTTCGGCCTGCAGGCCGGGAATGTCCTGATTCGGCAGGCGCGTCAGCGACACCAGCATCTCCACCAGTTGCTCGTTTTGAGGCGTTTGCCCGAGGATATGCAGGCCGTCGCGAATCTGCGCCATCCCCAGTTCGCACAGATAGCCGTCGAGGTCTTCAATCAGATGAGCGACATCGGCGCCCTCCATATTTGCCAGCGCGGCCGGGAGTGCTTCGTCATGCTCATGTGGATGATCGTGGTCATGTTCGTGTTCATGCGGATGATCGTGTCCGTGCTCATGGTCGTGGTCATGATCGTGATGCATTAGTCGGGCCTGCAGGTCCGCATCCAGGTTGGTTTCCTTGACCAGCTCCCATATCTGTTGCTGCAACAGCGGCAGCTTGGCCGGGTCGAGCACTTCCACCTGATAATACTCATCCACCAGTTGCGTCAACTGGGCCAGCGCGCCGTAGGTGTCGGCGGTGGTCATCGGCGGCGTCAGGTGATCGACGACGACCGCGTGGGCGCGGCGCTTGGCCTGCGCACCTTCGCCGGGGTCGTTGATGATGAAAGGGTAAAACAGCGGGATATCGGACAGCAGCGCATCCGGAAAGCAATTCTCCGACATGCCGACGCCCTTGCCGGGCAGCCATTCGAGCGTGCCATGCTTGCCGACATGGACGATGGCATCGGCGCGCCACTCGTCGCGCAACCAGCGATACAAAGCGTAGTAATGATGGGTCGGCGGCAAATCCGGCTGATGGTAGATCGCGTCCGGGTCCATGCCGTAGCCGCGCGGCGGCTGCAGTGCCACGAAGGCATTGCCTAGCTCCATTCCCGCCAGCGCCAGATGATCGTCATGCAGATAGGCGACGCCCGGCGCTGCGCCCCATTGCGCAGTCATTTTCTGCTGCATCTCAAGCGGCAAATCGGCAAACCATGCTGCGTATTGCGCTGACGACACGCGGCCAACCGCATGCGCCAACTGCTCGCCGGTGAGATAGGTATTGTCGTACGCGCAGCGGTCGATCAGCGCGTGGATCAGTGCGGTGCCGCTCTCAGGCAATTGATCAATGCGGTAACCGGCGACTTGCATCGCGCGCAGGATGTGCATCAGCGAAGCCGGCGAGTCGAGGCCAACCGCGTTACCGATTTGCGATGCCTTGCTATTCGAATTAGTGAAGATAAAAGCCACGCGCTTGTCCGCATTGGGCAAGCGCTTCAACTGCGCGAAGCGCGCTGCCAGTCCGGCCACCCGCGCCACCCGATCCGGTACCGGATCGTATTCGACCAGTTCCTTGGAATGGCCGACAGCCCTGGCCTTGAACGACACCGGCACGCTGATAATGCGTCCGTCGAACTCTGGCAGCACCACGTTCATCGCAGCATCGAGCGGATTCAGGCCACGCGCCGATTGCTGCCACTGATCTTGCGTCATGCCGCTGGTAATGGCTTGCAACACCGGCACATTCAACTGTTCCAGTGCGCTTACCGACCAACCGGCCGGGGTCGGCCCGCCCGGCGTGATCTCGCCCATCGCAAACGAGGTGGTGTTGATCAGCACGTCGATATGCGATGCTGGCTGACCGTTGATTGAGCCCGTGAAATAAGCCAAGGCAGTCGGCAGCTTTGCATCGCCGGTGCTTCCGGCACGCAAGGACGAAGTAAATACCGGCAGCACATGCATCCCGCGCTTTTCCAGCGCATCGATCAGCGCATCGACAAAGCGCGTGTTGCCGCTGATCCAGTGCGC
>JBDSCZ010000253.1:0-16569 GCA_039920865.1 Burkholderiaceae bacterium
CAGGCGGGAATCTAGTGTTTGCGGAGGCTGGATTCCCGCCTGCGCGGGAATGACGGCGTGTTTTTAGCGGTTTTTCAATTCGCGGGAGGCAGCAGCGTCACTGCATTGCCAGCGCGGCACGCCAGGGAGTCAGTTCAAGTCATCCGGTCAATATCAGAACTCTTCCCATGCATCGTCTGCCGCAGGTTTATTGGTCACAGGTTTTGCCGATTTCACCTTCTGCGCCGGATGCGCAATATTCCGGCCGGCCGTTTTCAAAGGCGAACCGGCAGCCGCGTGCGTTTCATCAGTCTTGAACACGCTGACCAGTTGCGCCAGATTGCCGGCCTGATCCTGCAACGCGTCGGCCGCCGCAGCCGCCTCTTCTACCAGCGCCGCATTCTGCTGCGTGACCTGATCCATCTGCATAATCGCCTGATTGACTTGTTCAATTCCCAGGGTTTGCTCCTGGCTGGCGGCCATGATCTCGCTCATCACGTCGGTCACGCGTTTGACGCTCTCGACGATTTCCTGCATGGTCGATCCAGCCTGATCGACCAGCTTGGTGCCGGCCTCGACCTTGTCAACCGAGTCGCCGATCAGCATCTTGATTTCCCGTGCCGCAGCGGCCGAGCGTTGCGCCAGATTGCGCACTTCGCTGGCGACTACCGCGAAACCGCGACCCTGCTCGCCAGCGCGTGCCGCTTCGACTGCCGCATTCAACGCCAGGATATTGGTCTGGAACGCGATGCCGTCGATCACACCGATGATGTCGGCAATCTTTTTCGACGAATCGTTGATCGAACTCATCGTGTCGACCACCTGCGCCACCACCGCGCCACCCTTGATCGCGACATCGGATGCGGACACCGCCAGTTGATTGGCCTGGCGCGCATTGTCGGCATTCTGTTTCACGGTACTAGTCAGCTCCTCCATCGAGGATGCGGTCTCTTCGAGCGAACTAGCCTGCTGTTCGGTGCGGGAAGACAGATCCAGATTGCCCATGGCTATTTCCTGGGATGCCACTTTGACAGACTCGCTGCTGACGCGAATTTCGACCATCACCGCAGCAATTTTTTTGACAAAGCGATTGAAGGCGCTGCCGATCTGCGCCAATTCATCGGTGCCATGCTCGTCAAGGCGGCGGGTCAGGTCACCGTGGCCGGAGGCGATATCCTCCATTGCATCGCGCGCCATCTGCATGCGCTTGAGCGCCTTTGCGATCAGCACGGTCAGCAACAACGCTGCCAGTGCAATAGCGAGCATCGCGGTAATTGCCGATGTGGTGAGCATTGCGGTCAATGCTTGCGTCGCTTCAGCGCGGTCAAGAACCACGGCGAGCAGCCAGTCGGTGCCTTCAATGCGGCTAACGGACAGCATCCCGTCACGGCCATTCAGCGTCAGCGCGTCACTTTGACTGGAACGGTCGATCGCCAGCAATCGCTGAGGCGTGAGGGTCGCACTGAGTTCCGACACAGGCTTCATCGTCAGTTGTTGGTTCGGATGGGCAATGATCATGCCGCTGCCGTCAAGCAGGAAAGCAAAGCTGCTCGGCGTCGGCTTGATCCCGACTACTGTTTTCACCACGTTATCGAGCAAAACGTCGGCGGCAACGACGGCCTGCAAATTACCTGGCGAACCGACCGGTTCGGCGAAAGTAACCACCAGTTTGCCGGTACCGACATCGACATAAGGCGCCGTCAAAACAGGCCCACCTGCCTGCGCCGCCTTGGTGTACCAGGGCCGTAGTGTCGGATCGTAGTCGGCAGGAACACCATCGGGCCGGGAGAAAACAGCATGTTTATCTGCGTAGCCGATATAGGCATTGTCAAACGCGCCGGCCTTTTCGGCCGAGGTCAGGAACGGCGATGGATCCGGCGCGCCGATATTCAGTTTCATCGATTCTACGACCGACCGTTTTGAGCGAACCCATTCGGCAATACCGTTCGCATGGCTTTGCGACAACTGCTGCATCTGCCCGTCCAGGGCGGCCAGCGTATGCTGGCGGGTAATGGTGTAACTGACCGTGGCGACGATCAACATCGCCAGCACAACAATAGCAACGCAGATGACGATAAGCCGCGTGCGTAGTGATGAAAACATGATGAAAACCTTTTAAAAATGCCCGGACCATGGAACGTCTCCGAGCTTGTAATGGAAATCTCTAGAAGATCACGCCTGAAATTTCCGAATGTATTTAAGACCGAACTTCGCTTGCACTGCACATCTGAATCCACGCATCTATTTGGCAATATTTCAACATTTATCCTTTTTTATATATTGTCAAAAATGCCTTAACGTAAGGCGAGAAAAAAAGCGCCCCAGCCAATCCGGCTGGGGCGCTTCGATGCGACTGCTTGTGCTGCTTACGCTGCTTACTTGATGTCTACTTGGTGACAGTCAACAGCTCGCGCTTGCCGCCCTTGTAGGTATACAAGGTCAGCGTACCGTCCTTGATGTCGCCTTTGGCATCAAATGCGATCGGGCCGGTGATGCCTTTGTAATGGATCTTGGCCAGCTCTGGCAGGTACTTTGCCGGCTCTACGGAGTCGGCTTTCTGCATCGCTGCGGCCATGGTCATGACGGCGTCGTATACATACGGCGCATACAGCTGCACGCCGAGGTTGTATTTCTTCTTGTAGGCAGCCTTGAACGCTTCCATGTTCTTGCGGTCGGCATCGACCACGCCGCCGGCTTCGGCACAGACGACGTTGCCATCACCGAGGGCGTCGCCAGCCAGCTTGATCAGTTCTGCGGTGCAGATGCCGTCGCCGCCCATGAACTTGGCTGTGATGCCGAGCTGTTTCATCTGGCGCAGCATCGGCCCGGCCACCGCATCCATACCGCCAAAGAAAATGACGTCCGGATTCTTGCCCTTGATCGCGGTCAGGATCGCGCTGAAATCGGTTGCCTTATCGTTGGTGTATTGCTGCGATACGATCTCCACCCCAGCGCCTTTCGATTTCGCGCCCTTGACGAACTCTTCGGCCACGCCCTGACCATAGGCGGTGCGATCGTCGATGACCGCGATTTTTTTGCCTTTCAGGACTTGCACTGCATAACGCCCCAGAGTGCCGCCCAGCTGGCCGTCATTGGCGACCACGCGAAAGGCGGTCTTGAAGCCCTGCTGCGTGTATTTCGGGTTGGTGGCGGACGGCGAAATCTGCGGGATGCCGGCCTCGCTATAAATCCGGGATGCCGGGATGGTGGTGCCCGAGTTCAGGTGGCCGATGACGCCCTTGACTTTGGCATCGACCAGTTTTTGTGCTGCAGCAGTGCCCTGCTTCGGATCGCCGGCGTCATCTTCGGCCAGCAGTTCGAACTTGATTTTCTGGCCGCCGATGCTGATGCCCTTGGCGTTGAGGTCGTCAATCGCCATCTTGGCACCGTTTTCATTGTCCTTGCCGAAGTGGGCGATCGAGCCGGAAAGCGGGCCGACATGGCCGATCTTGACAACTTGCTGGGCGTAAGCGGTACCGGCGAAAGCAAAAGCGATGGCGCCAGCCAATGGAATAATTTTTGTGTTGAATCTCATGTCTTCCTCCTATGGATTGAAAAAATTTCTACAACCGCACACCGATCCAGAGATGGGAAAGTTGCTGATTGAAGATTGCCGCGACTGCATTTTAATTAATATTGAGAGATTTCGCCTGCCTGAATGGTGCCGACTGCATCAGGCGTCAAGTGCAGATATGGCGAAATCAACCGTGCAGGTATTCTAGGCGTCATAAAACGTCTGTTGAATAGACTAATAAAAGTAAAATATGGCTTTTACCTTATCTTTAAACGAAATAACGAGGTTTTTCATTGAAGATTGAAATAGATGGCATGGATGGCAAGATTCTCGACATTTTGCAGCTCGATGCCCGCACCACCATGGCCGAAATCGGGCGCCGCATCCACATGAGCCAGCCTGCTGTTGCCGAGCGCGTCAAGCGGATGGAGGCGGCCAGCGTGATCACCGGCTACCATGCGCAGGTCAACCCGGCCGCAATCGGTTATGGCATTACCGCCTTCATCCGGGTTGCGATGCGCGGCCATGACATGCCGATCGACACCATTGCGCTACAACTTCCAGAAATCATCGAGTGCCATGCGGTCACTGGCGACGATTGCCATATCGTGAAGGTGCTGGCGCCAACCGTGACCGAACTGGCACAGACCATCGCCAGCCTGACGCGCTGCGGCGTGACGTCGACCTCTATAGTCTTGTCGTCGTCGGTCAAGCGCAAGGCGATCAAGTCCGCAAGCTGATGCAGGCTTCAAACTAATTTCACCACACCATTTCACAAAATAATTTCACCATGACCGAAATCGACCAGCGTTACCTCGTCCAGCAACGAAAAATCAACCCCAGCGAGAAGGATGTGCCGGTATTTGCAAAAGCAATGCGCAGCAAGAGCGGCCTGTTTGAAGGCGTGTCCTTCATCCGCAACAAGGAAAAAGCATCGGTAATGACGCTGGAACAGGCGCAGGAAGTGATTGACTGGATCCAGCGCAAGAAAACCCAGACCGGCCTGTATCTGACAACTATCATCTGCAAGGGGCAGTGATGGCAGTAGTGGTGCAGGCCTGTCGTGCCTGCGCTACTGCCTTGCCTGCTGCGCCTTGCCATTGCCACAGAGCGCCACGCCTGACTGGCCTCGTTCCCAGCACGGGCTATTTTCCTGTGGTACCGGATGCGGAATGCCTTCGCTGTCGATGTGGGCGACGCGGGTCTCGAAACGCTGCACGCCGTTGCGGTCCAACTGCAGCTGCAACACCCAGCCGATCGCCTGGTTGGCGTTGTCGAGTTCTTCCATCACAAAATTGCCGACGCTGTAAATGATGGGTTTGCCCTTGTAGTGCTCGATGTCCTGCGTCACATGCGGGTGGCCGCCGATGACGACATCGGCCCCGGCATCGATCATCAGACGCGCCAACTGGCGCTGGCGCGCGCCGGCGATGGTTTCATTTTCCCAGCCCCAGTGCATGACCGGAATCACCAGATCGGCGTGGTGCAAGCTGCGGGCCGCCTTGATGTCGGCAACCACCTGCTCATCCTCGCTCCACGCTACGCCGGGCGCGTTGTAATCGGCCTCGAAGCTGCGCGGCATGAATTCGTCATAGCCCAGCAGCGCAATCCGCAGGCCTTTGCGCTCGACGATCAGCGGCGTATGCGCCTCGCGCAGATTGTGGCCGCCGCCGAACTTCAGGATGCCTTTCTGATCCAGCAGGCCGAGCATTTCCGCGAACGCTGCGCGGCCGAAATCGCCCGAGTGGTTGTTGGCCAGCGAGACTGCATCGAAGTGACGCTTGAGCACATCCAGCGTGCGCGGGTGGGCGCGGAAGGTGAAGTTCTTGTCGGCCGCATCGCCGCCGGAGGCGACCACGCATTCCAGATTGCCGAGGCGGATGTCGGCCGCATCGAGTATCGCGCCAAACGAGGCGAACGGATCGCGGCCCTGCTCGATGGCCAGACCGGGCTTGCCGTCGAGCACGATGTCGCCGGCAAATACCAAACTCACCAGACTCTCCGAGGTTTCCGATTCTGCCGCCGCAGCCCCCAATGGGGTCATGCCGATACAGACAGCGCCCACCAGCAATTTGCCCACCAGATGCTTGATCGACTTCATGACTGGACTCCTTGCAGCGTGCAGCTGTACTGGAGTTCGCGCTCCACATTGGATGCATACAGATAATTGGTGCCGGTCAGCGCATAAGGCGCGACCGACTTTTTGAACGGCGCCAGGTATTTGGCCTGATGAATCAATATCGGCTGGCGTTTGGCATCGAGGTAGGCGTACAGATTGATGGCGTCGAGCTGCCGCTCGCTGCCGAGCAGCACCGCCTTGAAGCGGAAGCGCCCGCCGATTTCGACCGATGGCGCGCTGTACGGATCGGTGCCCGGCGACGCTTGTACCAGATGGGTGGTGCCGGCATAAGTGACCTGGCAACGCAGCAGCGGCGCGGCTTGGGCGATGGTGCACATGGTGGCAGTAATGACGACAAACTGCAGCGCCGCCAGCATTGGCATCATCGATGCGGCGACGGCATGTTTTAATTGTTTGATCATTTTGAAAAGAAAAATCTAGAAGCGATATTCGGACACGATGTGCTTGCTGAAGTTGTGCTTGGTGCCGCCGGGCAATATATCGGCCAGCTTTCTGGGGCTGGCAGCGGAGATGAAGATATCGGCGACCTGGTCCTTGCAGCGGAACTTCATGGCCGGACTGAGGATTTCGCTGGCCTTGATTTTGAGATGACGAAAAACCTTGGCTTTTTCGCTGCACAGCAGGATATGGATTTCCTTCTTGAACTGCAGCAAGGGAATGTGGATCCACCAGCCTTCATCGCCGGCATTGGCCACGACGCTGGCCCAGTAAGTGTTGCGCTCGTTGAGCAACGGGCTGCCGAGAGCGCCGTTGACGCGCTGGATGGCTTCATTTTTAGTCATGTTTCTCTCTTGATGATGGGTGCAATGCTGCCTTAGACGACATTTTCCGCGGATTGCAGACGCCAATATACAACGCCATGTATATTTTTTTAGGCAATAAAACCACGCGGGGATTAATACATTTTCTCTTATACCCCATGCAATTTATCGATGCATAGGTGCGTCAGGCGAGTTTTTCAGACGCCACTAGAATCCCGTCTTCATCCGCATAAATCCAGTTGCCCGGATTAACCGCGACGCCGGCGATGCTTACCCGCAGCTGTAGTTCGCCGACCCCTTTCTTGCTGCTCTTTTGCGGATGCGTGGCCAGCGCACGCACGCCAAGGGCACAGGCATTGATCTCGACCGAATCGCGGATGCAGCCGTTGACGACGATGCCGGCCCAGCCGTTCTGCACGCCCAGCACGCCGAGGTTACCGCCGACCAGCGCACAGCGCAGGCTGGCGCCGCCGTCGATCACCAGCACCTGGCCATTGCCGGGCTGCTCCAGCGCGGTGCGCACCAAAGAATTATCTTCAAATACTTTTAAGGTGTAAGCCGGACCGGAAAAGCGCGGGTTCTGGCCAAAGGCCTTGAACAGCGGCGGTAACACCGCCAGCGCGCCTGTCGCCAGTTGGTCTTCGTGTGCATCGCAAATGTCGCAGGTGGCAAAAGTCATTCAATTCTCCAGCAGGGTTTATAAAATGCGGCGTTGCAGCGATTGTAAGCGGCAGAGTTGGTAAGCGGCGCAGGCCGAATGAAAAAGAGGGCAGCGCAGATGCGATGCCCTCTTTTTCACTTAAAAATGAATCTATGCTGCTTGTGCGGCCGCAGCCCGCTTGCTGGTATTACTGCCCACGCTCACCGCTGTGACGATCGCCAGCATCTGAAACACCCCGATGCAAATGAACACCCAGGCCGGATGATTGGCATCCATCAATGCGCCAAACAGCAGCGGCGCACCCGCCACCCCGGCATCCAGCCCGGAATACACCACGCCATACACGCGCCCGGTCGCATGTTTCGGTGCCGCAGCTCGAATCAGAAAATCGCGCGACGGGCCGGCAATCCCGGCGCCCAGGCCAACCGCTCCCATCAACAGCAAAGCCCCCCATGAAGATGCCCATCCGGTGGCGATAATCAAGGCCATCGCACCGGATCCGGTAAAAGCCAGCGCGATGGTGCGGTCATGCTGGCTGGTTTTGGCAGCCAAAAACCCGCCCCACACCATGCCCGCCGCCGAAGCCAGCATATATGCAGTGAAAGCCGTGGTCGCCAGCGGCAGCGACATGCCATACAGCGCACGCAGACTGGCAGAGGAAAAACTCTGAATCCCGCCCAGCGCCATCGCGGTGATCAAAAAGAAGCCGAAACACAACCAGACCGAAGGCAGGCGCATGAAGTCTATTGCAGAGCTCTGTTGCACATCGGCATGGTGCGACGCAGCCGGCTGCACGGCCGGCGTAGCCAGCAGCGCGCGATACACCCAAAGCAAGGCCAGTACCGCGAAGGCAACGAAGGCGGCGCAAAACAGCGCCACCCGCCAGCTGGCGGCAGTTGCAATGGTGGTCATGAAAATCGGCGCGGCAGCCCAGCCGAGGTTACCGGAAATGCCGTGCACCGAAAAAGCATGGCCCAGACGCGCAGGCGACACCCGCTTGTTGAGCAAGGTCAGGTCGGACGGATGAAACACGCAATTGCCCAGACCCGCCAGCATCGATGCCGCCAGCAGCATCGGATAATTCGGCGCCAGCGACATCGCCAGTGCGGCCACGCCCAGACAAGCAAGTCCGGTAAACAGTACGGCGCGGGCGCCGACCTTGTCGACCACGAAACCCGCCAGCGCCTGGCCGATGCCCGAAACAATGAAAAATACCGTCATCAAGAAACCCAGCTCCGCATACGACAGCTCGAATGCCAGTTTCAGCCAGGGGAACAGCGACGCCAGCAACAACTGGAAAAAATGCGACACGCCATGGGCGGTGCCCACCAGACCGATCACTTGGGCATCCTGATGGAGTGTATTGTTTGGCGGGGTACGCATGGCAGTCTCTTTGATGCTGATGAATGATGGCATCAGTGTAAGCAAAAATCCGGCGTCTGCTTTAAGATGAAAAGACATAATTTATCGATATCCTGCCATGTCAATGCAACCGCTTACGCATACCCGCCCCGCACAGCCGGCAATGGCGCCGACTCCGCAACGCCCGGTCAGGCTGATTGCCCGCGATCTGGCCGCATCGGAATTGCTGGCCGCCCATAGCCATGCATGGGGCCAGGTCACTTATGCGCTGGAAGGCGTGGTGCGGGTCACGGTCGGCAACAGCACCTGGATCGTGCCGCCATTGCGGGCGATCTGGATTCCGCCATCGGCGCTGCATGAAGTCGCGACGCTGGAAAAATCCCGCCTGCGCGCACTGTACGTGCATGCAGACGCAGCACCGTTCCAACGCCCGGAATGCCAGGTTCTGGCGGTGTCGCTGCTATTGCGCGAGTTGATCGTAGCGTTTTCGCAAGCCAATGCAGAATCAGCGCGCGAAGCGCTGCTGACGGCCGTGATCCTCGATGAGGTGTCGCGCTCGGCCACGCACCCGATCCGAGTTGCGCTGCCGACTGAAAAACGCCTGAAGACGCTGTGCGACACGCTGATTGCCGACCCGGCATCAAGCCTGACGCTACGCGACTGGTCGCGCCGCGTCGGTGCCTCCGAGCGCACGCTGGCGCGCTTGTTCGAGCAGGATCTGGGAATGACTTTCGGCCAGTGGCGCCAGCAGGTCAGGCTGGCCCACGCGGCGCCGCTGATCGCCAGCGGCCAGCCGCTGGCGCAAGTAGCAACCGAGCTCGGCTACGCCAGCCAGTCGGCGTTCTCGGCCATGTTCAAGAAAACCTTCGGCCAGCCGCCCTCGACATTTTTCGTACAGAAAAGCGACTGAAGTGGTGCGCTCCTACAAAAAAACTACTGCTTGGAAGTTTTTTGTAGGCCGCTGAACAGCAACTCAGAATCAAAATAAACATGGGGTATTTTTACAGCCGCAATAAAATATTGCGGAAAATGGCATGTTTTAACAGATGCCATATCCAGTATATCTACTACGCCAGCTGTTCCGAACGGATCCTGACTACTTTGCCGCGCACGGTCGACAAGGCTTCGATGCTGGCGATGGCGGCATCGACCTTCTTCTCCTGGGTCTGGTGCGTCAGGATGATGATGTCGGTCTCCGACTTGCCTTCCGCCGGCTCCTTTTGCAGCATCGCATCGATCGAAATGCCGGCCTCGGCCAGGATGCTGGTAACGCCGGCCAGCACGCCGGTGCGGTCGGCGACGTGGATCCGCAGGTAATACGCGGTCGTGATTTCGCTCAATGGCAGGATCGGCGTGTCGTGCACTGCGCCCGGCTGGAACGCCAGATGCGGCACCCGATGCCCCGGGTCGGCGGTGGCCAGACGGGTGATGTCGACCAGATCGGCGATCACGGCAGAAGCGGTCGGTTCGGCACCGGCGCCCTTGCCGTAATACAGCGTAGGACCGACCGCATCGCCCTGTACCAGTACCGCATTCATCGCCCCTTCGACGTTGGCGATCAGGTATTTGGCCGGGATCAGGGTCGGATGCACGCGCAATTCGATGCCGTTCGGCATGTGCTTGGCGATGCCCAGCAGCTTGATGCGATAGCCGAGTTGCTCCGCATACTGGATGTCGATAGCTTCGAGTGCGGTGATGCCTTCGACATAAGTCTTGCTGAACTGGACCGGTATGCCGAATGCAATCGCAGCCATCAGAGTAAGCTTGTGGGCCGCGTCCACGCCTTCGATATCGAAGGTCGGATCGGCTTCCGCATAACCCAGCCGCTGCGCGTCCTTGAGCGCAACATCGAAATCCACGCCCTTGTCGCGCATCTCCGACAAGATGAAATTGGTGGTGCCGTTGATGATGCCGGCCAGCCACTCGATCCGGTTGGCGGTCAAGCCTTCGCGCAGCGCCTTGATGATCGGAATGCCGCCGGCCACTGCCGCCTCGAAAGCAACCATCACGCCCTTGTCTTGCGCCGCCCGAAAAATTTCATCGCCATGCTGGGCCAGCAAGGCCTTGTTGGCAGTCACCACATGCTTGCCGTTGGCGATGGCTTTCAGCACCAGATCCTTGGCGATGCCGTAGCCGCCGATCAATTCGATGACGATATCGATGTCCGGATTATTTACGACCAGATTGGCATCATTGACCACCTCGCATTTGCCATGGGTCAGCTCCCTGGCGCGTTCGGTATTCAGGTCGGCCACCATCGTGATCTCGATCGCGCGACCGGCGCGGCGCATGATTACTTCCTGATTGCGCTCCAAGACGTTGAATGTGCCGGAACCCACGGTGCCGATGCCCAATAAGCCTACTTTGATTGGTTTCATAATTTCACTGGTTTTCACTGTAATGAGGTGACGAGGTGACTAAAAGCGGGTGGATGATCGAGATTATTCAAAATTAACCCGCCGAATATTTGATTGCTGAAGTGTGCCGGTCGCCTGCCATGCCTGCGCAGGACTGCACACCCTAAACAAACTATGCAGTGCCGTGGCGCTTGCGATAACCATCGAGAAAACGGGCGATCCGGCCCATTGCATCGGTCAGGTCTTCCGGATTGGGCAGAAACACCACCCGGAAATGGTCCGGCGCGATCCAGTTGAAGCCGGTGCCCTGCACGATCAGGACCTTCTCTTCAATCAGCAATTCCTGGGCGAAGTCCTGATCATCGGCAATCGGATACATCTTCGGATCCAGCCGCGGGAACATGTACAACGCCGCCTTCGGCTTGACGCAGGTGACGCCGGGAATGTCGGTAAGCAAACGATGCGCCAAATCGCGCTGCCTGGTCAGGCGTCCGTTTGGCGCGACCAGATCATCGATGCTCTGATAACCGCCGAGCGCGGTCTGAATCGCAAACTGGCCCAGCGTATTGGCACACAGACGCATCGAAGCCAGCATGTTCAAGCCTTCGATGTAATCCTTGGCATGACGCTTCTCGCCCGACACCACCATCCAACCCGAGCGGTAGCCGCAGGAGCGATAGTTTTTCGACAAACCATTGAAAGTAATGAAAAATACATCGTCAGCCAAAGAAGCCATTGAGGTATGAATTTCACCGTCATACAAGGTTTTGTCGTAAATTTCGTCGGCGAATACAATCAATTGATGCTGCCGTGCCACTTCGACCAGTTGTAGCAAAACTTCTACCGGATACAGCGCTCCGGTCGGATTGTTCGGGTTGATGACGACAATCGCCTTGGTGTGCGGCGTTATTTTTTTCTTGATGTCATCGATGTCGGGCATCCAGCCGGATGCTTCATCACAGACATAGTGTACCGGCTTGCCGCCGGACAGACTGACAGCCGCGGTCCAGAGCGGGTAATCGGGAGCCGGCACCAGTACTTCGTCGCCGTTATTGAGCAAGGCGTTCATGCCCATCACGATCAGCTCGGAGGCGCCGTTGCCCAGATAGATGTCGTCGATCGTGACGTCGGCTATTTTTTTCTGCTGGGTGTAGTGCATGATCGATTTGCGCGGTGCAAACATACCTTTGGAGTCGGTATAACCGGCTGCATTGTGCATATTGCGGATCATGTCCTGCACAATCTCGTCCGGCGGATCGAAGCCGAATACGGCCAGATTGCCGATATTGAGCTTGATGATCCGGTGGCCTTCGTCTTCCATCTGACGTGCCTTTTCCAATACCGGGCCGCGGATGTCGTAACAGACCTCTGCTAATTTTTTCGATTTCTGAATCGGTCGCACAGCTACAATTCCTTGTTGTTTTGATACAAAAATGGCGCATTTTGCTGCAGCGCCAAAAAGCCTATTCTGCCGAATGGATCGTGTTTTATCAACCAAAAACACCCGTCGCAGCAGAGATTGACAAAGAAAAAAGCTACAATGCCAACCTTGCCGCACCAGTATCGCCCGAAAAACACACAAATATCCTGTTCAAGCGCACCATGAAGCTCCATATTACGCCCACACAACAATACCAGACCGTCACCGCATACGATGATGCCGGTATAGAAATCAACGCCAAGCGTTTCGAGCACAGCCTGCTTGTAATGCCGGAAATTGCCCCGGTCGCGTGGCCAGTCGACCACTTCGAGGCACTCGCAGCCGAACATTTTGCGCAAATCGAGGCACAGCAACCCGATGTGGTGATCCTGGGCACCGGCCAGCGCCAGCGCTTCGCGCATCCGAAGCTGACTGCCGCGCTGACTGCGCGCCGCATCGGGGTCGAATGCATGAATAACCAGGCCGCCTGCCGCACCTACAACATCCTGATGGCGGAGGGCCGCAAAGTCGCGCTGGCGCTGATCATAGAGCGGGCCGAAGCAACCGTTACCGCTACTGTTCCAGACCAAAACTGACATGATGGACCTGCGCGAGTTGCACCAATCCAAGCCGTTTGTCTGGGCGC
This sequence comes from Burkholderiaceae bacterium, assembly GCA_039920865.1. Classification (GTDB taxonomy): domain Bacteria; phylum Pseudomonadota; class Gammaproteobacteria; order Burkholderiales; family Burkholderiaceae_D; genus AVCC01. Next base: position 12,841 of record JBDSCZ010000253.1, read on the forward strand.
TATTACTGATTTTTACCCTGTGCTGGTTTTATGCACTGGACTTGCGCACGCTGGTGCCCACCGACGAAGGCCGCTATGCCGAGATGGCGCGCGAGATGGTCGCCAGCGGCGACTGGATCACCACCCGCCTGAACGGCATCAAATACTTCGAAAAACCGCCGCTGCAAACCTGGATGAACGCGCTGACTTTCGAGTTGTTCGGACCAGGCGAATGGCAGGCGCGGTTCTGGACCGGTTTGTGCGGTTTCCTCGGCATCCTGCTGATTTATCAGGCCGGGTGTCGCGTCTTTAGCAAGCGGGTCGGCTTTCTGGCGGCTCTGGTACTCGGATCAAGCTTTCTGTGGGCAGCGCTGGGACATATCAATACGCTGGACATGGGCTTGTCCGGCATGATGACACTGGCGCTGTGCAGCCTGCTGATCGCACAGCGCGATGGCGCCGGCGTGCGCGAGCGGCGCAACTGGATGCTGGCCTGCTGGGTCGGCATGGCGCTGGCGGTACTCTCGAAAGGCTTGATCGGACTGGTATTGCCCGGCGCGGTACTGGTAATTTATTCGCTGGTGGCAAACGATATCGGCATCTGGAAGCGTCTTCATCTGGGCAAGGGATTACTGCTGTTCTTCGCCATTACGACGCCCTGGTTTGTACTGGTGTCGATCCGGAATCCGGAATTTCCGCAGTTTTTCTTCATCCATGAACACTTTCAGCGCTTTACCAGCGAAGTCCATCATCGCGCCGGCCGCTGGTATTACTTCATCCCATTGCTGCTGCTGGGCATCGCACCGTGGCTGGGAATCCTGCTGCAAAGCCTGTTGGACAGCTGGTGCGCGCAATCCACCAGCACCTTCAAACCGAAACGCATGCTGCTGGTGTGGGCCGTATTCATCTTTGTTTTTTTCAGTGTTTCGGGTTCGAAACTACCGTCCTACATCCTGCCGATTTTTCCGGCGCTGGCATTGCTGATCGCCGCTTACTGGGACACTGCCGGCCGCAAACACGGCATGCTGGCGGCCGGCCTGATGGCGACTATCGGTGCAGTCGGTCTGTTCTTTGTGCATCGGATTGGCAAAATACCGGATGTGCCACTTGAAATTCCGCTCTACCTGGCTTACGAGCCGTGGGTGACAGCGGCTGCGATAGTGGCCCTGATCGGCGGCATCGGCGCGTTCTTTCAGGCGCAACGCGGACGTAGGGAACTGGCTGCCGTGATCCTGGCCATCAGCGGCTTTGCTGGCGGACAACTGCTGATGATAGGTCACGATCCGCTCGGAAATTACGCGTCCGGCCGGCCGCTGGTGGCTGCCATCAACGCCGAACTCACACCGACCACGACCTTATATACGGTTGGCCGCCTGGATCATTCGCTGCTATTTTATTTGCGCCATACCATGGTGATGGTGGAGAATCCGGATGAACTAGAGTTCGGCCTGACGCAGCAGCCGCAGCTTTGGCTGCCCACGCGCGAAGCCTTTATTCAACAATGGATCGCAGGACCGAAAGCCGTTGCCGTCACGTCATTGGCAATTTATGCCGACCTGCAACAGCGCGGAGTTCCGATGCGCGTCATCGCCCGTGACGGGCGCAGGGTTGCGATCGCAAGCGACATATAGACATATAACCTATGAGTATTCAAGCATGAATCTGCCAACATTCGGTTTCATTTTTGTCGGCATTTGCCTCAACGCGGTGGCACAACTGCTGCTCAAGGCAGGCACCAACGCAGTCGGCGCAATTCACCTGACGGCGGAAAACTGGTTTGCCACCGCAATCAAGCTGGCCACCCAATTACCGATTGTTGCCGGTCTGACCTGCTATGTGATTTCGGTGGTGGTCTGGATCATCGGATTGTCGCGGGTCGATGTCACCATCGCCTATCCATTGCTATCGCTGGGCTATATCATCAATGCGATTGGCGCCTGGTACTTTCTCGGCGAGATGGTTTCGGCCCAGCGCATCCTGGCCATCGGCGTGATCATCGTCGGCGTGATCTTGCTGACCCGCAGCTGATTTAAAAAAATCAAGGGTATGCCAAATAATGACTGATATGCCGCATATAATCATTGCGGTATTAAAATATACACAATACAGTATAAATTCATCGCAAGTTGCAATGCGAGCCACCCACTTTCCCTGACGCCGACCAAATGACCGCCAACACTGCATTACCATTCCTGCCCTTCTCCAGGCCCAGCATCGATGAAGCGACGATTGCCGCAGTCGGCGACGTTCTGCGTTCCGGCTGGCTGACCAGCGGGCCGAAAGTGCAGGCGTTCGAAGCCACGCTGTCAGCCTACTTCGGCGGCCGTCCGGTGCGCACCTTCAACTCCGGCACCTGCACCATGGAAATCGCACTGCGCATCGCCGGCATCGGGCCCGGCGATGAAGTAATCACCACCCCGATTTCGTGGGTCGCCACTGCCAATGTCATCATAGAAGTCGGCGCCACTCCGGTCTTTGCCGACATCGACCCGATCACCCGCAATATCGATCTCGATAAACTCGAAGCTGCCATCACACCGGCTACCCGCGCGATTATTCCGGTCTTTCTGTCGGGCTTGCCGCTCGACATGGATCGTCTATATGCGATTGCCAAAAAACACAATTTACGGGTGGTGGAAGACGCCGCCCAGGCCATTGGTTCCCATTGGAAAGGCCGGCCGATCGGCTCTTTCGGCGATTTGGTGTCATTCAGTTTTCAGGCCAACAAGAACATCACCACCGCCGAAGGCGGTTGCCTGGTGCTCAACAATGCCGATGAAGCGCGTCTGGCCGAAAAATACCGGCTGCAAGGCGTCACCCGCAGCGGCATGGACGGCATCGACGTCGATGTGCTGGGCGGAAAATACAATATGACCGACATCGCGGCAGCCATCGGACTGGGTCAGTTTGCGCAACTGGATGCCGTCACCGCGCACCGCCACTTGCTTGCAAAACGCTATTTTTCCGGATTCGGCCCCGATTTCGAAAGCGAAACCGGCGCCCAATTGCCGCTGGCCGACTTTAGCAATACCAATTGGCACCTGTTCCAGATTATCTTGCCCGAACATATCAACCGGGCCGAATTCATGGCAACAATGATGCAGCACAACATCGGCATCGGTTTCCATTACGCGCCGATCCACTTGTTCACGCTCTACCGCGAACGCGGCTTCGGTCCCGGCATGTTCCCGGTGGCAGAGCGGATCGGCCGCCAAACCGTGTCGTTGCCGATGTTCTACGCACTGACAGAAGCGGATGTCGATCGCACCGTGGCAGCAATCAAATCGGTGCTCATTAACTGACGGCCGTAGCGAAAATATCAGCCCAATACATGAAAGCGCCATGGCCGCCCTCCCTTGCAGGGCGCAAATTCGCTTGCAAGCGAATGTCGTTCAGCAGGTGAGCAGCATGCTGCCCACGACCCCTGCTTCACCCCCCGCTCCCGCTCCCGCACGCAGGAGAGGGAGCGAAGTGAGCCGCTACGCGACTTTCACGTTAAAACAACCTGCCGCAAAGTGCAAAAAAGACGCCACGCAACGTCTTTGCGCTATCAGCGGCTTTATGTGACTGGATGAAAAAATAATGAAACCAGAACTATCCGTCGTCATACCTATTTACAACGAAGAGGCGGGCCTGGCCAAGCTCTACGCCAGGCTCTATCCGGCACTCGATGCGCTGGACCTGTGCTATGAAATAATTTTCGTCAATGACGGCAGCCGCGACAATTCGCCGGCGCTGCTGGCCGACCAG
>JBDSCZ010000254.1:0-6566 GCA_039920865.1 Burkholderiaceae bacterium
TGAGCCGGCCCGGATTTTTGGGCGACCTGGCTCGCATCCAGTCGCGCTTGACCCGGCCGCCGTTCCAGGCGCCGGTGGTAAAGCCCAGCACTTCGCTGCTGGCGCCGGTCTGCTCCAGCGCGCGTACCAGAACATCGATCAGGATGGTGATCGATTCCGCATGGGTTTTCATGGAGCCGGAGCAGTCGACCAGAAAGCTGACCAGACAGTCGGCATCGGGCTGGTACTGCTCCAGACGGAACAGGCGACGCTCGGCCGGCGACGTGATCAGCTGGGCCAGACGGCGACCGTCGATATAACCTTCTTCTTCGCCGAACGACCAGCCGTCGCGTTGCGGCAGGGCCAGCAATTTCATCAGCTGGCGCGCCAGGCGCGGGATGTTGATGCCGAGTTCGGCAATGCGATGGTCGATGCGGTCGCGGTACTCCCGCAGCAGCGCCTTGCGTACCAGCGAGCCGGCGTCCGCCTGCCTGTCGTACTCGGTTGAAAAGATTGCATAACCGTGCTCTGCATCTTCGAGCACCTTGCTTTGGCCGGTAGCCGCCACGGCCATGGTGTCGGTTTCGTCGCTGTCGAATTGCAGCAGCAGTCTGAATGCAGACTTGACGTTTTCCTTGTCACTGGTTTCTTGATTGTCGCCCTGTTCGCCGCCGGCAGAACGGATCATTGCGCCGACCGTAGCGGCGATTGCGCGTGCGTGCTGCGCATATGCCGATTGATTGCCGCAATTGCGGCGGATGCCCAGCAGATCCTTGCCCAACAGGGGCGCTATCGCGGCGCGGGTGCTTTCGATCAGGTCTTCGGTACTTGCCAAGACCGGTTGGCCGGTCAGGCGCGACCAGCAGATCTGGAACACGGTATACAGCAGAATGCCGGAACTGCTCTCGGTCAGGCCGGATTGATGGAAGGCGTGCGACCAGGCAGAAAATCGATGGCGCAGATTCTGCGTCATGCCCGGCATGGCATCCGGCACCATGGTTTCCACGCGCAACTGTTCCAGCAACTCGAACACCAGCCGTTCGACCGGATCAGTGGGACACAATTGGCGATGTAGCACCGGATCAGTGTGCAGCAAGCGCAAGGCGATGCTATCGGCGGTACCGCGAAACGAGGAAAAGTCGTCTTGTTCCAGGTCGGGCTGCAGGTGCGGCGCATGCACCTGCAGCTGACGCAGGCCCTGGTGCAGGCGCTGACCGCGGTAATGAATGTCTGTCTCTCCGCTCAGTGCGCGAATGATCGCCGCGCACAGGTCTTCGACTTTCTGCTGCTGGCGCGTCTTGTCCTGCGGTACGCTCACACTAGGCCCTGGAGTTCACTTTGGTGCGATTCTGACAATTCCTGGCCGAAGCAACGTTGAAAATACTCGGCAACCAGCGCGCGTTCGGCATCATCGCACTTGTTGAGAAAGGACAATCGGAAGGCCAGCGCGGTATCGGGGAATATCTCGCAATTCTCGGCCCAGGTGATCACGGTCCGGGGCGACATCAGGCACGACAGATCGCCGGCAGCAAAGCCCTTGCGGGTCAATTCAGCTACCGCCACCATCGATGCGACCAACTTACGTCCGGCCTCAGTGGCCAAAGCCGGCACGCGCGCCTGCACGATGGCAGCCTCTTCGGCGGCGGGCAAATAGTTCAGCGATGCGACGATATTCCAGCGATCGATCTGGGCATGATTCAGCGCCTGGGTGCCGTGGTACATGCCATTTAGATTACCCAGACCGACGGTGTTGGAAGTGGCAAAAAGACGGAAATAGGAATGTGGATGAATCACCCTGTTCTGGTCGAGCAGGGTGAACTTGCCGTCCCTTTCCAGGATGCGTTGGATCACGAACATCACATCCGGTCGGCCCGCGTCATATTCATCGAAGATCAACGCCATCGGGCGTTGCAGGGCCCACGGCACGATACCTTCCTGGAACTCAGTGATCTGTTTTTCATCACGCACCACGATGGTGTCTTTTCCTATCAGGTCGAGGCGACTGATGTGCCCGTCCAGGTTGACCCTGACACAGGGCCAGTTAAGGCGTGCGGCAATCTGCTCGATATGCGTCGATTTGCCGGTTCCATGCAGTCCTTGCACCATTACCCGCCGATTGCGCGTGAAGCCTGCCAGAATTGCCAGCGTGACATCGCTATTGAAGCGATAAGCGTCGTCGATATCCGGCACATGATCATCGCGCTCGCGAAATGCGGGCACCATCAGGTCCGAGTCGATGCCGAACAAGGTTCGAATCGACACCATGTGATCCGGCTTCAGATGCGTCAGGTCGGTCACGATAGGCTCCCGACGCTAAGCAAGCCAAGCCTTGGCTTTTGGAGTTCTGGCGCTATATGCACGCAGCGAGTGATCGAATGGAGGAAGGTCAGCATGTCTTGATCCAGTGTTTTGGGAGATTTATGGCTTCGGGTCTGGCGGCGCAGCATCGGCTTCAATCGCTGCCAGCGCCTGAGCGGCCCGCTGCAATGCGGGCAAAAAATGCAATGCCTTCTCATGCGTCAGGCGCATGATCGGGGCTTGAATGGCGACCGCCAGATTGGAGCGGCCGACTGTGGAGGGAACCAGGACCGCTACGCACAGCAAGCCGGGCAGAAATTCTTCATCATCGATTGCATAGCCGTTGCGGCGCACGGTTTCCAGTTCCCGTTCTAATTTAACTGGATCATCTTCCGTTTTGCTGGTGTATTTGGTCAGCGGAACATGTGCCAGCAGTCGGCGTCGCTGTGCCGGACTCATTTGTGCCAGAAACAGTTTGCCGCTGGATGAGCAATGTGCCGGCACCTTGGAACCGGGCTGTAAATAGAATCGTAAGGGCGCCGGCGTTTCCATCCGGTCCAGATATACCACCTCACTGCCGGTAAAAGCGGTCAGATTGCAGCTTTCGCCGACCTCTTCCATTAGTTGTCGCAGCACAATTCGCCGCGAGCCATGGTAGGTGTTATTAATCAATAAATTTGATGCCAGACGGCGCAGGCGTACGCCGGTGCTGTATTGGCGGCCGTCACCTTCCCGTTGGATCACACCCACGCTTTCCAGTTGTTGCAGCATCCGGTGCACGGTAGGCTTGGGCAGGCCGGTTTCCTCGACCATCCCTTGCAGGGAAAAAGATTGATCTTTTTCAGCGATAACCTCTAATAACGCGAACAGCCGCATTGTCGGCGTATCGCCTTCAATCTTTTCTTGCTCCGGTTTTAGTATGGAGATCTTATTCATAGTAAGCCATTATATATATTTCATTTTCAAATGCAAATTGTATCGATATTTTGATAATTCTGTTGACATTTAGTTTGTAGCGCCTTAAATTGTACTTTGTTAGCAAAAATTGGAACTTTCCGTACCATTTTTAAATAAATAAAGTCAGGAGATAAATTATTATGACCGATCACGTACCTCAGGCCAATCGCATGGTTACCGTTGGCCTCCAGAAGATGACCCCGTCCGAAGCCATGGTTGAAACACTGGTAGCCAACAATGTTACCGACATGTTCGGCATCATGGGTTCGGCCTTCATGGATGCGATGGATATTTTTGCTCCTGCCGGCATTCGCCTGATTCCCGTCGTGCATGAGCAAGGTGGCGGCCACATGGCTGACGGCTACTCACGTGTCTCCGGTCGTCATGGCGTGGTCATCGGTCAGAATGGGCCTGGCATCAGCAACTGCGTCACCGCCATTGCTGCCGCCTACTGGGCCCACAGCCCGGTGGTCATTATCACGCCGGAAACCGGCACCATGGGCATGGGTTTAGGCGGCTTCCAGGAAGCCAACCAGTTGCCGATGTTCGAAGAATTCACCAAATACCAAGGGCACGTCACTAACCCGGCCCGTATGGCTGAGTTCACCGGGCGCTGCTTCGACCGCGCAATGTCGGAAATGGGCCCAACCCAACTGAACATCCCGCGTGATTACTTCTACGGCGAAATCAAAGCCGAGATTCCACAACCGAGCCGTTTGGACCGTGGCCCAGGTGGCGAGAAGAGCCTGGATGAAGCGGCCGCACTGCTGGCTAACGCCAAGTTCCCAGTCATCATCTCCGGTGGTGGCGTGGTTATGGGTGATGCAATTGAAGAATGCAAGGCGCTGGCAGAGCGCTTGGGCGCACCGGTAGTCAACAGCTATCTGCACAACGACTCTTTCCCAGCCAGTCATCCGCTGTGGACCGGCCCACTCGGCTATCAAGGCTCCAAGGCTGCAATGAAATTGATGGCGCAGGCCGATGTGGTCATCGCCCTTGGTTCGCGTCTCGGACCTTTCGGCACCTTGCCGCAACACGGCATGGATTACTGGCCGAAGAACGCCAAGATCATCCAGATCGACGCCGACCACAAGATGCTGGGTCTGGTCAAGAAGATCTCAGTTGGTATCTGCGGCGACGCCAAGGCAGCCGCGATTGCGCTAACCCAGCGCCTGGTAGGCAAGACGCTGGCGTGTGATGCCACCTTGGCCGAACGTTCGGCCACGATTCAGGCCGAGAAAGCGGCTTGGGAGCAGGAGCTGGACGGCTGGACGCACGAGAAGGATGCCTTCAGCCTGGACATGATCGAAGAGCAGAAGAAAGAGAAGACCCCGTTCGGCGGCGAGTATCTACATCCGCGCCAGGTGTTGCGCGAGCTGGAAAAGGCGATGCCGGAAGACGTGATGGTGTCGACCGATATCGGCAACATCAATTCGGTAGCCAACAGCTACCTGCGCTTCGAGAAGCCGCGCAGCTTCTTTGCAGCGATGAGCTTCGGTAACTGCGGTTATGCATTCCCGACCATCATCGGCGCCAAGGTCGCGGCACCGCACCGTCCTGCGGTGTCGTATGCGGGTGATGGGGCATGGGGCATGAGCCTGATGGAAACCATGACCTGTGTGCGCCACAATATTCCAGTCACGGCGGTGGTATTCCATAACCGTCAGTGGGGTGCGGAGAAGAAGAATCAGGTGGACTTCTATAACCGTCGCTTCGTGGCTGGCGAACTGGAGAACCAGAGCTTTGCCGGGATTGCGAAAGCCATGGGGGCCGAGGGCATTGTGGTCGACAAGCTCGAAGACGTCGGCCCTGCACTGAAGAAGGCGATCGATATGCAGATGAACGAGGGCAAGACCACGATCATCGAGATCATGTGCACCCGCGAGCTGGGCGATCCGTTCCGTCGCGATGCGCTCTCCAAGCCGGTGCGCCTCCTGGAAAAATACAAGGACTTCGTTTAAGCACGTCCGGGCTGGAGCCGACCTCGCTCCGCCTGAAATCTGCAGCCATAAAATGGGAGCCTGGAAATGCCGGATGCTGCTCGTCCATGCAGGCTACCGGATCTACAGCATCTCGTTACGGGGTGCTACAGATCGGGACTGAATTTTGGATTTCTGCTGTATTTATAGGTTTTTATAGAATAATATCTCGAAAATAAATATGAAACGAATCGTTTTATGAGATATTAATTTGACATGCGCTTTTTATAGTATTAAATTTGTTTAAATATCAAATTTCAGAATATAAAGTATCATTTTTATAAATATTGAATTGAGAGACAAGAATATGAGCAATCAACAACAGCAAGCTGGGAATGCAGTCAACGCAGAGTTTTTGGAGGCTTTCGGTGCCGCCTGGAACCGTCACGATATCGATGCACTGATGGGATTCATGGCAGAAGATTGCACATTCCATGCTACGGCAGGCGCCGAATTATTCGGCAAGAGCTTCGTCGGCCGCGAACAAGTGCGTGCCGGATTTCAGCTTGCCTGGCAGACTTTTCCTGACGCGTCGTGGCTGGATGCCAACCACTTTGTCTGCGGTGACCGCGGCGTATCCGAGTGCACTTTCAGCGGCACCAAGGCAGACGGTACTCGGATAGAGGCGCGCATGGTGGATGTGTTTACCTTCTGCGACGGCAAGATCAGTGTGAAAAACGCGTTCCGCAAGGACCGTCCTCCAGTCGCCAAGGTTGGCAGCTGAGTCCTGATGACCATCGCGATTGAAACGAGGACTAATCATGGATAGAACTGCAGAAAAACTAGTGCCGGATTATGACGCCAGCACTGCCCCATCGAAACCGTATGATCCGGCATACGATCCGCTCGTAGCCCCGAACCCGGGGCAGGGCCGTGAGTACGCCCCGACATACTGGATCGGCACTGCCGGCGAACCTCCCATCGATGATGGTCCGATTATTCACGACATCGACGTCGACGTGGCAATTATCGGTTCAGGTTATACCGGTCTGACTGCGGCGATCTTTCTTGCAGAGAAGCATGGGATCAAGGCCACAGTTCTGGAGGCGAACCGGAGCAGCTGGGGTTGCAGCACGCGTAATGGTGGCCAGGCACAATGTGCCTCGGGACGCCTGAAGCGGTCCCAGTGGATTCAACGCTACGGTCTGGACACCGCCTTGCGCATGCATCAGGAATGCCTCGATGGCATGGAAACCTTTAAGGAGCTAATCAAGGATATCGATTGCGAGCCGCAGCCAGGTGGGCATCTTTACATCGCGCATCGTCCGAAGGTGATGCCGGTTCTTGAAAAGGAAGCGAAGCTGCTGCGTGAGGTCTTCAAGTATGACGCACGCATTCTCGACGCAGATACTG
>JBDSCZ010000255.1:0-18798 GCA_039920865.1 Burkholderiaceae bacterium
GACTTGACGGTGGATCCGGTCATCGACTGATCTCTTTCCGAGCAAGCGACCAGCATCAGAGCTGCCATTGCGCACAGATATACCAAAAGGCGGCTCATGATTTGCTCTCCACGGGTGGTTTTGCCTCGGGATGCGGGGCGCGGCCGTAGGCAGTGCCCCAGCCCCACACTTCGCTGCCGGCGCCGCGCTGGACCACGCGATTACGGAAAATATCGGCAATCACATCACCATCGCCGCCCAGCAAGGCTTTGGTCGAACACATTTCCGCGCAAGCTGGCAACTTGCCTTCGGCCAGGCGATTGCGTCCGTATTTTTCAAATTCCGCCTGTGAGCCGTCCTTCTCGGGGCCACCGGCACAGAAAGTGCATTTATCCATCTTGCCGCGCAAGCCGAAAGTCCCGTTGGACGGAAACTGCGGGGCGCCGAACGGGCAAGCGTATGCGCAGTAACCGCAACCGATGCAGATGTCTTTGTCATGCAGCACCACGCCTTCATCGGTACGATAGAAGCAGTCAACCGGGCAGACCGCCATGCAGGGCGCATCCGAACAATGCATGCAGGCGACAGAAATTGATTTTTCCTGACCGACAACGCCATCATTAATGGTGACAACCCGGCGCCGGTTCACACCCCATGGCACCTCATGCTCGTTTTTGCAGGCGGTCACGCAGCCATTGCACTCAATGCAACGTTCAGCGTCGCAAATGAATTTCATTCGTGCCATTTCTCGTCCCTCCCAAGCGTGCTTACGTGCGACAGGTTTCAAGCAACAAATTTTTCGATGTTGCAGATGGTTGTTTTGCTTTCCTGCATCATCGTGACCGAATCATAGCCGTAGGTTGTTGCAGTATTGACAGCTTCACCGCGCACGATCGGCATTGCACCTTCCGGGTAATACTCTTTCAAATCCTTGCCTTGCCACCAGCCCGAGAAATGGAACGGGATGAATGCGGTTTCAGCGTTGACGCGCGGCGTTACCTGGGCCTTGACCTTGATGCGCGCCCCGGTTGGGGTTGAGACGATCACGTATTCGCCATTGCGGATGCCGCGCTCGGCAGCAGCCTTCGGATTGATCTCGACAAAGGCGTCTTGCTGCAATTCCGCCAACCACGGGTTGGAGCGGGTTTCTTCGCCGCCGCCCTCATATTCGACCAGCCGACCCGAGGTAAGAATGATCGGAAATTTTTCGTGCAGCTTGTCCGCAACACTCTTGTCTTGTATCGACTTGTACAAGGTCGGCAAGCGCCAGAATGTTTTCTTGTCGTCGTGGGTCGGATATTTCGCCACCAGATCGGGCCGTATCCCATACAGCGGCTCGCGGTGCTTCGGTACCGGATCGGGGAAATTCCACACCACTGCGCGCGCCTTGGCATTGCCGAACGGATAGCAGCCGTGATTTTTCAGCACCACGCGCTGAATCCCGCCGGACAGGTCCGTCTTCCAGTTCTTGCCTTCCGCAGCGGCTTTCTCGGCATCGGACAATTCGTCCCACCAGCCCAGTTTTTTCATCAGCACATGATCGAATTCCGGGTAGCCGGTAGTGATGTCGGCACCTTTCGAGTACGAGCCGTCTTCCGCCAGCAAATTCACGCCATCTCTTTCAACGCCGAAATTGGCGCGGAAATTGCCGCCGCCGTCCATCACATGTTTCGAGGTGTCGTACAGGTTGGGTGTACCCGGGTGCTTCAGCTCAGGGTTGCCGTAACAGGGCCACGGCAAGCCGAAATAATCTCCGGTCATGTCATATCCGGTGGCGGCATCCTTTCCGCCGTTGCATTTCAATGTCCTGACATCGAACAGATGCATGTTGCGCATGTGCGCCTTCAGCCGCTCTGGAGACTGACCGGTGTAGCCGATGGTCCAGGTACCGCGATTAATCTCGCGCAACATATCCTCCGGTTCCGGCTCCATCATTCCGCCTTTGCCTGGAACCAGCTTGATTTTTGCGACCAGCTCCTTGCCGAAGCCAAGCTTTTGCGCCAACTGGTACATGATCATCTGGTCGGTGCGCGACTCGAATAGCGGCTCTATGACCTTTTCGCGCCATTGCAGCGAGCGGTTGGATGCGGTAACGGAACCCGAGGTTTCGAACTGGGTTGCGGCAGGCAGCAGGTACACGGTGCGGTCGGGATTGAGCTCCTGTCCGTCGACTTGCATGGCGGCCATGGCGGCGGTAGCAGACGGGTAAGGGTCGATCACCACTAGCAAGTCGAGCTTGTCGAAGGCCTTCTTCATTTCCAGTCCGCGGGTCTGGGAGTTCGGTGCATGGCCCCAGAACACCATCGCCTTGACATTGTTTTCCTGATCGATGAACTCGTTTTTTTCCAGCACCGCATCGATCCAGCGCGACACGGTGGTACCGGATTTTTCCATCATCTCCTGCGATGCAAACTGTTTTTTAACCCATTCGTAATCGACGCCCCACACCGCGCACCAGTGCTTCCATGAGCCGGTTGCCAAACCATAGTAGCCAGGCAAGGAATCCGGGTTCGGCCCGACGTCGGTTGCACCCTGCACGTTATCGTGGCCGCGAAAGATGTTGGTGCCGCCGCCAGATTTTCCGACATTGCCCAGCGCGAGCTGCACGATACAGGACATGCGCACCATTGCATTGCCGATCGTGTGCTGGGTTTGCCCCATGCACCAGACTATGGTGGAAGGCCGGTTCTTGGCCAGGGTTTCGGCGACCTTGAAGACTTCGGCTTCGGGCACGCCGCACGCTTCTTCCACTATGTCAGGCGTCCATGCCAGCACTTCCTGCTTGATCTGCTCCATCCCATAGACGCGGTCGTGAATGTATTGCTGATCTTCCCAGCCGTTCTTGAAGATGTGATACAGCAAGCCGTACAGGAATGGAATATCGGACCCGGAGCGCAGCCGCACGTATTGTTGCGCCTTGGCTGCGGTGCGCGTGTACCGCGGATCGACCACGATCACCTTGCAGCCAGCCTCTTTCGCATGCAGCAGATGCAGCATCGACACCGGATGCGCCTCAGCGGCATTCGAACCGATATACATCGCCGCTTTCGAATTCTGCATGTCGTTGTAGCTGTTCGTCATCGCGCCATAACCCCAGGTATTGGCGACGCCCGCAACCGTGGTCGAATGGCAGATCCGGGCCTGGTGATCGCAGTTGTTGCTACCGAAGAAGGAGACGAATTTGCGCAGCAAGGCGGACTGCTCGTTGTTGTGCTTGGACGAGCCGACCCAGAATACCGAATCCGGGCCGCTGGTCTTGCGGATATCCAGCATTTTGGAGGATATCTCGCCCAGCGCCTGGTCCCAGCTGATGCGCTGATACTTGCCGTTGACCAGCTTCATCGGATATTTCAGCCGGTAGTCGCCATGGCCGTGCTCGCGCAGCGCCGCACCCTTGGCGCAGTGCGCACCCAGATTGAGCGGCGAATCGAACACCGGTTCCTGGCGAATCCAGATGCCGTTCTGTACTACCGCATCCACCGCGCAACCGACCGAGCAATGGGTGCATACCGTGCGCCTGACTTCAATCTTGGAGGCTGCTGCCTTGTTTTCAGCTGCTGCGGCGGTGGCTTTTTGAATCAGACCCAATTGGGCGGCGGCGATCCCGGCACCGACACCAATGCCGGAGCGCTTGAGAAACAGCCTGCGGTCCATCGTCGGCAGCGCTCGCGACAGGCTGGCGGCAAGGCTGGATGTAAAACGACTGTGCGAACGCTGAACTGCGCCGCCTTTGCGAGTCAACAGCATGTTGTCACCTCAGTGTTTAACGTGAGAGTCGCGCAGTTAGTATTTCTGCCCATCTCTCCCGCCTGCCGAAAAAATATCGGAAATGAACCAGTCATCGCGCTCCGATTGATTGGGACTCGCATTTTCGGCATAGCCGTCAGATAGTGGTAGTGCGGTAGTATTTTTTGACATGCTCTGTCAGTCGATAACCATCGCCGACAGGTTCAGAAATGGGGGCATCCAGCGCTTTTCCGGCAGGCACGGCACCGGAAATCTTGACCGCTATACCCGCTGCAGCGACCAGGCCGAGCCCGGAAAAGAATGTCCGGCGTGCGATTTTTTTTGTATCAGCCATTACTGTCTCCTGGATACAAGGTGGAATTCTTATTTTTATTTAGCCAAGCACAGAACCTGGCTGGTCAGTTTATTACCTTGCTTATTGCCTAATGTCCTGTGCAAATAATTTCCATAGTTCAATGAATAATTGCAAGGCGGTCGTAAAACCAGCATTGCATCTTGCGGCAGCGGATGCTCGACCAGTGCGCCTGCCACCCCCTTGCGAAATTCAAAAATGTTGGAGTATGGCAAAAAACAGTGCACTTACCGCATTATTTTAATGCGCGATAAAAAATACATATCTCCAGTATATTCATCACCACTCTTCATTGGAAATCCCGCTGACGCAAAAATAAATGCCATAAATTAGATTCAGAATAGTGTCAATTACCGCACGCAATTTATTCCATATCAAAAGCTTGCATCTCTACTTCGAAATAGGTCCGCGCCAGGTTGGCCACGGCCGCATACAGACCGGCATGACGATTGGCATTGATAGCCGTGCAGGCATCCAAAACCCAGGCTTGCATGTGATTCGTAAAAAATATTTTTTGTGTTGCGATATTAATTTCTAGGCGCTCATTCGACGCGATCAGATAGCGCATCACCTCGCACAGGCTTGCGATGTGATCCTCGCTCTCGGTCACTGCGTCCACGCGCTCCAGGCCGAGCTCAGCCAGATCGGCGCGCAATGCCGCCAGCGGTTTTTCCATCAGAAAGCCGGACAGGTAAAAGGAGCCGTACAGCATCACTTCTGGCTTGCCGGTACTGATGAACAGTTGTTCGTATTCTTCACGGGCCTGTTCTGCCGTTACATTCCGGCAGGCCAGCACCAGTTCGCCCCAGGCGCGTTCCAGTACCCCATCGCCTGCGGACTGCGACGAAGCTATGGTATCAATCAGGGTCTGCAGCGGTGGCGCGTAAAACAATGTTGCCAGCAAACCGTACAAATCGGCGCGGGCAGTTTCTTCACCCTGGTCCGGGGCTTCAAACCGCAATGACTCACTGGTGTTCATGCAATCTCCAACTTATTGATCCGGCCAGATGAAGTCTTGACTTCATCTGGCCCAGTCCTCACCCTCTCCCTCTGGGAGGGGGTTGGGGGTGAAGCAGGGGTTTCAAATGGTATGCCATTTGCCTGCGTAACGGTATTCGCTTGCAAGCGAATACGCGCACTGCAAGTGAGGGGATGCGGCTTCTTACTTATTCATGCCGCATCAACAATGTGGGCGCTTCAAAGAGGTTATTAAGGCTTCGTTTTTATTTTCCATCATGTCGATCACGCGACAGTCGGAACACATCTTGACACGGTCAAGGTTGCCGGCGAAAGCACTGTGCACCGACAATTTTGCCAGCATGTTGTCGATCATCTGCAGGGTACCGAACGGGGTATTGCAGCGTATGCAATGGTAGGGCTGCGCCTCGTTCAACACCACGGCCTGCTTGGCCGCGTCGGCAAACAGCAGGCGCGGCGATAGCGTGATCGCCGCTTCAGGGCACGTCTTTTCGCACAAACCGCACTGCACACAATTTTTTTCGGTAAAACGCAGTTGCGGCAAATTCGGGTTATCCGTCAGCGCAGATTCGGGGCAGGCACCGACACAGGACATGCACAGGGTGCAGGCATCTTTGTTGACCATTACTGCGCCATACAATGCGCCGACCGGCAAGGAAATCTGCTCCACTTTGACTGGCGCTTGCCGGTGCAAATGTTCCAGTGCGAACTCCAGCGTGGTGCGCTTGTCAGCTGCCACATTGAAAGTGGCGCACGCTTGCGACGTCTGCGCTGGCTTCGGCGTCAGCGCGTTCACCGCAGTATCGAGTTCGGCGGCGGTTTTGGCACGGATAATCTGGAAGTGGATGCCCGCATATCCCAAGCCGGACAGGATCGTTTGGGCAATTTCCATTTGCTGCTCCAATGCTTCCAGATATTGCGGCGCCTCTTCCGCTGTTACCAGCACGCTCACATTTGCAGCGCCGTAAGCAAACGCGGCCAGCCATATGTCGATGCCTACGGCCGCAGTGTGGTGCAGATCAACCGGGATGATGCGCGCAGGCATGCCACGCCCGCCGGCCTTGGCCAGACGTCCCACCTGCTCGACCAGCATTGCGCCTTGTCCCTTACTGTGAAATAACAGTCCGGCCTGTCGACCGCCTGCCTTGGCATAGGTGGTCAGCAACGTCTTCAGGCGTTGCCCCATGTCGGCGGCACGCGGGTAGGCATACGCGATCGCGCCGGACGGGCAGACCGTGGTACACGCACCGCATCCGGCGCATAGATTGGGATCGACTCTCACATGATTGCCATGGTGGCTAATGGCTTCAGCTGAACAAATATCGATGCAGGCGTTGCAGCCGATTTTTTCATTGCGGCTGTGGGCGCACAGTTTTTCCTTGTAGATAAAGAATTTGGGCTTTTCAAACTGGCCAATCATGTGCGTGAGCTTCAACCCGTCTTCAAACTGGCGTGTGACATCTTGCCCGGGCGCGAAATAACCCTGCGGCAACTGATGGGCGCGCACCAGCGGCGCACGGGACAAATCGAAGATCAGATCGAATTCACCGCTGCGCTCATTGGCAGACGTGATTTCGCCACGCGCAAAATCGATCGCACCGATGCTGCCGCAAGCCTTGACGCAAGCGCCATGCGAGCGGCACCGGTCGAGATCGATCTGGTAAGTAAGGTCGATTGCGTTTTCCGGACAGGCATCGATGCAAGCGTTGCAGCGGATGCAGGTTTCCAGGTCAATCGGATTATCTTGCTGCCAGCGCACCTTGAATGCGCCCAGCCAGCCGGAAATGGCGATTTTCTTGCCAGAAAAGCTCGGAAAGCTGCGCTCGCCCAGCATCTGATCCTGGCTGCCGGAAGTGAGCAGCACACTGACATCGACTTGATCGCTGAGACGATGCGCCCACGGCAGCACCTGATCGGCCGCACCGATAATCAGCGTATGACCGGCCGAATCGTAATTAACAATCGGCACCGGTTCCGGATCGGGTAAAGCGGCGGCGGCCAGCAGCGCTGCCATCTTCGGCAAGGCCGACTTCGACTCCGCACTCCAGCCGGCGGTTTCGCGGATATTCACAAAGCGGATCGGCGCCACCGTATTCTTTTGGTGTGCCAGTTCGGCAAACAGCGCGCGTTCCTGGGTACAGGCGACGACCACATCATCGACGCCATCCAGCGCGCCCAGATAGGCGACGATTTCGCGCCGGCATAGCTGGCTTGCCACTGGCAACGCGCCAACGCCGAGAGCGGTGCCAAGCTGGGCACCGGCAGCAGCATCCAGCGGCATGCTGTGGTTGCAGTTACAAACCTTGAATTGGGTCGTCATACAGCCTCATTTTTATGCAGTTCGATGGCAAGCGGCAATGCTTCCGGGTGCTGCTGGGCCGGTGAGATATCTGCGCGGTTCTCTTCCTGCGGCAAGGTTGACGCAGGACTTTCCGTTGCGATCGCTGCAGCGTTTTGAATAATCGGGATCGCCTCAAGCGGATTTTCCAGAACCGGTATGTGCTCTGCCACTTTGGCCAGCAATTGCGAGGTTGACTTAGTAAAGAATTGTGCCGGATTGAGCGCACTCCTGGCGTGATTCAATGCTTCCAGCATGCCGGGAGGCAGCGGGTCAGGTTGACTGTAATCTCCGACGTAAATGTCGAGTCCGTCCATGATATTGAATTGCGGCAGCGCGAACAATTTTTTCATGGCAGAGCGTTTGACGCTCTCATCGACGCCCTTGACTAAAAATGCTGCGTAATCGGATTCCGCCGTCAAGGCCTCGACATCGGCCAGCGTCGGCAAGGGTTTGACTACCTTATTAACATCAGCATCGGGACCAAAGACTGCAGGCGTGTTGTCTGCATTATTGATCTGGCACGATGAAGTCTTGATTTCATCGTGGCCCGTTCTCGCCCTCTCCCTCTGGGAGAGGGATGGGGTGAGGGGATCCGATTCCAATATTATTCGTTCCGGATCAATAGGCGCGACTACAGGATCGATGGCGGCTGGCGCTGACGATGCAGCGATCTTGCGCTTGCTCCAGCGCGCGAAGAACTCATCGGCTGCCATTGCCCCGCCCTTCCGCCTGTGCCATCAGGTCGACGCCGGCGCCGCCTTCGAACGACGGCTTCTTGCGTTTGCGCTTGATTTCGGGCTGGTAATGTTGCTGGGTAAAGTGACGTATACGCTCGATGATTGCAGCCGAAGCCGGCAGCGTATCGACCTGCTCCCCGCCGTCCATCAGGCGTGCTGCTTCGTTGTAGGACAACGTGACCGCCTTGGGCACAGCGACTTCCAGCGCGCCGATCTGCTCGATGCGCCACATGATGAACCAGCATGGGGTGGTGGAACTGATGTTGAGGTAATAGCCTTCGCCCTCGTCGCTGAATAGCTTGATGTCGAAGCCGGGAAATAACCAGCGCATGTCGCTGGCATCATCCATCAGGCAGCGGGCTGCACCGAGTGGCAAAGCGGCGGTATCAAGGACTTCCAGCGGGCGCCACTGATGCGACTGCCAGCGGTTATCGAGCGTCTTGCGCTGCATGATGACACTCACATCGATTGCTTGCGTCTCCACGTTCAGGCCTCATTTCGGTGCGACCGATCAACTCGGTCCCAACTGCAGGCGCAGCCAGAAGTCCGGCTACCGGATGTATTTAAGCGGAAATATACCCCATAACGTATTTTAAAGAATGCAATAGAACATTGCGGAAAATCAAGTATTTTTAACTATACTGCCAATATAGCTAAATTAGCCGAATAATCAGGCCAGCGGGAAGAACGCGACTGCGCTGCTCCCGGCCGGCACGTGGCATCAGTCGTTTTTGACCACGATGCTGGGGAACTTGCTGGTCATGTCGCGCGCCCTTTCAGCCACGCCAACCGCGATCTTGCGGGCGATTTCCTTGTAGATCGCAGTCACCGGGCCATCCGGGTCGGCCACCACGGTGGGCTTGCCTGAGTCGGTCTGCTCGCGAATCGACATCGTCAGCGGAAGGCCGCCAAGGAAGTCAACGCCGTATTCCGCACACATCTTCTCGCCGCCACCGGCGCCGAAGATCGATTCCGCATGACCGCAGTTGGAACAGATATGGGTGCTCATGTTTTCGACGATGCCGAGGATCGGGATCCCGACCTTCTCGAACATTTTCAGCCCCTTGCGCGCATCCAGCAAAGCGATGTCCTGCGGCGTAGTGACGATTACCGCACCGGTCACCGGCACTTTTTGCGACAGCGTCAACTGGATGTCGCCGGTGCCCGGCGGCATGTCGACGATCAGGTAATCTAGGTCGCGCCAATTGGTCTGCTCCAGCAATTGCTGCAGCGCCTGCGTGACCATCGGGCCGCGCCACACCATAGGCTCATCGGGGTCGATCATGAAGCCGATCGAGGACACCTGCAGGCCGTAGTTTTCCAGCGGCTCCATGGTCTTGCCGTCGACGGTCTCCGGGCGGCCCGAGATACCCATCATCATCGGTTGCGACGGTCCATAGATATCGGCGTCCAGAATCCCGACCGATGCACCTTCAGCGGCCAGCGCCAGCGCCAGATTGACTGCAGTGGTTGATTTGCCGACGCCGCCCTTGCCGGATGCGACCGCGATGATGTTCTTAACATTCGGCATCAGCTTGACGCCGCGCTGCACCGCGTGCGAAATGATTTTGGTATATACGTTGGCGCTGACATTTCCGACGCCGGGAATGGTGCGCAGCGCGCCGATCACGCTCTTGCGGATCGCATCGATCTGGCTTTTGGCCGGATAACCGAGCTCGATATCGAGCGCGACATCGGCGCCGTCGAGCACGATGTTCTTGGCTGATTTGGTGGATACGAAATCCTTATTTGTATTCGGATCGACTACCTTGGACAGAACTTCCTTAACCGCTTCTACCGTCACGCTCATTTTTATCTCCATAATTGATGGGCAAGTCTAGCGCAAAACCGCAGGCGATACAGCATGTCCCTATGCCCCACATGCCTATTGCACTGTTAAAATGACGCTTTCTTCATGTTAAAAGCGCACTAACCATGACCCGCAAGCTGTTCGTCACCACCGCACTCCCTTACGCCAATGGCGCATTTCATATCGGCCACATCATGGAATACATCCAGGCCGACATATGGGTACGGTTTCAGCGAATGCAGGGCCACGAAGTGCATTTCGTCGGTGCCGACGACGCACATGGCGCACCGATCATGATCGCAGCCGAGCAAGCCGGCGTCACCCCACAGGAATTCGTCGCCAACATCGCTGCCGGTCGCAAACAGTATCTGGACGGCTTCCATATCGCGTTCGACAACTGGCATTCGACCGACGGCCCGGAAAATCACGAATTGTCGCGCGATATCTATCGCAAGCTAAAAGCCGCCGGCTTCATCACCACCAAGACCATCGAGCAATTCTTCGATCCGGTCAAGAACATGTTCCTGCCGGACCGCTATATCAAGGGCGAGTGCCCGAAATGCGGCGCCAAGGACCAGTACGGCGATTCCTGCGAATCTTGCAGCGCGGTGTATGCGCCGACCGACCTGAAAAATCCATACTCGACGCTGACCGGCGCCACGCCGGTGATGAAATCATCCGAACACTTTTTTTTCAAGCTGTCCGACCAGAAGTGCGTGGATTTTCTGCGCGAGTGGGCGCTGGGGAATACTGATAATAAGGTCGATGGCAAGCCGCGCCTGCAGCCCGAAGTCGCCAACAAGGCCAGAGAATGGCTGGAAGGTGACGACGGACTGGGCGACTGGGACATCAGCCGCGATGCGCCCTACTTCGGCATTGAAATTCCCGACGAGCCGGGTAAATACTTCTACGTCTGGCTGGATGCGCCAGTCGGCTATCTGGCCTCGCTGAAGAACTATTTCGGCAAGACCGGGCGCGACTTCGGCGCTTTCATGGCCGACCCGACCACTGAGCAATACCATTTCATCGGCAAGGACATCATCTATTTCCACACGCTGTTCTGGCCTGCGATGTTGAAATTTTCCGGCCTGAAAGTGCCGAACAATATTTTCGTGCATGGCTTCATCACCGTCTCCGGCGAGAAGATGTCGAAATCGCGCGGCACCGGCATCTCGCCGCTGCGCTATCTGGACATCGGCATGAACCCGGAATGGCTGCGCTATTACATCGCCGCCAAACTCAACGCAAAAGTGGAAGACGTCGATTTCAACCCAGACGATTTCGTTGCTCGGGTGAACGCGGATCTGATCGGCAAGTACGTGAATATCGCCAGCCGCGCCGCCGGCTTTATCAGCAAAAAATTCGATGGCAAACTCAGCATGGACTGGGCGACTGACTCCGACCCGTTCCTGGCTACACTGCATACTGCCGCCACCGAAATTCAGGCACTCTTCAACGGCCGGGAATACGGCAAGGCCTTGCGTGCGGTAATGGACCAGGCCGACATCATCAATGCCTACGTGGACGCCAACAAACCGTGGGAACTGGCAAAAGACCCGGCCAACAGCGCTGTATTGCATGAAGTCTGCAGCCGCCTGATGGAAGCATTCCGCATCCTGAGCATATACCTGAAAGCTGTTCTGCCGGAATTGGCGAAACAGGTTGAGTCGCTGCTCAATCTGCAGCCGCTGCAATGGGCCGACGTAACCGTACCGATGCAAGATGGCCATCAGATCAAACCGTATGCCCACCTGATGCAGCGGGTCGACCCGAAAATGCTGGAAGAGTTGTTTGAAATGCCGGAGACAGTGGCATCTGCGCAAGAAACCGACCCTCTCCCTGAGGGGAAGGGTGAGAACGGTGGCTGCGCCAATTCAAAGATCGAACCGCTCGCCCCTGAGATCAAGATTGACGACTTCGCCAAGATTGACCTGCGCATCGCCAGGATCGTCAATTGCGAACATGTCGACGGTTCCGACAAGCTGCTGCGCCTGACGCTGGACGCTGGCGAAGGCCGCCTGCGCAATGTATTTTCCGGCATCAAATCCGCTTACCAGCCGGAAGAACTGATCGGAAAATTGACGGTGCTGGTGGCCAATCTGGCGCCGCGCAAGATGAAGTTCGGCGTCTCCGAAGGCATGGTGATGGCCGCCTCCGCCTCCGACGAGAAATCCAATCCGGGTATTTACATCCTCAACCCGTGGCCCGGTGCGGAGCCTGGGATGCGGATTCACTAATGGCCGCGCTCAGATCAGGTGGCATGACTGCTCCCATGACTGTTCCTTTTTACCATTCTCTTTTTAAGCACTCTTGCTAGACCATGGACTTATTGATACGTGAAGCAACTCCAGACGATGCGGAGTTGATCGCCGACCTGACCTGTAATGCCTGGAATGAAACAGTGGCGTCCAGCTCCAGTGGTCATCATGAAAGCAGCGACAGGGTCCTGCACGATTTACGACTAGGCGGCGGCTACATTTTGCTGGTGGACAATCTCGCCGCCGGCTCGGTTCGGTGGCTGCCGATGGACCACGAGCACGACACCTGGGAAATCATGCGCATGGGCGTGATCCACACCTATCGCGGCCAGAACCTGTCGCAACACCTGCTGGAAGCGGTGATTCACCATGCGTTCGGTTGCGATGTAACCGAACTCCGACTGGCGGTGCGTACCGACCAGCCGCGCCTCATCGATTTTTACGCGGCACTGGGCTTCGAGATTGCACCCGAAATCGAATACAGTCACGCCAACCCGCAAGAGCCGGCTCCGACAGTGATGCGCAGGGTTCTCAGACGATAAAATATACTCATATTTGTATATTATTTTTACTAATGAATATATGCGGAAAATCATGTATTTTTGCCATACCCCATAAAATTCAATTAAAAACTCGCTGCAAAATAGATCTTCACCGCAACTCTCTGATGGTGTCCGGATGTTGCGCCTGGCACATGCACTCAAGGCTTACTGTTGATTGTCTGGGGTTTTTTGCAGTCGATAAGCCCGGCTACCAGCAGGCACCGGTACTGATGGCACCATTCCATGTGCGTGTGCTTGATGAATATCTTGGGGTATCCATACGGCAAGGTGCACAATACTTAAAAACCTATAAACATGTGCGGCACGATCGATGCCGGGGAGAACGCTGGATGAATCGTCTTGACTTAGCTTCGCATCCCCTCGCGAACAGAAATAAGGAATGACGATGCAAGACTTGATCCCAATGGACTACATACTGCTCGTCATCGCCGGATGGCTGCTGATCGGCGCATCAGGCCTGATCGTCCTTAAAAAGACCGCTCTGGTGGCACGAGTGCTGTTCCCGATGGGAGCAGTACTGGGCATCGTTCTGGGCATTACCGGCCTGATCGGCACCTTTTCCGTACCAGAAACTGCCATATTGCCGATAGGCTTGCCCGATTTGCCGTTTCACCTGCGACTCGACGCGTTGTCATCCTATTTCCTGTTCGTGTTTGGCATCGTCAGCACCGGGGTCTCGATATTTTCTGCCGGCTATTTTCGCAAGGGCGAAGGAACCCCGCCGGGATTGCTGTGCCTTGAATATCATGTCTGCCTTGCCAGCATGGCGTTGTTGTTGATCGCCGACGATGCCTATGTGTTCATGGTCGCGTGGGAAATGATGTCCTTGTCTGCGACTTTGCTGGTGACCGCAAATCACCGCATGCCTGAAGTGCGCCGTGCCGGTTTTCTATATTTCCTGATATCGCATGTCGGCGCACTTGCGCTGTTGCTGTGTTTCGGAATGCTGCAGGCCAATACCGGCGATTACACATTTGCCAACTTGCGCTCGCAGCATCTGGATCTGTTCTGGGCATCGATTACATTTTTTCTCGCACTATTCGGATTCGGCGCCAAGGCCGGCATCTTGCCCCTGCATATTTGGTTGCCGGAAGCGCACCCGGCGGCACCGTCGCCGATCTCGGCACTGATGAGCGCCTTCGTTCTGAAGGCCGGTATTTATGGCGTGCTGCGCATTACTTTCGATCTGCTGCATACCCAGGTTTGGTGGTGGGGCGGCGTTACGCTGGCGCTCGGCCTGGCGACAGCGTTGTTCGGCGTGGTATTAAGTGCAGCCCAGACCGACATGAAACGCCTGCTGGCCTATTCTTCTGTAGAGAATATCGGATTGATCTTTGTCGGCATCGGCTTGACGATCCTTTTTCGCGCCTACGATATGACCGGACTGGCCGCGCTGTCGCTGACTGCGTCGCTCTATCATGTGGCAAGCCATGGCGCTTTCAAAAGTCTGCTTTTCCTGTGCACCGGCACCGTACTGCACGCGACCGCAGAGCGCAGTCTCGGTCATCTGGGCGGGCTGATGCGCTTCATGCCATGGACCGGATGGGCGGCCCTGGTTGGTGCGCTGGCTGCTGCCGGACTGCCGCCGTTCGGCGGCTTTGTATCCGAATGGCTGTTATTGCAAAGTTTCCTGTTCACACCCGGGCTGCCGAATTCCTTCCTGAATATGCTGATCCCGGTGGTCGCGGCAGTCATCGCACTGGTGGGCGCCTTGGCGGGTTATGTGATGGTTAAATTCTTCGCGATCATCTTTCTCGGCCAGCCGCGCGAGCAAAAACTGCATGACGCGCGTGAAGCGGGCAACTGGGAACGCCTCGCTTTCGTATGGCTGGTCGCGGCATGCATCTTCCTCGGCTTGTTCCCAGTGCAAATGGTGCTGGTGATCGATCATGTGACGCAGTTGCTGGTGGGGGATGGCATTGGCGCGGCCGTCATGCAGAATGGCGGACTGCTGCTGGCACCGGTGGCACCGGAGCGCGCCAGCTACATGCCGGTGGCGTTCGTGCTGATGCTGGCGGCATGCTGTGTGGTGGCTTATTTGCTGGTGCGGCGCTTGTATCATGGCCGCTTCCGGCGTTCGATCCCATGGGGTTGCGGCTTTCCGCTCCAGACCGCACGCATGCAGGACACGGCAGAAGGTTTCGGCCAGCCGATCCGCGAAATTTTTGGCTCTTTCTTCCGTATGACGCGAGAACTACCTTCATCCTTCGATAAATCTCCCCGGTATAAGGTGACGATTGAAGATCCATTCTGGGGCCTGCTGTATCGTCCGATCGCAGCCATTACCGAGCGTATCGCCCGTCTCGTCGGCTTGCTGCAACAGGGACGCATTGCGGTGTACCTGATGTACAGCTTCCTGACTCTGCTGATTTTGTTGCTGGCGGTGAGTCAATGATTACATTCCTTGGTTTTATTTCACAGCTGCTGGCAATACTGCTGGCACTGGCGCTGGCGCCACTCTTGACCGGATGGATAAATCAATGCCGGGCCTGGTTGCAGAATAAATCCGCGCCCAGCTTGTTCCAGCCGTATCGGATGTTGCACAAGCTATTCCATAAGGAGTCGGTGCTGGCCGAGCATGCCAGCCCGCTGTTTCGCAGCGCACCTTATATCGTTTTTGGCTGCATGACGCTGGCGTGCGGCATTATCCCTACCCTGTCGACCGATCTGCCGCTATCGCCGGCCGCCGATGCGATTGCACTGGTCGGCCTGCTCGCGCTGGCACGCGTTTTCATATCGCTGGCCGCGATGGACATCGGCACTGCGTTTGGCAGCATGGGAGCGCGGCGTGAAATGCTGGTCGGCTTCCTGGCCGAACCCGCACTGCTGATGGTATTGTTTTCTGCCTCGCTGATTACGCAATCGACCTTGCTGACCAGTATGGTCGATAGCCTGGTACATCGCGAGCTTGCGATCTACCCCAGCCTGGCTTTTGCCGGAGTGGCATTCACGATGGTATCGCTGGCGGAAAATGCCCGCGTGCCGGTCGATAATCCGGCCACGCACCTCGAGCTGACGATGATTCATGAAGCGCTCTTGCTTGAATATTCCGGACGCCATCTGGCGCTGATGGAATGGGCTGCCAGCCTGAAACTTTTTGCCTATTCATGCATAGGCATTGCGCTTTTCATCCCCTGGGGCATCGCTGAAGCCAGCCGTCCGCTGGCATTGCTCTCGGCTCTTCCTATCCTGCTACTCAAACTGGCGGTCGGCGGTGCCTTGCTGGCCCTGATCGAAATGAGCAGCGCCAAGATGCGGATCTTCCGGGTCCCGGAGTTTCTCACCGCAGCATTTCTCCTGGCGGTGATCGGCATGCTCGTGCATTTCCTTTTAGGCGCATAGAATGCCAAATTTCACGCTACAAATTCTGAACCTGCTGGCTGCCACGCTGTTGCTGCTGACGTTCGCCATGCTCAGTCAGCGCCGGATTCTGTCGTTGATTCATCTGTTCACGCTGCACGGTGCAACGCTGGTTGCCTCCGCTCTGGTGGTCGCGTATGTCACCAATGACAGCCACCTGTATTTTTCCGCAGGACTGACTTTTGTCCTGAAAGTGGTTTTGATTCCATGGATACTGCACAAGCTGATACTGCGCCTGAATATCAAATGGGATGTGGAACCCTTGATCAATGTTCCCGCCACCATGCTGATCGGGATCGTACTGGTGATCATTGCCTTCAATCTAGCGATGCCGGTTGCCAAGCTGTCTTCCTCGATAGCCCGCGGCACCCTTGGCATCGCGCTAGCCTGCATCCTGCTTGCTTTCATGATGATGATCACGCGCTCCAAGGCAGTGCCGCAGGTGATCGGTTTTCTGACGATGGAGAATGGCTTGTTTTTCGCAGCGACCGCGGCCACCAACGGGATGCCGATGATAGTCGAACTCGGCATCGCCCTGGACGTTCTGGTCGGCATTCTTATCCTTGGTGTATTCATGTTCCAGATCCGCGAACAGTTCGATAACCTGGATATTCACAATCTGGAAAAGCTGAAAGAAGACTGACATGGATCCATTATTGCTGGCCCTCATCACGCCGCTGCTAGGCGGTGTCGTGCTGGGCCTGGTCGGGCATCATGAAAGAGCGCCCGAAGTCAACGTCGGATTCAGCCTGGTCACCTTTATTGCGGCGGCATTGCTAACTGCGAAAGTCATCGCCAGCGGCCCCATGTTCGCGTTCGGAAAGTTGTTTTTCGTCGATCCGCTGAACGTATTCCTCGTCACGCTGACCGCCTTTGTCGGCTTGACCACCGCATTATTCTCCCGCCCGTACATGCGCATTGAGCGCGATCACGGCAAGATGACCCCAAGCCGCATGCGCCTGTATCACAGCATGTATCAACTTTTCATGTTCACCATGCTGCTGGCGCTATTGACCAACAATATGGGCATCCTGTGGGTCGCGATGGAAGGCGCAACGCTGGCCACGGTTCTGCTGGTCAGCGTGTATCGCACTGCGACCAGCCTGGAGGCAGCCTGGAAATATTTTATCTTGTGCGGTGTCGGTATCGCACTGGCGCTGTTCGGGACCATCCTTCTCTATCTAGCCGCCGACCGCCAGCTCGGCGGCGACAGCGATGCGCTGTTGTGGACCAATCTGAATGCCATCAAAAACCATCTTGAGCCCGCCATCATGTCGCTCGCGTTTGTTTTCCTGCTGGTCGGCTACGGCACCAAGATGGGCCTGGTGCCGCTGCACAGCTGGTTGCCCGATGCCCATGCCGAAGGACCGACACCCATTTCTGCTGTGCTTTCGGGACTGTTGCTTAATGTTGCGCTGTATGCAGTGCTGCGCTTCAAGGTGCTGGCAGATGGCGCATTAAACAATGGCATCCCCGGCAAATTGCTGGTTGGCTTCGGTTTGATCTCGGTGCTGGTGGCAACCTTTTCACTGTCGCGCCAAAAAGATGTCAAGCGCATGTTTTCCTACTCCTCGATCGAACATATCGGATTGATGACGTTTGCATTCGGCCTCGGCGGGCCGATCGCGACCTATGCCGGCCTGCTGCACATGACCGTTCACTCGCTGGTGAAATCGGCGATTTTTTTCACTGTCGGTCATGCCTGCCAAAAAGCGGGTACCCAGGTCATCGCCGATATCCGTGGCCTGGTGAAAGTCAGTCCGACGGTCGGATGGGGCATGCTGTTGGGATCGCTGGCGATCCTTGGCATGCCGCCGTTTGGCGTCTTTGCCAGTGAATTTCTGATCGTGACCACCGCCATGCGCGAATTGCCGTGGGCTACGCCGATATTGCTGCTGGCGCTGGGCGTGGCGTTCGCCTCGATTTTCAGCCGCGTGCAATCGATGGTGTTCGGTGAAACGACGGCCAAGCCGCTCGCACATTCCCCGGCATTGCTACCGGTATTCATCCATCTAGGACTGGCGCTGATGCTTGGCTTGTATATCCCGCCCTACCTGAATACGTGGTTTCATCAGGCGGTCAATATCATCATAGGTAATGTATGAAAACTGATGCTTTGGTCGAACGATTTGCTATCAATCTCAAAGCAATGCCGGGGAACGCACCGGTCTGGATGGCCGAGACAGCGTTGCAGGATTGGCTACGCGTTGCCCAAATAGTCAATTCAGAAAGAGGACGCCTGATCTCCGTTTGGGGCATGCAAAGAACAACGGAACCCAGCCAGTTCATCATCTCGGCCGCGTATTGCGTGGCAGAAGGACTGCTCTGGCTTCGGCTACCAGCAACTGAACAGGACGGGTACCCGGACCTGTCCGAGATATTCCCCGCTGCAGTGCGGATGCAACGGTCCATTTTCGATCTGCTGGGCATCGTTGCGAACGGCGCACGGGACCTACGGCCGTGGCTCAATCACGGCAGATGGCCCAATGATTATTTTCCGTTGCGCCAGCAACATTCAGGTCTGGAACAATTCGACAGCGCACTGGAAAATTATCCGTTTGTATCAGTGGAAGGCGACGGCGTACATGAAATTGCGGTAGGACCGATTCATGCGGGGATTATCGAACCCGGGCACCACCGCTTCTCGGTCGTGGGCGAAAAAGTGCTGCGCCT
>JBDSCZ010000256.1:0-4908 GCA_039920865.1 Burkholderiaceae bacterium
CGCTCCTACAAAACCGCGACACTTGGTTGTTGCTTGTCATGATGTTTCAATAATTTACAGGGTATATTAAAAAACAGCGCATTTTACGCACTTATTGTGAGCGCATTTAAAAATACATAGCCAAGTAATTTTCCGGAGCAAAGCGCTTCCAGGATCATCCAGCGCGCAATTGCAGCTGCTGCAGCAAGTCCGACAGCATCGCTGTCATTTGCTTGATTTCGGCATTGCTGACGTTGAGTGCCGGCATGAAGCGCAGCAGGTCGGGGCGCGGCGCGTTCAGCAGCAGGCCGAGCGGTTGCAGATCGCGCGCCGCTTCCACCAGTTGCGCACCGATCGGGCGGCCGAGTTCGAGCGCGCGCAGCAAGCCTGCGCCGCGCTCGCCTTGCAGGCCGTGCTGCTGGCACAGTTGCAGCAACTCGGCGCGCAGATACGCGCCTTTTTCCTGCACCGATGGCAAAAAACCCGGTTGCAGCAATTGTTCCATCACGGCCACGCCGACTGCAGTCATCAAGGGGTTGCCGTTGTAGGTGCCGCCCTGGTCGCCGGGCTCGAAGCAGGCGACTGCTTCGGTGCACAGCATGGCGGCCAGCGGAACGCCGCCGCCGATGCCCTTGCCCAGAGTCATCAGGTCGGGCGTGATCTCCGACAATTGATGCGCGAACAGCGCGCCGCAGCGGCCCATGCCGGTTTGCACTTCATCGACGATTAGCAGGATGTTGTGCCGGCTGGTGAGCGCACGCAGCGCCTGCATGAATGCGCGGCTGGCTGGGATCACGCCGCCTTCACCTTGAATCGGCTCCAGCATCACGGCCACGGTGTCGGCATTAATCAGTTTTTCGACTGATTCGATGTCGTTGAGTTCGGCTTTCGGAAAGCCCCGCACTTGCGGTGCGTACATCGTGTCCCAGCCGTCCTTGCCGGAGGCCGACATGGTAGCCAGCGTGCGGCCGTGGAAGCTGTGGTCGAAGGTGATGATTTCAAAGGCGCCGTTCTTATGCTTGCGGCCCCATTTGCGCGCCAGCTTGATCGCGCCTTCATTGGCCTCGGCGCCGCTGTTGGCAAAGAATACGCGATCGAAGCAGGAGTTGGCAGTCAGCAGCGAGGCCAGTTTGATCGACGGTGCGTTGTAGAACGCCGGCGATGGATTGATCAGTTTTTTCGCCTGCGCGGCCAGCGCATCCTGGATGCATTGCGGCGAGTGGCCCAGGCAGTTGACCGCCCAGCCTTGCAGGTAATCCAGATAGCGTTTGCCGGTATGGTCGGTGAGCCACATGCCGCTGCCTTCGGTGAAGACCAGCGGCGGGCGATTGGTGATGAACATCAGGGCGTTGACATCGTACTGGCTGAATTGCATGGTTACTCCGGGTGTGCGGGGTTAAATGATGTAGCGCTTATGCAAATGTTGCTGTTTAGTAGTGCTGGCCTGGTTTGCGTCAGCTTGATTGGTTCATTACCGCTTGCTCAGGCGCTGTGTAAATCCGCTTCCGAGGTGAACGCATCGGCCTGAAATTCCTCCGGCGGCAACTGGCACTGCGCGATGAAATCACGTTTGGCTGCATCCACCATGGCCGGTGTGCCGCAGGCGTAGACCTGGTAAGCGGACAGGTCGGGCAAATCCTCGATCACCGCACGGTGCACGAAACCGCTGCGGCCATGCCAGTTGTCTTCCACTTGCGGGTCCGACACCACCGGTACGTATTTGAAGTGGGGCAGGGTGCGCGCCCATTCTTCGCACAGCGCCTGCATGTACAGGTCATGCGGCCGGCGGCCGCCCCAGTACAGCGTCATCGGGCGCTTCGATTCGATGAAGCTGGCGTGTTCGATGATCGCCTTGAGCGGTGCAAAACCGGTGCCGGAAGCCAGCAGCACGATCGGCTTGTCGGAATCTTCGCGCAGGAAAAAGGTGCCGAGCGGGCCTTCGAAGCGCAGGATATCGCGCTCCTTGAGCGTGTCGAACACCTGATCGGTAAACAATCCGCCCGGCATGTGGCGCACGTGCAGCGTGATTTTTTCGTCTGCATGCGGTGCGTTGGCCATGCTGTAGCTGCGCCGTTTGCCGTCGCGCAGCATGATTTCGATGTATTGCCCGGCCAGATATTGCAGCCGTTCGGCGGCCGGCAGTTGCAGCGAGATGATCATCACGTCGTCGGATACTTTTTCCAGTGCGGCGATGCGCGCCGGCATCTTCCTGACCGGAAATTCGCCTACACTTTGCACTTCGCGCGCCTCGATCAGCAGGTCGGATACCGGGGTGGCGCAGCAGAACAGCGCCATGCCGTTAGCTTCTTCGTCGGCTGACAGCGCCTTTTGCTGGTGCGCGCCGTGCACAACCGTGCCGGACAGCACTTTGCCCTTGCAGGCACCGCAGGCACCGTTCTTGCAGCCGTAAGGCAGGTTGATGCCGGCATGCATCGCTGCGGTCAATACGTTATCGTTTTCGTCGCAGCTAAATTGCTGGCCGCTCGGCTGAACCGTCACTTGAAAAGTCATACAATCCCGATGATGAAAAATACAGTCAATAAAATGGTGTGCAGCAATACGCCGCAATCCGGCGCATTCAGGCTGGGCCGGCCGCGTTTGCTGATTCTGGGTTGCGGCGATGTCGGCATGCGTTTGCTGCCGCTGGTGCGCGAGCGTTTTCGCGTGTTCGCCGTGACCAGCCAGCCGGAGCGTTGCGCCGCCTTGCGCGCGGCCGGTGCGGTGCCGATTGTGGCCGACCTGGATATGCCGCACAGCCTGCGCCGGCTGGCCGGTCTGGCGCATACCATCGTGCATCTGGCGCCGCCGCAACCCGATGGAACGCAAGACCGGCGCAGCCGCAATCTGGCCGCTATTTTACCCGAGCAGGCGCGGCTGGTTTATATAAGTACCAGCGGCGTATACGGCGATTGCGGCGGCGCGCAGATCGACGAGACCCGCAGCGTCAAGCCGCAAAACCCGCGCGCAGTGCGGCGCGTGGATGCCGAACAGGTATTGCGCGATTGGGCGCGCCGTTCCAAAAGCGCCATGTGCATCTTGCGGGTACCGGGCATTTACGCCGCTGATCGTCTGCCGCTGGAACGCTTGCGCAAGGGCTTGCCGGCGCTGACGCAACAAGACGATGTGCACACCAATCACATTCACGCCGACGATCTGGCACGCATCATCGCCGCAGCCCTGTTCAAGGCCCGGCCGGGCCGGATTTATCATGCGGTCGACGATAGCGACATGCAGATGGGCGCATATTTCGATGCGGTCGCCGATGCCTTCGCGCTGCCGCGCCCGCCGCGCCTGCCTCGGGTCGAGCTGCAAAGTCGGGTGTCGCCGATGCTGCTTTCTTTCATGGCGGAATCGCGCCGCCTGTGCAACCGGCGCCTGAAGCAGGAATTCGGATTTCGGCTGCGTTATCCTGATGTGCATGCAGCCCTTGCTGAAATGACGGCGGATAAATAAGCGTGATGGCCTTTGCCGACTCTGATCTTCAGGCCGGCGGCGGGAAAGTTTCGTGGTACAGCGCATGGCTGGCGTAAGCCAGAACCGGGAAAGCCAGCAGAAACAAGGGCAGCAGCAGAATGCTGCTGATGATCGCACCGGACAAGATGAACGCCCAGGCAATGCAGGGCACGAAGTTGCCGAACACTACGCGCACGCTCAGCACGATAGCCTGAACCAATTCAGCGCGACGGTAGTACAGCAGAGGCACGGAGAAGGCCGAGATGGCGAAAATTATCAGAGCCAACGCCGCACCCATCACGGAACTCCAGAAGATGAATGACCAGACATTATCCGGCGGGGGTAGCAATCCCAGCAGTGGCATCGGCGTGCGCCCAACCATGAATCCGTAGAGGGTTGCCGCATCGGTCAGCCAGATTAGAAATATCAGCATGCACACCAGGGCGAGCACCAGGATCTGGCGCGAAGCATTGGAAAAGCCGCTCAACACGTCAGAAAATTGTGTTGGCGATTTCTCGATAACACGATCCGCCACTGAAAAAAATCCGCAGAGGAACGTGGGACCAATCAGCATGAATCCGCCTGCCATCGGCAGCATCATCGGTGCTACGTCGGCTTGTGCAATGCCGGCCAGAATCAACAGGCCGATCACCATAAAGATCATGGCATAGGCGATGCTGACCGGCCGACTTTGCGAGAAAACAATCCAACCTTGCCTGATGGCTCTGGCAATCGAGGCCATCGTCACGCGGCGGTACATGATTACTTTTGTCTGCATACAGTCCTCTGATGTTCGTGCGCATATTCATACGTATATTCATACGCATCTTCACACGTATCTTGCCCGGCTTGGCATGCCGGCGCGTGCAGCTATTGTCGTGCTGCGGTCAAGCTGCGGCCAAGCTGCAGATTTCCCATGGCAGCGGCAGTTTGAATCGACGCTCTCGCTCTGTCATGGGCGTCAACAGATTCGCCATACAATACGAAGCTCATCGCTGACGATACTGCATAACCACACCAACATGACAGAATTTGAAGAGCACTGCGCGGCCGCCTATAAGAAGGAGCGCGCAAGCAGCCGCCGGCTGGCAAGAAACACTGCGCTAGCAGAACCAGCGGCGCTGAAACAGGTGCTTGAAAAGGTGGCAGGCAGTGCGCCACTGAGCGAACTGATCTTGGTGCGCACACTGGCAAAACTGGCAACTGCAGAGAAGCTTGCGCTGCGCCAGCGGCAAAAAGCCAGTCTGCGGGCGCAGAAAAAGGCCGAAAAATTGCCGGACGCCGGCGCCTGGCTGGCCTGGTTCGATGGTTCTGCGAAGCCGAACCCTGGGTGCATCGGTATTGGCGGACTGCTCAAGAGTCCTGATGGAAAGACGCTTGAAATCAGCTCTGCTGCCGGGCACGGCGATAATAATCAGGCCGAGTATCTGGCTCTGATTGCGGTTCTGGAAGCGGCGGTTCAAATCCAGCCAGAAC
>JBDSCZ010000257.1:0-2912 GCA_039920865.1 Burkholderiaceae bacterium
ACGACGCCATCGGGCATTTCATCCAGCACCAGCTTGCCAAAATCTGTCGTCATATCATTCCATCTCAAGGAAATTAATCCGAAGCTGCATCAGTTAAGTATGCCACCAAGCGGAAAACCCGGCTGACGCTGCCTAGACGGCCGTCAAACAACTGCAATTACGGCTGTACACTGACGTCACCAGACTGCACTTTCCCTACAATCACGGCCTGGTTCGAAAGCGTCGCACTTCGTAGTTGAATCCGCCTATTGATTTCCGCAATTTTTTAAGGCGACTTTAAAAATACCCTATGCAGTAGCTGATAAGGCCAGAAGCTGTGCTGGCGTCATGGCGATACACCGTTGCCATCCTCAGATCGGAACACCCACAGATCCTGCAGAAGCTGTATCCAGTACTCGCCGTTGCCCTGGCGCTACGGGTATTCGGCGCTGCGCTGGAAATCGAGGATAGCGGCAGCGGTAATTCGGCGGCCGAACGGCGCCGCGTCTTCACGCCGTTCTACCGCGCTGCGGCCGCACAGGAAGCCAATCCGGGCGGTTCCGGCCTGGGCTTGGCGATCGTGCAGGACATCGCCGTGCTGCATGGTGCCCAACTCGAACTGAGCGATAGCGCCGGCGGCCAGGGCCTGAACATCATCGTCCGTTTCCCGCCCGCGGCAGGCCCGGAAGATAAATAATACTATTATATGTATTATTAAAGTCGCTTTAAATATATGCGGAAAACTAAGTATTTTTTAATATACTCCTAATTTAATCTTTATTATGCGATTGTGCACCCATGCTGGGTGCACAAAAAAAGCTCGCCGCAGCGAGCTTTTCTTCACACTAAACGCAGTTGTTAGAACTGGTTCATCGTGTTGTCTTTGCCAGATGCTTTCAGAGCAGCGTCGCCACTGAAGTAATCTTTATGGTCGTCGCCCATGTCTGAACCGGCCATGTTCTGATGTTTAACACAAGCGATACCCTGACGGATTTCCTTGCGCTGAACGCCAGCAACATAACCCAACATAGCCTGGTCACCGAAGTACTCTTTTGCCAGGTTGTCAGTAGACAATGCAGCGGTGTGGTAAGTCGGCAGAGTAATCAGGTGATGGAAAATGCCGGCTTCACGCGCTGAGTCAGCTTGGAAAGTACGGATTTTCTCATCTGCAGCAATCGCCAATTCAGTTGCGTCGTATTCAACATTCATCAACGCAGCGCGATCGTAAGCAGAAACGTCTTTGCCTTCGCTCTTCATGATGTCGAAAATTTGCTGACGGAAGTTCAGTGTCCAGTTGAATGATGGGCTGTTGTTATAAACCAGCTTGGCATTTGGAACGACTTTACGAATCGCACTAACCATGCCGCCGATCTGAGCAATATGTGGCTTTTCAGTTTCGATCCAAATCAGGTCGGCACCGTTTTGCAAAGATGTAATGCAATCCAGTACGCAACGCTCTTCACCCGTACCAGCACGGAACTGGAACAAGTTGCTAGGCAAACGTTTAGGACGAACAAGCTTGCCGTCGCGCTTGATGACAACGTCACCGTTGCTCATGGATTCAGTAGAAACTTCTTCAACGTCCAGGAAGGAGTTGTATTGATCGCCCAGATCGCCTGGCTCACGCGTTACCGCGATTTGCTTGGTCAAGCCTGCACCCAATGAGTCGGTACGCGCAACGATCACGCCGTCGTCTACACCCAGCTCCAGGAACGCGTAACGCACAGCACGGATCTTCGCGAGGAAGTCTTCGTGAGGAACAGTTACTTTACCGTCTTGATGGCCGCACTGCTTTTCATCAGAAACCTGATTTTCGATCTGGATGCAGCATGCACCCGCTTCAATCATCTGCTTAGCCATCAGGTAGGTCGCTTCAGCATTACCGAAACCGGCATCGATATCAGCAATGATGGGCACTACGTGGGTGATGTGGCCATCAATTTTGTCCTGGATCGCTTGCTTGGCAGCGCCTTGAGCACCATCTAATTGGCGGAATAAACCGCTCAGCTCACGTGCATCAGCTTGACGCAAGAAGGTGTAAAGCTCTCTGATCAGGTCGGCAACAACAGTCTTCTCGTGCATAGACTGGTCAGGCAGCGGGCCGAACTCGGAGCGCAGCGCGGCAACCATCCAGCCAGACAGGTACAGGTAGCGACGGTCGGTGCTGTTGAAGTGCTTCTTGATGGAAATCATCTGCTGCTGGCCGATAAAACCGTGCCAGCAACCCAAAGACTGAGTGTACTTGGACGAGTCAGCATCGTAGCCTGCCATGTCATCGCGCATGATCTTGGCGGTGTACTTGGCGATATCCAGACCAGTCTTGAATCGGTTCTGGGCGCGCATACGTGAAGCGGACTCAGGATTAATCGCGTTCCAGGAACTACCTTCTTTGTCTTTCAGGCCAGCTATGGCTTTGATGTCGTCTTGATACTGTGACATATGTATCTCCAAAATAATAAAGCAAGATTAAGAAAATCGTATTGAGTGTCGGTACATCCGCTCACTCTAGTAAGAAAAACAGGATAGTGAAATCGAAGCAAAACTGCATGGAATAATAATAGCCGTTTTTTTACATGTCAGCCATGTCTTATATAAGACAGATAACTTAAATTAATATGTTTATTTTCAATGGCTTATATATTAATTTTTGCTATGTGAAATTTATTTTCAAAAAATGGAATAGATTTCATGGTTTTCCACGCACCCACATTCCACAATATGGGATTAACTTATCGTATCGTGAAAAAATTGATTCTGGCAGAAATGTCATCAAGTTAAAGCCGATTTCCGGCAACCGAAGTCTGACAGTGTATTACTGCGCCTTTTACACGCCTTGGTTCGTTTTGGCTCGTTTTGGGCTTGTCTAATTTTGGTCTGGCGAGATACACAATGGATGTATTTGCCAGACTGCACCGAGGGCACAGCAGTGCTGA
>JBDSCZ010000258.1:0-18922 GCA_039920865.1 Burkholderiaceae bacterium
TGATCCAGATGCTTGCGACGGCAAGCCGATTCGCACGGGCTAAAGCAGGCGCGGCCGAGAATGCCGGGGAACGGCAGTTTTTCGCGCACCACGGCAGTTGCTTCGCTGTACTTGCCGAGTCCGACCAGTTGCACGTAGCGCGGCACGTCGATGCCGGCCGGGCAGGTCGCCTTGCACGGCACCTGCGATGCTTCCTTATGCGAGACATCGAGCGTGCGGTCCATCAATGCGCCGGTGGGGCACACTTCGACGCAGGCGCTGCAGAATTTGCAGCCCGATTCGAGCAGCGTCGGCTTGATGGTGCCGATCCATTTGCGGCCGTCGGCTTCTACCTTTACTTCGAGGCAGCCGACGCCGCGCACATCGTTGCAGGCGACCAGGCAGCGGCGGCAATCGATGCACAAGTTATAGTCGCGGTCGTAAAACGGTTCGTCCAGCACCACCGGCAAACGTGCTGGCTTGTACGGCGGCGTGGTGTTCGGGATGCCGACGTAGTCGGAAACCTTGCGCAATTCGCAGCTATTGAAGATCGAGCAGCAGCGCGTTTCGACCGGATTACCGTACGAGCAGGTGGTGCGGCTACAGCCGTCGCGCTGCGGGCAAGTCAGGCAGACATGCGGATGGGTGCCGAGCGTTTTAGAAATTGCAGCTGCGCGCATTTTCTGGATTTCTGGCGTGGTGGTGCTGATCGACATACCTGCCTCGACCATCATCGAACATGACTTTTGCGGCGCGTCTTCACCGGCAACGACTACCATGCACAAGCCGCAGCCGCCGTCCTTGTCGCCGCGCTGGCAGGATGGCGGCAGATCGGGATGCGCGCATAGCGCCGGTATGTAGATGCCGGCCGCGGTGGCCGCCGACAACACTGAACTGCCGGTAGGAGCGGACACGGTTTTGCCATCGATCGTGATTTCGACCAGCGGACCAAACAATCCAGCTGCCGCAGGTTTACCGGATTTCCACCAGGTAACTGTTTGAGTTTTAGTATCCATTAATCTACCGATCCTCCGAATCTGTGCCTGCGCCTGTCAGCGCGGTCATTTCAATATATGTATCATAGTACATGAAGATTGTATTTGCATGAATTATCTTGCATGTTTTGATTTTATATTGCGGTTTTAACTCTGTCAACGGGGGATGTGGCGGTATTAACCTGCACTAGCAATGCCATGTCTTTGCAAAAACGGATCATTACCGTAGTGAGTAAACGATGTTGTGCAGGGCCGTGGCGGGAGGAGCATTGCCTACGAAAGATACGAAAATTGCGAACCGGATGCAGCTCTCGGTTGATTTAGTAAAGTAACGAGTATTGCCATATTTATAGCAATTTCCGTTTATATTAATTGAGGTAAATAAATATACTCATGCTAATAATGGAAAGCGACGCGCGGCGTATGTGGCGCTTGGGGCAGGCGGGAGGGCTATTCTCGGCTGATCGGACGTGTCTGGATCGGCATGCGCCAACGCAGTTTTCCGGCTTTTTACGCTGTATGAATAACTGATGTTGCGCAGGGCGTGCCGAGAGAAAAAATTGTTCACGAAAGACATGAAAAACGCGAACAGAATTCAGCTCTCTGCTATTTTGGTTAAATAATGAGTATTGCCATTTTCATGGCAATTACCGCATATATTCATTGCGGCAAATAAATATACTCATGCTAATAATAGCTAGTCGTTGCGTCTTTTTGCCTGCGTCCGAATAGTTATATCAGGCATTCTTGTTGTCTTCATTTCGTGCTTTTCGTGTCTTTCGTGGACAAGTGCATAAAGTCAGTGCGTAATAAAACGGGCGGCTTCTCGACTGAGTGCTTGTGGTTGGTCGCGATGGGGGGAATGACCACAGTGCGGCAATACGACAATTTGAGTAGCAGGTAGCTTTCTTTGAATGCCGATAATTTGTTCAAGGGTGCCATATTCGTCATTTTCGCCTTGAATCGCCAGCACCGGGCAGGTGATCGCAGCAAGATCGTTTTCGATATTCCATGCACGGAAGGCGGGGTCTAGCCACACATTGTTCCAGCCCCAGAACGCCGAATCGACATCGGCATGATAGCGGCAGATTTTGGCGCGCAGATCCTGCGTCAGATAAACCTCACGCGCCGTGCGTATGCTGTCGATGGTGAGGTCTTCGACAAAAATGTGCGGAGCAACGACGACAATTCCACTGAGGTCTTCCGAACAGCGCGACGCGTATAGCAGGGCGATCGAGGCGCCGTCGCTATGGCCGAACAGCCAGGGGCGCGTGATGCCGAGATGCGAAAAAAAGGCTGGCAGCACCTGATGCGCCTGCTCGTGCATGAAGCCGACCGGCCACCGCTCCTGTTCCGGCCGCGGGGTCGACTGTCCATAGCCGTAACGCGAGAACACCAGGCCGGTCAAGCCGTGATCCAGACAGAATTTTTCCGGGAAATCTTTCCATAGCGCGATCGATCCAAGCCCCTCGTGCAGGAACACGACTACCGGATGCTCGGAACGCTTGGCGCCGACCCATTGATACTCCATCGTGAGGTCGTTATTGCGCCACTTGATTTTGGCAAACTGGATGCCGCTATTGTGCTTATCAGAACTCATTGTCGATTGATCCTTTGTGCCTGCGTTTGCAATGTCCAGCAACGTCTGTTCGGGGATGGGTGGATTGAGGGGCTTATATGCTTATCGTTCTCAAGCGGTCCAGTTTGCTGCATTGGCGGACAATTGTTGCAGCGTCGCCGATGATGCCTGCAGCGCTGTGCGGCGATGATAGAAGCCAAGTGCGCGCAACCCGCCCAGTTCTTCGCCGCCGCCGGCGCGGCCGGGCCCGCCATGGATCGAGGCCGGCATGACGTTGCCGTGGCCGGTCTGGGTTTTGCCGACATCGGAACTGACCATGTGGACGCGACCATGCGAGCCCGCCAGTTCGCGTCCCGCTTGTGCCATCCATGCATGGTCGTCACTGAATACGGACGCCACCAGCGATCCTAGTCCGCGATGCGCGAGCGACATCGCATGGGCGGTATCGCGATAGCCGAGCAGCGTCGAAACCGGTCCGAACACTTCATGATCATGGATCAGCGAAGCTTTCTCTGCGTCGCGCACACCGAGCAAGGTCGGTGCAATACAGGCGGCGATTGCCGGATCGGCGTCGATCAGCGCCTGCTTGCTGCCGTCATATAGAACCGCGGCTTCGCTTGCCAGCTGCGCAATGCCGGCCTGGACATGGTCAAACTGTTCCCGGCTGACCAGCGAACCCATGCGCACTTCCGGGTTGCGCGGATTGCCGACGCTGACTTGTGCCAGCCTGGCACTGACGGCTTCGGCCACCGCATCAAAATAGGGCGCCGGCACCATCGCCCGGCGAATCGCAGTGCAGCGTTGCCCGCTCTTGGTGGTCATTTCGCGCACCAGCTCATTGACGTACAGATCGAACGCTGCGGTGCCGGGTGCCGCATCGATACCGAGGATAGCCGAATTCAGGCTGTCGGCCTCGATGTTGGCGCGCACCGAATGGCGCGCGACGGCAGGATGCGAGCGGATCAGCGCAGCGGTATCGGCCGAGCCGGTAAATGACAGCACATCGAAGGGCTGCAATGCATCGAGCAGGCCGGCCGAGCTGCCGCAAACGATCGACAGCGCGCCGGCGGGCAGAATGCCGGCGGCAATCACGTCGGCGACCATGCGGTGGGTCAGCCAGGCAGTGGCAGTGGCCGGCTTGATCACGACCGGGACCCCCGACAGCAGCGCAGGGGCGGCCTTTTCCCACAAGCCCCAGGCCGGGAAATTGAATGCGTTGATAAATAGTGCAATACCGCGAATCGGGGACAGGATATGTTGCGACTGAAACAGCTGATCCTTTGACAGAATCGCAGCGCTGCCGTCCAGCAAGGTTCTGGTGTCACCCAGCGCGGCGCCGATTTTTACGTAGTAGCCAAGTGTAAATAAAGCGCCTTCGATGTCGACTGCGGAATCGGCCTTGGTGGTTCCCGAATTGGACAGCGAGATGTCGTAATAGGCGTCGCGGTTGGCTTGCAGCACTTTCAATATATCGCCCAGCATGCTCGCGCGCTGGCCGTAAGTCATTGCCTGCAGTGCAGCGGCGCCTTGGGTGCGGGCGAAAGCAAACCCTGCTTCCAGGCCTTCAGCGGGTCCGCCGGCGGTGGCAAGCGGTTGGCCGGTTACCGGATCAAGTAATTCGGTGCTGCGGCCTGACCCCGGCCGCCAGGCATTGCTCAAGTAATTTTGAAGATAGCTCATGGTAGAAGCGCAATCAGAAAAAACTGGGAATCGGAGATCAGAGACGAATAGGACCGTTACGGGCAGTTACTTGGCGGCAGGCGTGAAGTCGATTGCGCCTTGCGGCAACAGATACAACACCAGTGCACTGCCCTGGGTGACAGTGGGGCGGTGTCCGCTGCCGGGTTCGTACACGCACCAGCCTGCCTGGTTGGTATCGAAGCATGCGCCCGGCGTTAGCGGCATGATCAAATCAATCTCGCCTTTCGGATGGACATGGTAAGGGCCCGCCACATTTTCCATCTCAACCACGTCGACGCTGAAACCGTGGGTCGCCTCGGTCGGCTTCAGCACGCGACCATAACGGATGCCGCCGCCTTCGCGGTTGCACATCCAGCCTTGGTTGACGCCAATCTTGCAGGCATCGGAAATCGCTTCGAACAGATCGCTGTTGGGACCGTGCTCCGCATTCAGGTGTGCTTCCAGCGATGCTCCCAGCGGAACGCCGGCAATTTCTTCGGTCAAACGGCCCATCAATACTGCAAATTTATTCGCATCCATGTTTGGCTCTCCTAACGGACATACTGATCGAATACACCAGCGCAGGGAATAGACTTAACTGATGTTGTATAGTGCCTACTAGATTAAGTATAGAAGCAATATGTTGCTTAAGTCAATGCGATGAAATATATTGTCATTCATCGCGCTTTGCCTCCTTGCGCAGATTGCGTGCGGTGGCACAGGCAGGAATTCAAGAGGAAAATAGTTATGATCGACAATGCGGAGCAGTACAAAGATCCGTTTCTGATCGCGCTTGGCGAGCGTTTGACAGCGCTGCGCTCGCGTCACAATCTTTCGCGCAAGGCCTTGGCGCGCAGAGCCGATGTGTCGGAGCGCCATTTGCAGAACATTGAACTGGGTACGGGCAATGCATCAATCCAGTTCCTGCGCCAATTGAGCCAGGTTCTTAATTGCAGACTGGTCGAAATGATAGGCGACGAGACTATTTCCTCTCCTGAATGGCTGAAAATTTGCGATATTTTGCGCGGCCGCACCGAAGCGGAGTTGGCGCAGGCGAGCGCCGCGCTGATCGACACTTTTGAAAAGCCGTCCAGCGAGGCGTCGCGGCGGCAGCGCGTGGCCTTTATCGGTTTGCGCGGTGCCGGAAAATCCACGCTCGGGCAGATGCTGGCCGATAACTGGATGGTGCCCTTCATCGAACTGGAACGGCAGATCGAAACGGTAGCGGGTTGCAGCATTCCGGAAATTCACGCGTTGTATGGCCCAAGCGCTTATCGGCGCTACGAATACCGGGCGCTGGAACAGGCAATTCGTCGCTTTCCGCGCGCCGTGATTGCCACGCCGGGTGGCATCGTTTCTGATCCGGCAACATTTAATTTATTACGTTCGCACTGTTATACCGTCTGGTTGAAAGCGGCCCCTGAAGAGTATATGGAGCGCGGACTGTCCCAATGCGATTCGCGCCTGAGGTTTGACAATCATGAAGCGATGGAAGACCTGAATAACATCATCGAAAGCCGCGCCCCGTTGTATTCACGGGCGGATGAAATATTCGATACCAGTGATATTACGCAGGAAGCCGCATTCATGGGTCTGGTTGACCAGTTGCGCGGCACGGTCCTGTCCCAGGACAATGCGTTCTCATAAAGCATCGCCGGCATCGGTTGATAAAACGGCTGACAAAAGAGTGTTGTTTATCGGTTCGCTGCCGCAGTGATGCTTTTGTTGGCGCAGAAGCCCGCTGCATAATGGCATGCCGAACCTCAACTTGGCATTTATGCCCTTTTGGAAACCCTGATCCGCATCCTGCCCTGCGTCAATGCATAAAAATGCTATACGCATTAAAAAGAAGCAATTTAATGCTTGACATGTATTTTTACGTGCATTATATTTCTAGAACGCATGTGACATATGCACCATACTTCCTGGGGAGTGCCATGAATACCGTTCCGCAAATAAGCTACCAAACTGCACCTGACCGTTACCAGCATTGGTCTCTTGCCTGCGATGGGCCGATCGCCACCCTGACCATGAACGTCAATGAAGATGGCGGCATAAAGGAAGGTTATAAGCTCAAGCTCAATTCCTATGATCTCGGTGTCGACATCGAGCTCAATGACGCGGTGCAACGGATCCGGTTCGAACATCCGGAAGTACGTACTGTAATCCTTGCCAGCAGCAAGGACCGGATTTTCTGTTCCGGCGCCAACATCTTTATGCTGGGCAAATCAACCCATTCGTGGAAAGTCAATTTTTGCAAATTCACCAATGAAACGCGCAACGGGCTGGAAGATTCCAGCCGCCACTCCGGGTTGAAATTCATCGCTGCAGTCAATGGCGCCTGCGCCGGCGGCGGTTACGAATTGGCGGCTGCCTGCGACGAAATCATCCTGGTCGATGACCGCTCCTCTTCGGTCAGCTTGCCCGAGGTGCCATTGCTGGGCGTGCTGCCCGGTACCGGCGGCTTGACGCGGCTGACCGACAAGCGCCGCGTGCGGCATGATCGCGCCGACATTTTTTGCACCACCTCCGAAGGCGTGCGCGGGCAGCGCGCCAAGGACTGGAGGCTGGTCGATGAAGTGGCCAAGCCGCAGCAGTTTCAACAGGTAGTACGCGAGCATGCGCTGGCGCTGGCCGCCCAGAGCGACCGGCCGGCGAACGCCGTGGGCGTCAAGCTGACGCCTTTGAACAAGACCCAGACGGATACGACCATAGACTATGAATTCGTCAGCATCGTGATGGATCGCGCCGCGCGCAGTGCGACACTGACCGTCAAGGCGCCGACTGCACCGCAGCCAACCGATATCGCCGGCATCGAAGCCGCAGGCGTGCAGTGGTGGCCGCTGCAGACGGCGCGGGAGCTGGACGACGCGATTTTACACATGCGCACCAACGAACTCGAGATCGGCATCTGGATACTAAAGACGCGCGGCGATGCACAGGCGGTACTCGCCAGCGACGCCACTTTGCTGGCGCACCAATCGCACTGGCTGGTACGCGAAACCATCGGCTTTTTGCGCCGCACGCTGGCGCGCCTCGACGTCTCGTCGCGCTCGCTGTTTGCTCTGATCGACGAAGGCTCCTGCTTTGTCGGCAGTCTGCTTGAAATCGCATTGGCAGCCGACCGCAGCTATATGCTGGCGCTGCCCTCGACGCCGGAACGCGCACCGCGCATCGCGGTCTCAGAGCTCAATTTCGGCACCTTGCCGATGGTCACCGCACAATCGCGCATCGCCCGCAGATTCTATGACGACCAGGCCGAGATCGCTGCAGTACACAACACCGTCGGGCAATCGCTCGATGCCGGCCAGGCGCTGGCACTGGGCATGATCACCGCCGACCCGGATGACCTGGAT
Source organism: Burkholderiaceae bacterium (assembly GCA_039920865.1). Lineage (GTDB taxonomy): Bacteria > Pseudomonadota > Gammaproteobacteria > Burkholderiales > Burkholderiaceae_D > AVCC01. The sequence goes on from JBDSCZ010000258.1 coordinate 7,590, forward strand.
TGGGCCGATGAAACGCGGATGGCGCTGGAAGAACGCGCCAGCATGTCGCCGGATGCACTGACCGGACTGGAAGCCAATCTGCGCTTCAACGGCAAGGAAACCATGGAAACCCGCATCTTCGGTCGTTTGACTGCCTGGCAAAACTGGATTTTCATCCGCCCGAATGCCGTCGGCGAGTTGGGCGCGCTGAAGGTGTATGGCAGCGGCAACAAGGCCCAATTCGATATGCACCGTGTTTAGCGATTGACGTCATCAACTCCTGCATGAACCCTGATTAAAGGAATTTACCGTGAGCACAATTGATTACAGTGAAACCATTCCAAACAACGTCAATCTGTCCGAAGACAAGACGCTGCAGCGTGCGCTGGAACATTGGCAGCCCAATTACCTGAACTGGTGGCGCGACATGGGGCCGGACAACTCCAGCGGGAATGACGTGTACCTGCGTACCGCCATCAATGTCACGCCGGAAGGCTGGGCCAGTTTCGGGCATGTGAAGATGCCGGACTACCGCTGGGGCATCTTCCTGGCACAAGCCGAGGAAGGACGCAAAGTCAATTTCGGCGAGAATAAAGGCATGGATGCCTGGCAGGACGTGCCCGGCGAGCATCGCGCCAATTTGCGCCGGATGATAGTAACGCAAGGCGATACCGAACCGGCGTCAGTCGAACAACAGCGCCATCTGGGCCTGACCGCACCATCGCAATACGATCTGCGCAATCTGTTTCAGGTCAATGTCGAAGAAGGCCGCCATTTATGGGCGATGGTGTATCTGCTGCATAAATATTTCGGCCGCGACGGCCGCGAAGAAGCCGAAGCATTGCTGCAGCGCAATTCAGGCGACCCGGACAAGCCGCGCATTCTGGCGGCATTCAATGAAGAGACCCCGGACTGGCTGGCGTTCTACATGTTTACCTATTTCACCGACCGGGACGGTAAGTTCCAGTTGTGTGCGTTGGCGGAATCCGGCTTTGATCCGTTGTCGCGTACCTGCCGCTTCATGCTGACCGAAGAAGCGCATCACATGTTTGTCGGCGAATCCGGCATTTCACGCATCATTGCCCGCACCTGTGCCGTCATGAAAGAGTTCGGCATCGAAGATCCGGTGCAAGTGCGCGCCAAGGGCGTGATCGACCTGCCGACCCTGCAGCGTTATCTGAACTTCCATTTCAGCGTCACGATCGATTTGTTCGGCGCCGACCAGTCCTCGAATGCCGCTACCTTCTATAGCGCCGGTCTGAAGGGGCGCTACGAAGAAACCAAGCGCGATGACGACCATCTGTTGAAGGACGGCCACTACCACATCCTGGAAATCGCCGGCGGCGCACTGGTCGAGCGCGAAGTCCCGCTGCTCAATTCGCTCAATGAAGTGTTGCGCGACGACTATATCCGGGACGCAGTATCCGGCATCGGGCGCTGGAATCGCGTGATCGAAAAGGCTGGTCTCAGCGTCCGCCTGGCTGCACCGCACAAGGCATTCAACCGTCACATCGGCGCGTTCGCCGAGATCCGCATTGCGCCGGACGGCCGGGTGATTTCCGAAGTCGAATGGCAAGCGAATGTGCGCAACTGGCTGCCGAGCGAGGAAGACCGGGCGTATGTGGCATCGCTGATGGGCCGCGTGATCGAGCCGGGCAAATTTGCCAACTGGATAGCGCCGCCACCGATCGGCATCAACCGCCAGCCGATTGATTTTGAGTACGTTCGCTTCAACTAAGCAGTAACAGCAGCAAGAGGCCGGCTAAGCATTGTTGCGCCGGCCTCGGCTGACCTTGTTCATACCTTATAGATGACCCGCCATGAACGCTCCCGAAACGATCGTACTGATACGGCAACATTTGATTGATCCGGAAGTCTGCATTCGCTGCAACACCTGCGAGGAAACCTGCCCGATTGATGCGATCACCCACGACAGCCGCAACTATGTGGTCAATGCCGATATCTGCAATGCATGCATGGCGTGCATTTCGCCGTGTCCGACCGGTTCCATCGATCACTGGAGAACCGTGCCGAAAAATGCCGCGTATTCGCTGGCAGAGCAATTGGGCTGGGACGAGTTGCCGGCACAACAGGAAATTCCGGACGATGCGCTGGCCGGTTCTGTCCAGGACCTTACTGCGGGGGAAGAAGTGTTTGACGGGATGCAGGTCAACGCAGCCACCTCGTCGTCTTCCAGCATGGCGCCGTGGTCGGCCGCCCATCCCTACGTCAATCTGTACACGCTGAAGAATCCGGTGACGGCAACGGTAGCCGGCAATTACCGCCTGACCGGACCGGATACGCACAGCGATATCCATCATATCGTGCTCGACTTCGGCACCCAGTTTTTCCCGATCCTCGAAGGGCAGTCGATCGGCATCATTCCGCCCGGCGTCGATGCCAGCGGCAAGCCGCATTACCTGCGCATGTATTCGGTTGCCAGTCCGCGCGAAGGCGAGCGCGACGGCTACAACAACCTGGCGCTGACCGTCAAGCGCGTGGTGGAAGGCCACGACGGACAGCCGGTGCGCGGGGTCGGCTCGAATTATCTATGCGATCTGCAAAAAGGCGACAGCGTGCAGGTCACCGGTCCGTTCGGCGCCAATTACCTGATGCCGAATCAGCCCGGCACCAACATTTTGATGATTTGCACCGGCACCGGCTCGGCCCCGATGCGCGCCATGACCGAACACCGGCGCCGCCTGATGGTGAAAGGGCAATCGAAAGGCGGCAAGTTGATGCTGTTTTTCGGTGCGCGCAGGCCGGAAGAATTGCCGTATTTCGGCCCGCTGCTGAAACTTCCGTCCAGTTTCATCGACATGCATCTGGCTTTCTCGCGGGTTGAAAATCAGCCGCGCGCCTATGTGCAGGACAAGATACGCGACGCCGGCAAGGCCGTGTCCGACTTGCTCGGCGGCGACACCTATATTTACATCTGCGGCCTGAAAGGGATGGAGACCGGCGTCATGGAAGCTTTACACGATACCTGTAGCGCAGCGGGCATGGACTGGCCGTCGCTGCACGGCAAGATGGTCAGGGAAGGGCGTTTCCACGTCGAGACCTACTGATCTGCCGGCACAATTTATATCTTGATCAGCTACCAACCTCAGACTAAGAGCGGAATTCACAATATTGTCATTCCCGCGAAGGCGGGAAACCATACATCGCACGCTGAATCACCGGTGTATGGATCCCCGCTTTCGCGGGGACGACGGGTTTTTTTGAACATGTAATGCTGTTTCTGAGGTGTGTAGCTAATCAGGAATAAGTTTTGGGCTTCGCTGCGCTCGGCGCCAACCTGCCAAACCGATCCATCGCATCGGCAGCATCCGTGTAGTATGCCAAATAACATGTGCTTTCCCGCATATAAAATATGCGCAACGTAAAAATACCCCGTAGGTTTGTGCTGAGCGCAGCGAACCCCAAGATGGAATAGGCGCGGCAGCCATCACAGCCAATACTCCAGCCTGCGGGCAAGCCATTCCTTGATCAGGTTGCCCAGTGGGCGCTGCTCCCAGTTATCCCCGGTAATTTGTACCGAATAGCGCAAGTCCTCGACAAAAGCATGTTCCATCGCAGTGCCGAATTCCGCGTCAAACACCACCACGTTGATTTCATTGTTGTGCAAGAAGCTGCGGGTATCAATATTGGTCGACCCCACCGTCGCCCAAAGCGTGTCGATTACGGCGGTCTTGGCATGCAAGACCGCGATTTGCAGCTGATAGATCTTGATCCCGCTGGCCAGCATTTCGCTGTAAAAGGATTGCGCAGCATGGAACACCAGGCCGCTATCGGTCACCCCGGGCAAAATGATTTTGACGTCGACGCCACGCTGCGCAGCATCTTTCAATGCCTGCAGAATCTGCGCATCCGGCACGAAGTAGGCAGAGGTAATGTGCACCGTTTTCTTTGCCATTTGTATCGCCAGAATATAAGCCCGGTAAATTTCATGATCGCTACCGGGTGCACTGGCCAGAATCCGGACCTGCTTGTCACCGATTTTTTTTAACGCAGGAAAGAAATTACTGTCGGGAAGATCGGGGGATCGCTGGCTGGCCCAGTTCTCCAGAAATACCCACTGAAGTGCGGCAACCGCCGGCCCTTCTACCTTGATATGGGTATCGCGCCAGCCGATTTTGGCATTGCGCCTGGCTTTCGAGCGAAACAGCGAACTGTTGGCATAGGTGCTGCTGATGTTTACGCCGCCGGTGAAGGCAACCACGCCGTCGACTACCAGAATTTTCCGGTGGTCGCGATTATTCAGCTGCCATGGCACCATCAGTTTCAGTGGGTTAACCGGATTGAAGGCCAGCAGACGAATGCCGGCGTCGCGCATTTTGTCGAAGAAGGCCTGCGGCGTGCCTATCGTGCCGACGCTGTCGTAGATCACATTGACTTGCACTCCGGCGCGTTGGCGGGCGATCAGGATATCGGCAAAACGGATGCCGAGTGCGTCCTGGTCGAAAATATAGGTTTCCAGGTTGATGTGATCCTGCGCCGCGCTGATCGCCTCGATCATCGCGGCCATGGTCTGCGGGCCATCAAAAAGCAAGGTGACCTTATTGCCGGCAATCAGTGGACCGCCGGTTACCGCCTCTTCCAGCGCCGCCAGCGCTGCAATATCCACGTGCGAATTGCGCCAGCGGCTAACCAGCGGAGAATTCGGTTTTTGGATGCTGTTGGTGTTTTGTGCACTGGTCACAGTCGGGTTGGCCGGCGTTGCCAGCGTACCATTCAAATATCGCACTTCGGGCAGCGTAGCGCAGGAGGCCAGCAGGCAGATACTGCTTGTGCTGGCGACAAGGATAATCCAGATCCGCTTAAGGCGAATAATGCAGCTCATGAGACCCTTCACATTTGCGCCTAGTTAGCAATGTTGGGCTTCGCTACGCTCAGCACCAACCTACGAAAGCGGATATCGTTTTTCATGCTTTTCGTGGTCAAGTGCGTAGCATTATTTAGAAATTTAAAGTCGGCCGGTGAGTAACATGATAATCAGGATGATAACCAGCAGACCCGTGATGCCGCTGGGCCGATAGCCCCAGTTGCGGCTGTGTGGCCAGGACGGAAAAGCACCGATAAGAATCAGGATCAGGATGATCAGTAATATGGTGCCGATGGAATGCTCCCGGAAAAATTTGAAGAAAATAGCGCGACGTAAATAGCGTCGAGCCTGCAGTTGCTGTTCAAGGAAATGAAGGCGATGAATATATGCATCGCGTACTTGTTCCGTGCCGGCGACCAGACATTTTCAGGAATATTCGCCGGAGACCTTGCGTTCGTCGGAGCTGCCGATGGCCGGTTGCAAATGTTGCCGCATTTTGCGCATTTCCAGTCTTGTATTTATCGCACGGATCGCCCTTTGATTTCTGCAGCCAGACTTCCAGTTCGGACCTGGTCGCATTCCATTGGTCGAGTTGCAGTTTAATTTTTGCAAAATATGCGTTTCTGATTGGCATGGTGATAAGTCCTTGCGCCAGTTATGGCCAGCTAAAATAGTCACGATATTTTTACGCGATAACTTAGTTGCGGTAGACGCGGCCATCGGAGACAACTACGCGATTGCCGATACGTAAATCGTCAACCCTGTCTTGCACAACAGTGGCGCTGTCGCCGTTGTCCAGGCGCACGCGGATTTGATACATATCTGCTGACTGTGTATTCCGGTTTTTTTCTATATTGTTGCCGACCAAGGCGCCGCCGACAACGCCGGCCACGGTTGCAACGGATTTTCCGCTGCCGCCGCCGACTTGATTGCCCAGCAAGCCGCCGACCAAGCCGCCAACGATTGCGCCAGTGCCGCTACTGTTGTTATCAGCGCGTGCTAACTGAATCGACTCGATCGTGCCGTAGCTGTTGGCTCTGGACTGGGAGGGTGTTGAATAGGGTTGCGAAGATTGTTGCGGACCGTAACTGGCACAGCCGCCAAGAACAGTCGTTGCGATCAGCAACAGTGCGCCGATGGTGTGGGTTGATTTCATATTGTTCTCCTGGCTAAGTGTGACCATAATAGTCATCAAAAATCGGAAGGTCTGTGCGCTGCCGCACCAATTGAGTGAGAGGGTGCGAATATGTCTCAAATAGATCGCGCCGTTACAGTTAGAGAATTTGATTGCCAATAAACGAAAAAAAGCCCCGATTTCGGGGCTTTTAATTTAATGCTAAGTGCTTGAATCTTTGGCGGAAAGGCAGGGATTTGAACCCTGGATACGTTATAAACGTATGCCGGATTTCGAGTCCGGTGCATTCGACCACTCTGCCACCTTTCCTGTTTGGTCATTTTGCGATGCAGTGCACCGTAAAAGTCCAAAATTATAGCAGAGTTGCATTGACTTCGATGGCATTTTTGGCGGCCTGCAAAGGATTATTGCGTGAATGGCGCCGTGGCATGAGCAACGTGCGCTGCTCGTTTCCAGTTTAATGCCGTACCGGCGCAATCATTTCGGCGTAGTCATACAGTTCGCCCAGGATTTCTTCACCGCGCTGGTCTGCGCTTTCCGATAATGTGTCGATTTCGCCAAACAGCGTATCGACCGTGCGCGCGCCGGCGGCGCCGTCGAACAGGCGGGCGGCGCGGTACGCTTCCCAGGTTGCGGATTCTTCCGGCGACAGCATGTGCGGAAAGTTGCGGGCGCGGTAGCGCCATAACAGTTCTGCAAGTCGGGCGTCGCTGAATCCGGCAGCTGCACTTGCCAGCTGTTCCGGCGCCAGCGACCGCAGTCGGTTCAGGGTGCGGCGATCCTCGTTGCCGACAAAACCGCCGTACAGATCCTCATCCACATCGACTGCTTCTGCGTCGGGGCGCTGGAAAACTGCGCGCCAGATGTGGTCTAGGTCGGGCAGGGTGGCGGCTATAGTTGCATGTTGTTGGGCGCGGCCGAGGTCGATGTTCCAGCGCTCGGCCATCTGATTCGACAGGGTTCTCAGATTGCCGATCACGACCGGCGATTTGTTCAGATGGATGGTTTTGATCGGCAACCGCGTAATGCCTTCCGGCAAATCTTCGGCCTTGCTGAACATGCGCTGGCGGACAGTGGCGGCGTCCAGCGTGGCCAGTTCCGCCGGATCAAACGTCAGATCCCAGGCGATGATTTCATTCTTGTTGCCCGGATGCGCGGCCAGCGGCCACATCGGGGCGATGCAGCCGCGCTCGGCGGCGAACATACCTGATACGTGCAGGAATGACTTTTGCAGCGGCCAGCCGATTTCGGCAGAGACCCGCTCTTTCTTGTGCAGTGCCAGGCAGAACTCGAACAGCTTCGGCTGCTGTCGGCGGATCAGGCGCGCCAGCGCAATGGTGGCGCGCACGTCCGACAACGCATCGTGCGCTGCGGTATGGCTGATGCCGTTGGCGGCAGTCAGTTGCTCGAGCCGGAAGCTGGGGCGGCCGTCTTCGTGCAGCGGCCAGTTGATTCCGTCCGGGCGCAGCGCATAGGTGGTGCGCACCATGTCGAGGATGTCCCAGCGTCCGCAACTGTTTTGCCATTCGCGCGCATATGGGTCAATCAGGTTGCGCCAGAACAGGAAGCGGGTCACTTCATCGTCGAAACGGATCGAGTTGTAGCCGACCCCGATAGTGCCGGCCTGACTAAAAGCTTGCTCGATCTGAGCCGCGAACTGGTGCTCCGGCACGCCGTTTTGCAGGCAGTGTTGCGGCGTGATGCCGGTAATCAAACAGGATTGCGGATCGGGCAGATAGTCCGGCGCTGGCTGGCAGTACAGCATGATAGGTGCGCCGATTTCATTGAGTTCGGCATCGGTGCGGATGGCGGCAAACTGGGCCGGGCGGTCGCGACGCGCTTGCACGCCGAAGGTTTCATAATCGTGCCAGAGGAAGGTATGGGTCATCATCGGAGGTTCTTTGGTGTGAGTTTTTGCAATTAGCGGGCTTATATATGTTCATCATAGTGGAAAAAAATTCAACGAAAAACATACTTGGACGCCCCCAGTTTGTAAGGGATCGATAAATAGCAGTGATCGGCATCGATCGCGATTCACGAATTCTTGTGCAAGTCGTCCTTCAATGCATGGGAACGAATGCAATACAGTTCACGCTTGTGTTGTGCTTCTACAAGCATAGCCAGCCGATCCTGGCGCCGCGCTATTTCCTTGGGAACTTCCCGGCCATCCGGCAAATTCCTGCGATCTTCCGATTCGGCCAAGGCCATCAATACCTGCACTTCTTGCTGCTGCTGCTTCTTCTCAATTTTTTGCAAATGACCCCAGGATAGCGCACGGTGCTTGCTCACATTGGCCTTCATCTTGGCGCCGTCCACGCTGATCTTGCCAAGCTTGAACATACTCATTTCGCGCGCCAGCATGATCACTTGCACAAACTTTTGATCCAGTTGTGCCCCGAAGCGGCGCCGGAAATGGGCTAGCGTATCGTGGTCCGGATACGTGTTGGCCGCGATGTGGCGGAACGCGACCGAGTCGAAGGTCGCGCGCTCAATCTTGCGGCTTGACGGAACACCAGTAGCGTAGCCGTAGATCAATAGACCCAACAGATTGCTGGATGATGTGCGGCAGAACCACGGCCACCATAGACCCGCGTCAGTTCCGTCAAATCCAGCCTGTCGATCACCTCAACGACGAAGCGTGCCAGATGATTCTCGGGAAGCCAGTCCTCCACCGATGGCGGCAGCAGGTAATCCGTTTGACGATCTACTGTGATGAATCCGCGCATTCGTTTCCCGTTCGTTTCATTGCCACACTTATCGCTATTTTACCGAAGCAAGCAATTGATTTCCTGGAGAAAGTCCGAAAGTCTCCTAGGTGGGGCTATTGGCCGACCCAAATTTTCCGCGTCGAATTGGTCGTATAAATGACGCCTTCGAGCTAGTGGCGCACCCTAATTACATCGTGATTCTGGAAGAGAGTGCGACGACAGTTACCGCATTGAATGTCGTTCATACAAAGAAAAAATATCCAAAATGAATCAGCGGCGCAGGACGGTGCATCAACACTGCCAAGCGCCTAGCCACAAATCGATCTAAACAGGAGTTCAAAGCATGGGTAAGTGAGGCCCGGGGGCGAGCCTATGCCCAGGCGGCAGCTACGCAAAAATGTCTCGGGAAAGAAGACCGTGATCCGATGATGCCAACTGCCTCTATGGCATGCTACCCAGCTTTTTGCCCCGGCCCCAACCGGCGATAGGCACCGGGGGTGCTACCTGTCCACAGCTTGAATGCCCGATTGAAAGTAGCTGGATCATCGAATCCGACGGCCGAGCCGATAGCGGCAATTGGCAACTCGGTTTTGATCAGTTGCAGAATGGCCAGGTCGCGCCGCAATTCATCTTTTACCACCTGAAAAGTCGTTCCCTCCTCGGCCAGTCGGCGCGACAGTGTGCGCACCGAAAAATGCAGCGCCCGTGCTGTCGACGCGACTGTCGGCATGTTGTCCAGACGTGGCTCAAGGTAATCGCGCATACGGTGCGTCAGTATTCTGTCGACGAATGGAACGTAAAGCCAATCAGCCGGTGCATTACGCAGAAATTCACTGAGCGCGCCCTCGTCCTGGCGGATAGGCGCAGCAAGGTACTCCGAATCGATGTAAAGCGCCGTCTGTGCCTGCTCAAAATGGGCCGGACCGGGAAAGACATAAACATATTCCGGTGCTCGTGCCGGACGGGGAAAGACAAAATCCACCTTCGCTAGCGGTATCTTGCGCCCGATCATCCAGGAAGCAACACCATGCACGAGCTTCAACATCAGTTCATGTACCAGCACGCGTGATCCTTTCAGCCGGACATGCTCGATCAACGCAATCCGTGTCAGCCCCCCTAGATGCGTTACCTCGAAGCCCAAGTCATCGAGCATCAGGCGGAAATAGCTGACGAAACGGTGCAGGGCAATGTCCAGATTGGCAGCGCTAAGCATCCCCAAACAAAGAAATTTCAAAGTTCCATTGCGCAGGGGGCGAGAGAAAAAACATGGTGTTTCATCGTCTAGAGTCAGCGCCAGCTGGCGATACAGCTTCGAGAACTGTTCAATCGTTAGCCGGCCGCCTGCCTCCTGCAATAGTTCTGGTGCAATCTCGGCATGGGCAATGGCCTCCCTGACCAATAAGGAACCGGGGTCGAGTCCGGCAAGCAAATCGGTCGCCAGGGCAATCGGAACAGTAGCCGTCTGTCGGCTCATAAGATTGAGCAATACAACATTTTTCTCCACTAAATTTTGGCACGGAATGCATATATTTCGGCCATCTCTGTCATTACAAATAAAAACAATCTGCCCTAAAATTATTTCATAAAAAATAATAAAAACAAAATACTGAAAAATTACACACTGCTTGTTCAAGGCGACATGCGCCCTGAATGACACGCAGATTTTGAGTGATCGCGAGGTGGCGGTAGCCCCCCTAACCGTTCAAGAAAAAAGAGGAGACAAACCTTGCATCAAGGTTCCGCCAATTTGATCAAGCTGATCCACGCGATCGAGGCGCTAACGCCGGATTTCAGTGGCGTCCGGGCGCGCAATGGGATCAGATTCAAGCGGGCATCAGGCTCGATCACAGCGGCAATCAGACCCACCGCCACTTGTAAAACCTCACTTCTCAACACTATCTGCAAAATTTTCCGGCCGATTGCCGGGAGCGTCCACTTTTTCGGCGTAGACACCAGTCATCATCGCCCGCCGGCCCGTACCCGGCTTAGGCTAGTCCACCGCTTCCTGAGAATTTCCTTCTTCCTCGGCATGACGCTACTCGATAACATCAATTTTGGCCGATATTACCACCTGCTGTCGAAGGGCCGGGATCGCGACGATAGAAAAATCACTACCGCTATGAAGATGCGCCACTCCAGCATTTACAAGGCCTACAGCGCCGAGATTGAAATCATTTACGCCGGAGGTTGCGCTCATGCCTGATGCCTCGATCCTTCTGGAAATTACCGAGGGGGTGGCGGTGATTACCCTCAATCGTCCGCTACAGCGCAACACCATGACGCGCCAGCTCGCCGCAGCCTTACGCGACGCTGTCGGTGAGATTGGCCGCACTCCGTCCGCTAAAGCCGTCTTGCTGCGTGCTGCAGGCGAGCACTTCATGGTCGGTGCCGACCTTAACTGGCTCGGCACCCTGATCGGCAGTACACCGGACCAAGCCGCCAATCCCGAGCGCGAGGCGCTGCGCCGTCATGAAATCGCCGGCCTCATCGAGGATGCCCATTCGATCATTCTCGGCCTGCGGCAGTTGCCGCAGCCGGTAGTGATTGCCGTGCGCGGTGCAGCGGCGGGCTTCGGGTTATCGCTCGCCTGCGCCGCGGATTTCCTGCTGACGTCGGACAACGCTCGCTTCAGGATGGCATACAACGCCCTCGGCGCGAGCACTGACGGTGGTGCCGCCTACCATCT
>JBDSCZ010000259.1:0-9758 GCA_039920865.1 Burkholderiaceae bacterium
GTCTGGATCGTCATGTGGATCGAGCCGGCAACCCGTGCGCCTTTTAGCGGCTGGGCAGCGGCGAACTCTTCGCGGATTGCCATCAGACCCGGCATTTCGGTTTCGGCGATACGGATTTCCTTGCGGCCCCAATCGGCCAGAGCCAGGTCGGCAACGGAATAGTCTGCGAATGGTGTGGATGCTGCGGAGGTATGGGTATTGCTGGTGGAATTGGAAACTACGGCGTTCATCACGCCCTCCTTTCGGTTAGAAAAAAAGTAACGTGAGCGCAGTTGCGGGAAAAATCGACCAAGCCTGATACCGCTTATGCAACATATTCTGTGGCATAAACGACACTGCAACGCTCCTTGGAGCCGAAATTATATCTTAAATAAAAAGCCTGCGGCATTACCGCTAACGGGTAACCGGCGCCTGATGCCCCGTTTGCTGCGGCACAGCAGCGCGCGCCTCCAGCGGCGGCGCCTGCGCTGGCAGATTGCGCTGCACCCATGCCAACATGTCGTCCCAGATGCGCAACACTTCCGTGTCTGGCGGCATGGTGCCGGCGTTAGGCAATTCGATGGTGATGACGGGAATATTTTTGTGCAGGCCGCCGTAATTGCCGAGCGATCCGGGATAGACGCCGACACGGTCGTAGATCAGACTGCCGAAACGTTGCGGCGGTTGCGCCGGCCCGTCAAAATCCAGTACGCCGAACGGGGCGTGCACCGAGACAATCAACTGCGGCTGGAAGCGTTCGATTTCCTCTTGCACCCAGCGGCTTTCCGGCTCCGATAACGGTGCGTTACCGGGAAAGCGGCGCGGATCGCTATGCGCGGCCTCAGACCAGTACTTTGGCGCTTCCGTGTTCCAATCGGGCGTCGGAAAGTTACGATTAAGGTCCACCCCGTGCGCATTGACCCGGCTGGACTTTTCCGCCAGAAAACCATCTGGATTGACGACGGGTGCAATCTTCCAGTGAAATCCCTGTGCCGGTGGCAACTGGGCCAACGCTATCCACTTGAACACGATTGCCACAGCGGTCAATTCATCACCGTGTATGCCGCCGAGCAGCAGGATGCGCAACGGCCGCCCTGCGTTCTTGCGCACCGCGGCAATATCGCGCGCAAGAATCGGAAAACCATCGTGCGAGGTGGCACCCGTGGGCAACAAACCGCTGCTCAGGCAACTTGCAAGCGACAAGCTGTGCAAATTGCCAGACAGCCGCTGGCACCAGTCAGGCGCTTTTGCGGCTGTGGGCGGGACCAGGGCCAGCGGACTGGCAATGCGCAGAGGTATGTCGCAGTTGGGTGCTGAAATTGCGTCTCCGGTGGCAGAGCAGTTTTTTTTCGCTGCTGTTATGTCCTTGTTTTTAACAGAAAATTGCAAAACAAAAACACCAAATCCGATGAAAGCCAGGCCAAGCGCAATCCAGCGCTTAACCTGCCAAAATCTCCCTAACAGGGATTCTGTGTTCTTCGTATGCAACATAGAAAACTACAATCCCGCAGCGGCGCGCAAGCCAGCGGCTTTGTCAGTGCGCTCCCAGGTAAACTCCGGCTCTTCGCGGCCGAAGTGGCCATAGGCGGCGGTCTTGGCGTAGATCGGACGCAGCAGGTCGAGCATCTGGACGATGCCTTTTGGGCGCAAGTCGAAGTGTTCCCGTACCAAATGCTCCAATGCTTCGTCGCTGATCTTGCCGGTGCCGAATGTTGTCACCATGACCGAAGTCGGTTTGGCGACGCCGATCGCATACGAAACCTGGATCTGGCAACGCTCTGCCAGGCCCGCAGCAACGATATTTTTCGCCACATAACGGCCCGCATAAGCGGCAGATCGATCCACCATGGACGGATCCTTGCCGGAAAATGCGCCGCCGCCATGCGGCGCTGCGCCGCCGTAGGTATCGACGATGATCTTGCGCCCGGTCAAACCGCAATCACCTTGCGGGCCGCCGATGACGAAACGGCCGGTCGGATTGATCAGGTAACGGGTTTCTTTCAGCCACTCGCTCGGCACTACCGGCTTGATGATTTCCTCGATCGCTGCCTGTTCGATATCCTTGTGCTGCATTTCCGGCGCGTGCTGGGTCGACAATACGATGGTGTCGATGCCGACCGGGCGGCCGTCCACGTATCTCAGGGTCACCTGCGATTTGGCATCCGGGCGCAGCCATGGCAGGCGGCCATCCTTGCGCAGCTGCGACTGGCGCTCGACGATGCGGTGTGCGTAATGGATCGCTGCCGGCATCAGCTCCGGCGTTTCGTCACAGGCATAACCGAACATCAGGCCCTGGTCGCCGGCACCCTGATCATGCCCTTCCATTTCATTGACGCCCTGGGCGATGTCGTGCGACTGCTGGTCGTAGCACACCATCACTGCGCAGCCCTTGTAATCAATGCCGTACTCGGTATTGTCGTAGCCGATGCGCTTTAAGGTGTCGCGCGCAACTTTGATGTAATCGACATGCGCGCTCGATGTGATTTCACCGGCCAGAACCACCAGGCCGGTATTGCACAAAGTTTCGGCGGCAACCCGGCCGTGCGGGTCTTGCTCCAGCACGGCGTCGAGGATGGCATCGGAAATCTGGTCGGCGACTTTGTCGGGATGACCTTCGGAAACGGATTCGGAGGTAAAAAGATAGGTATTGGCCATGACAGGCTCCTATAACGGTTTGTGGCGATGTCGCGGCCAGTCCATAGAGCCTGCGACGCTTTAGCGAAATTTATATGCCGCCTCGCAAGTTGTCTCTGTTAACTCGGCGGATACTACAGTGTGATATTTTACGCCTCTTGCTCGCAATCGGTACAGCCGCCCTCTTCCATCATGCTCGTCATCCTGTTTCGTCTGCTGTCACGCCTTCCTCTACCCGCGCTGCACGCGCTCGGCGCCGCGCTCGGCTGGCTGGTTTATCTGGCCTCGCCGTCCTATCGCCGCCGCCTGTCGGAGAACATTCGCCGCGCCGGCCACGCTGCATACCGCAATGCTGCCATTAGCGAATCCGGTAAAAGCATCCTGGAACTGGCATTCGTCTGGTGCGCACCGCCAGCCCGGGTATTGCGCTGCGCCACAGTGGAGAATTGGGAACTGGTGCAGGCAGCGCTTGACGCCAAACAGGGCGTGATCTTCCTGACCCCGCATCTGGGTTGTTTCGAGATCATCGCCCAATCCATCGCAGCCCGCACCCCGCTGACCGTGCTATACCGGCCGCCGCGCAAGGAAGCTCTGAAACCGCTGATCGAAGGCGCGCGCGCCCGCGCCAACCTGCTGCTGGCACCGGCCAACCTGGCTGGAGTGCGGGCGCTATTCAAGTGCCTGAAAAAAGGCGGCGCGATCGGCCTGTTGCCGGATCAGGTACCGCAGCACGGCGAAGGCGTGTGGGCCGATTTCTTCGGCAAACCGGCCTACACCATGACGCTGCCGGCCAAGCTGCAGCAACTGACCGGTGCGCCGATCATCCTGTCGTATGCAGAGCGGCTGCCGTTCGGGCGCGGTTACGTGGTGCGCTTCGTCCGCTTCGAAGAAGCATTGGGCGATACCCCGGAGTCGCAGGCGGCCGCCATCAATCGCGCGATGGAAAAACTGATTGCGCGCTGCCCGGCGCAGTACTTCTGGAGCTACCACCGCTACAAAGTCCCGTCCGGCGTGGCGCTGCCAGAAACCAAGCCGGAGCAGGCATGAGGCTGTTGCTGGGATTGATGTGGCTGCTGCATTGGCTGCCGCTGCCGCTGTTGGGGCGACTGGGCGAAGGCGTCGGCAGCCTGCTGTTCCTGCTGATGCGCTCGCGGCGCCATATTACGCTGACCAATTTGCGGCTGTGCCTGCCAGATCTAAGCCTGGCCGAACGCACTACCATCGCCAAACGGCACTTCCAAGCCTATGCCCGCAGCATACTTGAGCGCGGCATCCTGTGGTGGTCTCCGGAAGCGCGCCTGCGCAAGCTGATCCGGGTGGTGCCGCAGGTGCCGCTGGAGGCGATTGCAGCCAGACCGACCATCCTGCTGTGCCCGCACTTTGTCGGCCTCGACGTGGCCGGCGTGGCGGTGATGCTGGAATCTTCGCTGTGCTCGATTTATGCACCGCAAAGCAACCCGGTATTCGACGCGGCGCTACAGCGGGGCCGCTCGCGCTTTCGTCCGGTGCAATTGTTTTCGCGCAGCGAAGGCATCAAGCCGATCCTGCGCGCGATGCGCCAGCGGGTGCCGTTCTTCATGCTGCCGGACATGGATTTCGGCACTCAGGACGCGGAATTCGTGCCGTTTTTCGGCATCCCGGCCGCCACCCTGACCGCGCCGGCCCGGATCGCCGGCATGACCGGCGCGCAGGTGATCCCGGTCATCGCCACCTATCTGCCGCATTACCAGGGCTGGCAAGTGCGGTTTTATCCGGCTGTGGAGGATTACCCCGGTGACGATCTGATTGCCGCCACCCGCGCGATGAACGCCTTCATCGAGCAGCGCATACTGGAAGCGCCGGCCGAATATTTCTGGGCCCATAAGCGCTTCAAGACGCGTCCGCCGGGTGTCCCGAGCGTCTATGAACAGGTTTCGGTGAATTAAATATACTTAATGCTGTATTTTTATATACCGCATGAATACATGCGGTAATAGCATGGTTTTTGCATATACCCCTGATAAAAATGAAAATTAAATTTACCAAGATGCACGGCGCCGGAAATGATTTCGTGGTGATCGACGCGATCGGCCAGCAGATCGACTTCACGCCGGCGCAGTGGCAATTCATCGCCGACCGCCGCTTCGGCATCGGCGCCGACCAGATGTTGGTGGTAGAAAAAGCGCCGACGCCGGAGGTCGACTTCCGCTACCGGATCTTCAACGCCGACGGCGGCGAAGTCGAGCAATGCGGCAATGGCGCCCGCGCCTTCGTGCGTTTCGTCACCGAAAAAGGATTGACCGACAAGCGCAGCATCCGGGTGCAAACCTTGTCCGGCGTGATCGAACCCCGGCTCGAAGCCGATGGCCGCATCAGCGTCAACATGGGTGCGCCAGTACTGACCCCGGCACAAATACCGTTCGATGCCCACGGCCTGCAGGGCAAAACCGAAGCCAGCGATACGCTGTGGCCGCTCGACATCGACAGTGCGATCGTCTGGATATCGATAGTCTCGATGGGCAACCCGCATGCGGTGCAAGTGGTGGCCGATGCGGAACAAGCGCAACTCAGTACCGACGGCCCGTTAATCGAGCATCACCCGCGCTTCCCGAAGCGCGTCAATGCCGGCTTCATGCAAATCGTCGACCGCCATCACATCAAGCTGCGGGTGTTCGAGCGCGGCACCGGCGAAACCCTGGCCTGCGGCACCGGCGCCTGCGCTGCAGCGGTAGCCGGAATCCGGCGCGGCCTGCTGGAGTCGCCGGTACAAGTCAGCATGCGCGGCGGCGAACTCTCGATTGCCTGGGCCGGCCCCGACCAGCCGGTCACGTTGACCGGCCCTGCGGTGACGGTGTTCGAGGGCGAAATTGAGATACCGGAATAACGTCAACTCGCGTCATTCCGGTGCAGCGGAAATCTCTAATCGCCCCGTCATTCCCGCGAAAGCGGGAATCTATAGGCGCGTCAAATAACGATATTCCATGCAATTCGGCAAACGCAGGTTTTTTGCGGAATCAAGCGTAACTTCCACCTATGATTTTCTTTTTGCGTTGCTATGAATTCCCGTTTGCACGGGAACGACGGCGCAACCGATTACTACGCCTCCGGTAACAAGGCTTTCAGCCGGTATTGGCGCTGGCGATAATTGCCTTCCGGCCCATCCGGCCCGCAATCGACATCCTCGAAAATGCGCTTGATGCGATACCAGTGCTGCAATTCCTCGGCGTTTTGCAGCAGGATCAAACGGCGTTTGCTGCGCGCGTTCTGCTCCCGGATATCGACTTGAACGCAATGGCCGCAATCGGCCAGATTCGGATCGAGCAGCAAGGCTTCCGCCCGCGACAGGCCGAACACCGCCGCCAACTCGATGCGCGCGGCCAAAAACGGCTGGACTGCGATAATTTCGCGCGTCAGCTGCCGCTGCGCCGCCATTGCCCATGGCGCCGGGGTCGCCGGCGTCGCCACCTTGGCCAATAACAGCACGGCTTCCCGACTGCCTTGCGCGGCCGCCTTTTGCAGCCAGTAGGCGGCGCGCACGTCGTTCGAGACCTGCTCGCGACGGCTGCGCCAGGCGGCAGCACCGCACTCCAGTTGCGCGCTGCAATGTCCCATTTCGGCCGCACGTTCCAGATAGCGCCTGGCGTGGGACAGGCTGCGCTGTGAAAACTCCGCCTTCAGGTACACCCGCGACAGCGCAAACCAGGCTTCGGCCGAACCCTGCTCGGCGGCCTGCGTGAGCCAGCTTATCGCCTTTAGGTAATGCGCAGAACCGGAAGCCGATGTCGCCCGCGCACCGTCCAGGTCAATCCGGGCCAGCCACAAACCGAGCGCCAGCTGGGCCGCGCGATCCCCCGCATACGCGGCCAATTCCCAGCAGCGCTGCATCAGCGCCAGATCGGCAGACCCGGTGCCGGACAGCGCCTGTCCGGTGCGCGCCAACAATGTCACATCGGCCGCAGCCAGCCGCTGCGCCTGCGCCCTCAGCACATCCGGCGCATCCGCCGCATCAATATGCGCGAACCGATCGACCAGCACGCGCGCCAGCGGCAACGCGCGATGCAAAAAACCCGGCCAGTCCGATTCGGCCCACGCATGTGCGGCCAGCGCATGTTGCGCTTGCGCCACGCCACCATCGGCAGCGCGGCCGGCCCACGCCAAAGGCGTCTGGTCCAGCCCAATAACCGACAGCGCCGGCAACATCGCCGCCGATGCGGCTTCTTGCGAATTTTGCGAATTTTGCGAATCTTGCGCCCCTCCCTGGACGCCGGCCTGTTGTGCCAGCAACCACTGTGCATCGGCAATGCCCGCCTGCGCCGATGCCTGCAAGGCCTGCAACGCCTTATCCCGCAAGGCCGTATCCGGCGCGCTCGCCGATTCCAGCACCAGGCTGGCAAACACCAGCCCCGCCGCCGGCACTCCGGCATCGAAGGCCCGTTCATACCAGGACAAATACGACAGCGGCTTGGCGCTGCGGCGTGCAGTCTCGATCGGAATGTGATTGCCGATCAGCAGCCAGGCCTGGCTCTCGCCTTGGCGTGCAGCCCGATCCAGCCAGTGCAGCGCGGTAGTCAGGCTCTGCGGCAATCCGCCGCCGCCAAACAGATAGCGCGTGCCCAGCGCCAGTTGCGAAGAAACCTCGCCGGCCCGCGCGCCCCGGATCATCGCCAGCTCTTCACGTGTAGCCATAGTTGCAATCCCGTTTAAAGATAATGCGCATCAAAAATCGTTTCGCCAATGAAACATAAGAGATAAATAGCGAATAAAATCGCAATAAATGTATTCTTAAAACAACAATTTACCACGCGCCGGCAAATATCGCTTACCAATAAAAATCACCTATCACCAACAGACATTCGCGCACAGGGTGCTTCAAATAAGCACATGCAACAAAATGTGTCACAAAAAAACCACAGCACCAGATAATTAAGCATATTAATCAAATGCAACAAAAGCCAGGACACCAATCCTAGAGTGGCGCCTCCATTAATCCTTATCTTCTAGTTCATCCGCAATAAACGGATTCCCAGACCACTAGTTCCCCTTTCGGAGATTCACATGAAAAAAACTCTCATCGCACTGGCAGTACTTGGCTCCATCGCAGGCGTAGCACAAGCGCAATCCAATGTAACCATCTACGGTAAGCTGGACCAAGGTCTGCGAGACATGTCCAACGCAAATACAAGCACCGTTGGTACCAACGCAGATTCCAAAGTACAACTGACGAACCGCGCATACAGCCGCATCGGCTTCAAGGGTTCCGAAGACCTCGGTGGCGGCCTGTCGGCAATTTTCCAGTTTGAAAACCGTTTCCTTGCCGACACTGGCATGCAATTTGGCACAGCACTGTTCCACGCACAATCGAACGTCGGCCTGAAAGGCAACTTCGGTACCGTACGTCTGGGCCGCATCTACAACCCGGTTGACGATATCGGTGTTGCAATGGATCCATTCGGTCAAGATGGCATTGGCTCGATGCAACTGAATGCCCTGACAGTTACACGTCAAGACAATTCATTGCGTTACGACAGCCCGAATTTCAGCGGCTTCGGCGTGCAAGCGATCTACTCGCTGAAAGAAGCTACTGTTGGTGGCGTTAAAACCGCTGCGTCCTTAAATGCGACCACTGGTGCCATTATTCCAGCAGTTCTATTCACTGCAGCTGAATTGAATGACGGTTACGGCGTTGCCGTTTCCTATGCCAACGGCCCGATCTCTGCAGCTGCCGGCTGGAACCGCAAGACCAACACAAACAAGTCCGATTACTGGTCTATCGGCGGCGGCTATGCTTTCGGCCCGGCCAAAATCACTGCGCTGTATGAAGACGCCAAGTTGAAAAATGTTGGCCCAACAGAAGTAAAACAAAAGAATGCGCTGATCGGTGTTGCTTATAACATCGGCGCCGGTACCATCAACGCATCGTTCGGCCGCCTGAAGTCTGAACTGGCTGGTCAATCTATCGCTTCCAAGAAACTGGCTGTCGGCTACACGCATAACCTGTCGAAGCGTACTTCGTTGTACGCTAACGCAGCGCGCACCGATTGGGACCGTACTGGCGTTGACAATACAAACGGCGCTGAAATTGGCGTAACACACAATTTCTAAGCAACAAGAAGCTTGACTCGATCCGCGCATATGTCTGATTACCAGACGTGACGCGACGAATCAAGCCCTGCGCTTGGCAAGTTAAACGGGCTTGCATGGGAAACCATGCAAGCCCGTTTTTACGTGCAGCCAACCTTGCCACACAAAAACGTCATAAAAAAACAACGCTCGCCCCTCAATTTTCTTTACCTGACAAAGCATGCTGATTGCAAAACACAAATCCGCTGCTGTCCGGGACAATACCTTTTATGGTTATGACCATATTCAGTTGATTCGAATATTTAGAGCACTCCTCTTTAACCAAGGACACAAAATGAAAAAAACTCTCATCGCATTGGCAGTACTGGGTTCAGTAGCCGGCGTAGCACAAGCGCAATCCGCAGTTACCATCTACGGTAAAGTCGATCTGGGTATCACCAAATTGTCTGGTGACACAACAAACCTGGGCTTGAACAGCACCACACAAATGCAAGCCAACCACGCTAGCCGTATTGGTTTCAAAGGTACTGAAGATCTGGGTGGCGGATTGTCTGCAATTTTCCAGATCGAAAACCGTTTCAACGCTGACACAGGTACAGTTACACCTGGTAATGCATTGTTCAGCGGCCCGGCATTCGTCGGTCTGGCCGGCGGTTTCGGTGCGGTTAAACTGGGCCGTAACTGGAGCACTGTTGATAGCGTCAGCACCGCAGCAATCGATCCATTCGAAGGCGACGGCATTGGCGGCCTGAATTACCTAACACGTGCACGCATCAACAACTCGATCACTTACTACACTCCAGAAATGAGCGGCTTCGGTGCTCAAGCGCAGTACATCTTGGGTGAAAAACCAGTTGGCATTGCACCTGCGCAACAAAATGATGGTTACGCTGTTGGCGTGAACTACAACAACGGCCCGATCTACCTCGGCGCCGGTTACGGTGTTGAAGAAAACACTAACAAAGCAAGGATCTGGGCTGTTTCCGGTTCGTATGCATTTGGTCCAGCCAAAATTGCACTCGGCTACGATCAAAAAGACAGCAAAATTGCTGGTCAAGCAAAAGCCAAGAATGCAGTTGTTGCAG
>JBDSCZ010000260.1:0-14901 GCA_039920865.1 Burkholderiaceae bacterium
AAACCAATTATTCCACTGCCAAGGCGGGCTTGCATGGCTTCACGATGGCGTTGGCGCAAGAGGTTGCAACCAAAGGCGTGACGGTCAACACGGTTTCGCCCGGTTACATCGGCACCGACATGGTCAAGGCAATCCGGCCGGATGTGCTGGAGAAAATCGTTGCCGGGATTCCGGTTAAACGTCTTGGCGAACCGGAAGAGATTGCTTCCATCATTGCCTGGATCGCGTCGGATGAAGGCGGCTACGCGACCGGTGCTGACTTTTCGCTGAACGGTGGTTTGTACATGGGCTAGGAAAAGCGGGAGTCATTGTCAACGGCTCCCATTTTTTTGGTAATTTGATACACCATTCATTGCATTGCAATATTGCAAAAACCATCCATATTCTGGAGAAATCGGTTCATCCGCTCTATAATGGGATTCCGAAAAAACGTGCAGCCGTGCATTTATTAATAGCTTGAAATGCGTTGCGACGCAATAAACTGGAATTTCGATGAACAGTGCAAAAAAAGTCTCTGAGCGCTTGATCAAAAAGTATCCGAATCGACGTCTGTATGACACCCAAACCAGTTCCTATATTACGGTAACCGACGTGAAACAACTGGTCCTCGACAACGAGGATTTCATGGTGGTCGACGCCAAGAGCAATGAAGACCTGACGCGTAGCATCCTGCTGCAGATCATCTTGGAAGAAGAAGCCAGCGGGGTGCCGATGTTTTCAAGCACCGCCTTATCGCAAATCATTCGTTATTACGGACATGCGATGCAGGGCATGATGGGCTCCTATCTGGATAAGAATATCCAGGCTTTCATCGATATTCAAAACAAGCTGACTGAAAACTCGAAAGGCACCTACGAAGGCAAACCTTTCAGTCCCGAAATGTGGACTCAGTTCATGAGTGTGCAGGGTCCAATGATGCAGGGCATGATGACGAACTATATCGAACAGAGCAAAAACCTGTTCGTGCAAATGCAGGAACAAATGCAGACCAAGAGCGTCAACATGTTCAATACTTTTCCGTTTGTTCCGCCTGAAAAGGATGACAAGCCAGAATGATTGGCATCTGACAAGCGCTTTACTGGCGCAGTTTCAGCAAGCGTCACATGAGGGGGGTACAATAACGGATTCGTTTTGACCTCCCTTTTTCTATGTCCAATGTTTCTCAAATCACGCCTAAAGTCGGTTTCGTTTCCCTAGGTTGCCCCAAGGCATTAGTCGATTCCGAACAAATCCTGACGCAACTCCGTGCAGAAGGCTATGAAACCGCCAAGTCTTATGAAGGCGCTGACCTTGTCATAGTCAATACCTGCGGCTTCATCGATGCAGCGGTACAGGAATCACTCGACGCGATTGGCGAAGCCTTGCATGAAAATGGCAAAGTCATCGTAACCGGTTGTCTTGGTGCCAAGAAAGATGCCAATGGCAACGACATCATCCTGTCAGTGCACCCGAAAGTGCTGGCCGTCACTGGGCCGCATGCACTGGGCGAGGTGATGGATGCGGTGCATGTGCATCTGCCCAAGCCGCACGCTCCATTCTTCGATCTGGTGCCGGCGCAAGGCATCAAGTTGACGCCAAAACATTTTGCCTATCTGAAAATATCAGAAGGTTGCAACCATCGCTGCAGCTTTTGCATCATCCCTTCTATGCGCGGCGACTTGGTATCGCGGCCGGTGGCAGACATCATGCTGGAGGCGGAAAACCTGTTCAAGGCTGGCGTCAGGGAATTGCTGGTTATCTCGCAAGACACCAGCGCCTATGGCGTCGATGTTAAATTCCGCACCGGTTTCTGGAACGGCAAGCCGATCAAGACCCACATGACGCAACTGGTTACTGCGCTGGGTGAGCTGGCTGCGCAATATGGCGCCTGGGTGCGATTGCACTATGTATACCCATACCCGCATGTCAGCGACATCATTCCGCTGATGGCCGAAGGCAAGATATTGCCCTACCTCGATGTGCCGTTGCAGCATGCGCATCCCGATGTACTCAAGCGCATGAAGCGCCCGGCCAGCGGTGAAAAAAATATCGAGCGCATCCAACAGTGGCGCCAGATCTGCCCGGACCTGACGATACGATCGACCTTCATCGCCGGCTTCCCCGGCGAGACCGATGCCGAGTTCGAATATCTGCTGGATTTCCTGAAAGAAGCACAAATCGACCGATTGGGTTGCTTTGCCTATTCCCCGGTCGAAGGCGCTGCTGCCAATGACCTGGCCAATCCGGTGCCGGAAGAGTTGCGCGAAGAGCGTCGCGGCCGAGTCATGCTGCTGCAGGAAGAAATTTCCAAAAAACGCTTGCAGGCCAAGGTCGGCAAGACCATGCGCGTATTGCTCGACGAAGTCGATCGGAATGGCGGCGTGGCGCGCTCTGCAGCCGATGCTCCCGAGATCGACGGTGTAGTGTATGTCAAGCCGCCGTTTGAACCGCATCGCAAACTGGTGGTCGGCGAATTTGTCGATGTCACCATTACCGGTGCCGATGCACATGATTTGTGGGCAGAGGCTTGAACGTGAGCCGGATAATTCGCACATTCAGCCTGTGTTTGCTGGCGCTCGGCTTATCCGGCACTGTATTTGCCGTATCGCCAATGATCGCACCGGAAGTCCCACCACTTCCACCGCCGCAGCTTGTAATTAGGTCAGCCGTAATCGGCTCGATGTCGCAACCCCAGTCGCAGTCCGCTGCAAAATTGTTCAGCCGGCCAGTCTTGCTGCACGGCACGCTAGGACCGCGCAAGATACAGATGCGCCTGCAACCGCACGCCGAATTCGAGGGCAGTGTGCAAGGCGACTATTTTGAATCTGGACAGACACAAAAAATTGCCCTGGCCGGCGAATACCAAGGGAATTCGCTGACAATGGAAGAGTCGATCAACGGCGCCAACGTCTGCGGTCAATGGACCGGTAGCTTGAGCGGCAACACCTACAGCGGCACCTGGTACGGCGAGGACGAGTCCAACTCGGTACCGTTTGCACTGACCATGTCGGAACCTGCCCGCTAATCTCACAGTCCGGCGACCGGTATCGGAAAACCAGCCAGCAGCATCAGAAAGATTTACCGTGACAGACAAAAAATCCCTGCAGACTGCGCTCATTCACAGTGATTATCGGGCACCCGATGGCTTTGCTGCCTTTCCGGTGGCGCTGCATCCGGCGTCTACCATCCTGTTTGCCAATGTCGCCGCGATGCGTTCGCGCAACTGGCAGCACAAGAATGCATATACCTACGGACTGCACGGCACGCCTACCACTTTCACGCTGGAAGCACGTCTGGCCGAGATTGAAGGCGGCCAACACTGCCTGCTGGCGCCGAGCGGCTTGGCGGCCATAACGATGGTTGATTTTGCCTTCCTGAAATCCGGTGACGATGTGCTGATTCCGGACAATGTGTATAACCCGAACCGCGAATTGGGTAACTGGCTCGCCCGGGATTTTGGCATCAACGCACGCTTTTACGATCCGCTTATCGGCGCCAATATTGCCGCACTGATTCTGCCCAACACCCGCTTGATCTGGACTGAAACGCCGGGTTCGGTGTCAATGGAAATCCCGGACATCCCGGCGATCTGCAAGGCTGCACACGAAAAGGGCGTATTGGTCGCGCTGGACAATACCTGGTCGGCCGGGATAGCCTTTCGCGCGTTTGAGCACGGGGTCGATATCGTGGTGCAAGCTCTGACAAAGTACCAGTCCGGCGGTTCTGACGTCCTGATGGGCGCAGTCATTACCTGCGACGAAGAACTGAATCAGCGGCTGGGAACAGCGCACATGCGACTCGGTTTCGGGGTCGGTATGGATGACGTCTACCTGGTGTTGCGTAGCCTGCCGACCATGCAGTTGCGGCTCAAGGCGCACGATGCGGGAGCCCGTACCGTAGCCGCCTGGCTGAAGTCGCGTCCCGAGATCGCCACAGTGCTGCATCCGTCATACCCCGACTGCCCCGGACACGACATCTGGCAACGCGACTTTCAGGGTGCCGGAGGCCTGTTTTCAGTGATATTCGACGCCCGCTACACAGAAGCGCAAACTGACCGTCTGGTCGATGCGCTCAAGTTGTTCAAGATCGGCTATAGCTGGGGTGGTGCCAACAGTTTATGCGTGCCATACCGGATGCAAACGATGCGCGCCTACTGGCCTCACCAAGGGCAATTGCTGCGTCTGAATATTGGACTGGAAGATCCGCAAGATCTGATCGCCGATCTGAAACAAGCAATGTGTAGCGCCTTGACATAATGTAAAGAATAATTCTGAAAATTACTGTTGACTGCCGTTGGCCGGTTATCAGCGTACTTCATCAAGCTAATGTGAACTTTGCAACTGTCCAATTGTCGATAGTACATATCGTGCCTTTGTCAAAACGGTTCTCAGGATTGTTTCAAAATGAAAACATTTTCCTTGTATGTTTTATCTGCTTAAACTAGATTTAGTAACACACTGCTGCTCCAATTCATTTGTTGAGAAGCTATTGCTTAAACACCGATTGCAAGCCGCATCCATCTGACACACAGTTATCAAATCCATTTGAATGCATTTTTTCTCCCGGAAATATCGATTTTTGGGAAATAAACATCAGAGGAGTTCCGATGCTTACTGCTACTTATACTCTTGCCACGTTGTTAGTTGAACAAAATAAAACACGTCTTGGTTTATTCGCACTCCAGAAATGCATTGAGAGCAACGCAAATTATCCGCAAAGCCGGGGAGTGAATTCGCTTGAATCCGTACTCGATGCACTGGACTGGTTTCAGGCGAAGTGTTGTCAGCGCAAAGTTGAAATTGAACTGGTTCCGGCGATCCGGAAATCCACAAAAGAAGCCGATGCGCTCCTGGCTGAACTGGAGTCATTAAACTCGATGGGTTTAAGCGTGCTTGAATCGATTCGAAATCAATGGCGACCGGCTATTGAGCAACAGATTGGGATTACGCAGGAAATGTATGATGCAATGAAAATTTACTGCGATACCCTGTTTAAAAAACTGGAAAAGGAAGAACAGGAGTTATTTCCGATGGCGGCACGGGTAATCTCGGTAGATGAGTGGTTTGTGATTGCCGATAAATTACTCCATGAAAATAATTCCAGGATTGAGGCTGGATCCCGGGGAATTACTTTAGGTCCAACACCAATTAAGCAGGTGCAGGCGTATTCTCATTGATGGGCCGTCCTAAGGCCGCATCCTGCTTGCTCTGCATGCGCGTTAAGCATTGCAATGAAGCACTGTTTGATTGACCTGCAATGTCTGAATATGACCGTTTTGAATCGACCGCTTGTAGCTCCGGGATGAAGGCGATCGTCACCACCGGCAATGGCGGCTACGACAAGCTTGAGTACCGTGACGTTCCCATGCCCACGCTGTCAGCGGGTGAAGTGCTGGTGCAAGTGCTGGCTGCAGGCGTCAACAATACTGAAATCAATACGCGGCTAGGGTGGTACTCGGAGAAGACGGTTACCGCTGGTACCGCAAGCGCGGCCGTCGCGCAATAGGTGGCGTCGCCAGCCAAGGTCGATGGCGGGTGGAGCGCGGCAACACCTTTTACCTTTATTCAAGGGACCGATTGCTGTGGACGTGTTATTGCGGTTGCCTCAGGGGAGGGCGACCGCATCATCTGCTCGCGCGTGCTGCTGCGTCCATGCGCGCGCGCGGGCGGATTCGGTTCGATGGAGACTATCTGGATGGGCTCTGATTTCGACGGTGCATTCGCGCAGCTTGTCAAAGTCCCCGCGACGGAGGTTTTTCCGTTAAACAGCGATTGGAGCGATGTTGAACTCGCTTCGATTCCCTGTGCCTATGGCACTGCTGAAAATATGCTGCATCGCGCAAAGGTAAGCAGGGCGAGCACGTGCTGGTTACTGGTGCTTCGGGTGGAGTAGGTTCAGCGGTCGTGCAACTTGCGAAGCGGCGCGGTGCCACGGTTACCGCTATCGCCGGGAAATTAAAAATGGAGCAGGTGCGGTCCATCGGAGCGGATCGCGTGATCGACCGTGACGACGACATCGTTCGGAGCATGGGCCAGAAATCGGTCGACGTGGTCTCTGACAACGTCGCGGGGCCGGCCTTTGCTAGCATGCTCAAGGTGTTGCGCAGAGGCGGGAGGTATGTATCCTCGGGCGCGATTGGCGGGCCGCTGGTGGCGCTTGATTTGCGCACCTTATATCTGAACGACCTGATGCTGATCGGTTGCACCGCATGGGATGAGCCTGTTTTTTCGAATCTGATTTCCTACATCGAACGCGGCGAATTGCGCCCGCTGGTTGCAAAGACGTTCCCCCTCGACCGGATTGCAGAGGCACAACGCGAATTCCTCGAGAAAAAGCACGTCGGTAAATTTGTGCTGATTCCATTCCAAGCCGCATCGGATTAACCGGCCGAGCGCTCCCCCAAGACGCCGGTTTCGGCAAAACAATGTTTGGCAAAGCCGTACAAGGTAGAATGGCCAGCTTAGCCGTTGCGCTTTCTACCCGATATTCTCCCAATCCCCGTTTCCCATGAATCTTGATTTTCTTCAAAACCTGTTGGTGCGCCTCACCGGCGGCGATGCCGTCCTCGCCCTGGTGTTGCAGATATTCATTGTCGTGCTGGTTGTCGTGGTGGCGAACCTGTTCCTGCGCCGCGCGTTGGCAAAGCTGGAAGAGCGCACCCGGCGCACCAGTACGCCGTGGGATTTCGCGCTGGTGTCGGCGGCACGCAAGCCGCTGACGGTGCTGGCATGGATCATCGGCATCGCCTTTGCCGCCCGCATCATCCAGACGGAGACGGATGCGGCTTTGTTCGAGGCTGTTGCGCCGATCCGCACCATAGGTGTAATTGCCTGCATGACCTGGTTTCTCATACGTTTCATCAGCAATGTGCAAAATGGCGTCATGGCGCAGCGCCAGGCGCGCGGCGAGTTAATGGACCGTACCACCGTGGACGCCATCGGCAAGCTGTTGCGGGTATCGGTCCTGATTACAGCGATGCTGGTCGGCCTGCAAAGCCTGGGGTTTTCGATTTCAGGGGTACTTGCTTTTGGCGGTATCGGCGGTATTGCGATCGGTTTTGCAGCCAAGGATATGCTGGCCAACTTCTTCGGCGGATTGATGGTGTATCTCGACCGGCCGTTTGCCGTGGGCGACTGGATCCGTTCGCCCGAAAAGCAGATCGAAGGCACGGTGGAGGAAATCGGCTGGCGTCTGACCCGCATCCGCACTTTCGATCAGCGCCCTCTATATGTGCCCAATGCCATTTTCACCCAAATTGCGGTCGAGAATGCATCGAGGATGACCAATCGCCGCATCAGTGAAACCATCGGCGTGCGCTACGATGACCTCGACCGCATCGCCAATATCGTAACCGACATCAAGATCATGCTGCAGGCCCACCCGGAGATCGATCAGGCCCAGACCACGATCGTAAATTTCATCCAGTTTGCAGCATCCTCGCTCGACATCATGCTCTACACTTTTACCCGCACTACGCAATGGGTCGCGTTTCATGAGATCAAGCAGGACGTGATGCTCAAGGTTGCCGAAATCATTACACGCCATGGCGCAGAGATTGCGTTTCCAACCCGAACGCTGCATCTCGCTGATGTTGCCAACGCCGCTTTGGCAGGGCAGAATTTATCCTTGCTGAAGTCCGGAAATGCGTAATGTGTATTCTCAAATAAATAGACAGTATTTTTTGAGTAACCCATAAATAAAGCGGGATATGCACGAATTTATCGCATACCCCGCATTTATTTGTTGTTCCATATGCGTATTCAGCCATTTCAAAGCGGTCCGGGCGCAGATCCGATCTAAAGACCGGCAATCGGTCGCTGCGCTTGATTGCCATAGCTGTTCTGCCTCAGACCGGCATCGCCTTGTTGTCGTTCAGATCAAGAAAGCCCTTGATCAGGCGATAGGCTTTCCAGATCCAAACAACAAAGAGAATCGGAATCCCGATCACGATGCCGACAAAGGTGAAGATGCAGGCCCAGCCGATCGCGCTCCAGAACAGGAACCACCAGAACGAACGGATTTGCCAGCTGTGGTGGCTATAGACGAAAGTGCCGGTGGCATCGTCGCGTTTGACGTAGTTGATGATCAGCGGAATGAATGAGAACAAACCCCACGAAAATACGAAACCGGCGGCATGGAACAGATACAGCCACCATGCCAGGGTCTTGACGGTGTCCAGCTTGGTATCGAATACGATTTCTTGTGACATACAGACTCCTTGCCTAATGGGTTTTGTTGTTTGAATAACCGGAATTATTTCACGGTTTGGGTAATGGAGTTGTGTAATACGAAAACAGGGTGCGCTTTTTTAGGAGCGCACCCTGTTGCTTTATTGCGATTGCGCGCAGTTTTCAATGCTGCTTAAAATTCGCTCCAGTCATCGCCATTTGCCTGTTGGACAGGCGCGATTTTTTTCGACTTCCGATACGCTGTGTTAGCTGCCGGTTCGGATGATATTTTACGTGGCGGCGTGTTGTCCCGTTTTGCCGCGACCGGTAAGCCTGCGATTGCGATTGTGCCGTTCAGCGTGAAGACACTAACGACTTCCGCCAGGTTTTTGGCCTGGTCTTGCAGGGATTCTGCTGCCGCAGCTGCCTGCTCCACCAATGCAGCATTCTGCTGTGTCACCTGGTCCATTTGCGTAATGGCAGTGTTGATCTGCTCGATGCCGGCACTTTGTTCCTGGCTGGCAGCGGTGATTTCGCACATGATGTCGGTCACGCGCTTTACGCTGGAAACGATCTCGTCCATCGTGGCACCGGCCTCACTCACCAGTTGGCTGCCCATTTCGACTCTTTCAACCGAATCGCCGATCAGCAATTTGATTTCTCTCGCCGCTGCTGCGCTGCGCTGCGCCAGATTGCGCACTTCGGTAGCGACCACCGCAAAGCCGCGTCCCTGTTCTCCGGCGCGGGCAGCTTCTACTGCCGCGTTCAGGGCCAGGATATTGGTCTGGAACGCGATGCCATCGATGACGGAGATGATGTCGACGATTTTTTTTGCGGATGCATCAATCGCACTCATGGTGTCAACGACTTGCGCCACCACAGCGCCCCCCTTTACTGCGACATCCGAGGCCGAGGCCGCCAACTGGTTGGCTTGGCGCGCATTGTCCGCATTCTGCCTGACGGTAGAGGTCAATTCCTCCATGGAGGAGGCGGTTTCTTCGAGCGAGCTGGCCTGCTGTTCCGTGCGTGAAGACAAATCCATGTTGCCGGCTGCAATCTGGCTGGAAGCGGTTGCGATGGTATCAGTGCCGGAACGGACCTGGCTCACCGTCCTGGACAGGCTGTCGCTCATGTCCTTCAATGCCTGCATCATTTGACCGGTTTCATTGCTGGACGTGACATCGATACGCTGGGTCAAATCACCGGAGGCAACATTCCTGGCGATGGTGACCGCCTCCAGCAAGGGGCGCGTAATGGCACGGATCAGCCATATGCCCATGATGGCGGCAATCAGCAGTCCAAGCGCGATGGCCGCAATCGACCATGCGCGGAAGCTGTCATACATGGACTGGGATTTTTCGTATTCACTGTTTCCGACATCCAGCTGCAGTTGGATGAGTGCATTCGTGTGTTCCAGCACGGGTAAAAACAATTGCGTCATCGGCCCTTGCATCACTTCGGTTGCCAGGCCGAAGTCCTTGGCGTGTATGGCCGCAACGGCTGGCTGGACGGCATCGGCTATAAATTTTTTGCGCGCTTCAGAAAATTTATCGGCAAGAATTTTTTCTTCCGGTGTCAGATAGGTGGCTGCATACATATCCCATATCCGCGTAATCTCTTCGATCCTTTTTTGTATCGGTTCTATGCTTTTCTCTGCACCTGCCGAGCCTGCGACAATGGATTCTGCAACGGAGACCTTGTTTTGAAGCAGCAGTCGAATGATGCTGTCCAGCTGCCCCATCGCCACCAAGCGGTCAGCGTAGATGGTTTTCAGCGAATCGTTGGTGGCGCCCAGGCTGTACAGGCCGGCGCCGCCGATGCTGGTCAGTAGCAAGGCCAGAAAACTGAGGACAATAGTCAGGCGTGATTTGATGGTCAGATTGTTGAGCATGTGATTGTCTCCTGCTTATAGTGGAATTGTTGCAAACGCAAATTTCAGCGCTGCTATGTTGCTGCCATTCTATTCTTACACGATACTTACGCAATTCCTGAAAAAACTATCTTTAAGGCAATGCAGATCAATGATAAATTTGCCTTAATGGAGTGCTTGCGATGCTTATTTGCAACATTTTGCACAAACACGATCGGGCGTTAATGCTTCAGATGAAAAAAGAGGAGCAAGGCGCGTACCTTGTTCCTCTCTTTTAATGCGGTCCGGAATGCTGCCGGGGATGTTGTGTCTGTATCCGCGCGGCGGATCAGTCAAGCACTTGTCATTTGGGATGGCAGCTGGCCAAATAGCGTCAGAACGCCATCCAGTCCGACAAAATTCAAGGCCACATCTGCCTGAACGCGCACGATAGGCTTGGCACGGAAGGCCACCGACAGTCCGGCGATCCCCATCATTTTCAGGTCATTGGCGCCATCGCCCATCACGATCGCTTCGGCCGGCGAGATGCCGAGGGCGGCGCAGGTGCGCTCCACCGTGGCTTTCTTCTCTTCGGCGTCGACGATGCCGCCCACCACGCGGCCGGTGAGTTTGCCATCCTTGATTTCGAGCACGTTGGCATGGGTGATATCCAGTCCGAGACGGGTTTTCATGCGGTCAGTGAAGAAGGTGAAGCCGCCGGAAACCAGCAGCGTCTTCAGGCCTGCGGCCTTGAGTGCGGTCAGCATCGCTTCGGCGCCCATAGATAATTGCAGCCTTTCGTCGTACACGCGCTGCAGCGCGCCAGCGTCCAGCCCCTCCAGTAGCGCCACGCGGCGGGTCAGGCTTTCACGGAATGCGATTTCGCCGCGCATCGCCGCTTCGGTAATCGCTGCGACCTGCGGTTTCAGGCCCTGCATGTCGGCGATTTCATCGATGCATTCGATCGTGATCAGGGTCGAATCCATGTCCATCGCCACCAGTTTGAAGTCGCTCAAGGCGAGGTTCGGCGGCATGAACGCCGCATCCAGTTGGGCGGCGTGGCTTTCGGCCTCGATTCGCGTCTTGAGTTCGTCCGAATAGCTGATGTCTTCGCAGCGGTAGGCGTTGGCGTGGATCGCCACGAGGTTCTTGGCCTCCGCCATGGCTGCGATGCGCTCGATGGTGGTGCGCTCGGTGCTGGTGCCTTGCAGGATCAGATTCATGGTTTATGTTTAAATTTATTTGAATGTATTCAATGGCTTGAAATCCACATTTAATGTGAAATAAGTCGTTTATTCTTGGCCCGCGGCGCGTCCTGTGCGACCTTTTCAGCCGCTTTCGGCATCCCCATCATCAGCAGGCGCAGCGTCGATTTCAGCTGCGTCACGCGCGCGCTCAGGTCGGGCATGCTGATCGTGATCTTCAGCTTGTCGGGTCCGTTGAGCTTAATGTGGCGGTTGTTCTGGATCAGTTCGATGATGCGCATCGGGTCGATCGGCGGCTTCGGCATGAACTGCAGCAACGCCGCGTCATCATGGGCATCGATTTTCACGATGCCGACGATCTTGGCCGCCACCCGCAGCCGGTGGGTTTCGACCAGCGCTCGGGCCGGATCGGGCAGCTTGCCGAAGCGGTCGATCATTTCTTCCTGCAGATCGTCGATCTTGTCCTGCGTGGTGCAGTTCGCCAGGCGCTTGTAAAGCGACAGCCGTTCGTGCACGTCGCCGCAGAAGTCGCTCGGCAACAGCGCCGGCGCGTGCAGATTGATTTCGGTGGTGGAGGACAGTGGCGCGGCTAGATCGGGCTCCTCGCCGTTTTTCAGTGCGCGCACCGCTTCGCTGAGCATGTCGGAATACAGCTGGAAGCCGATTTCGGTCATATCGCCGGATTGGTTATCGCCCAGCACTTCGCCGGCACCGCGAATTTCCAGATCGTGCATCGCCAGGTAAAAACCGCTGCCGAGTTCTTCCATCTGCACAATCGCGTCCAGCCGGCGCTGCGCCAGCTTGGTCAAGCCTTGCACGTCATTGACCAGCAGGTAGGCATACGCCTGATGGTGCGAGCGCCCGACCCGGCCGCGCAACTGGTGCAGCTGCGCCAGGCCGAACTTGTCGGCGCGGTGCATGATGATGGTGTTGGCGGTCGGCACGTCGATGCCGGTCTCGATGATGGTGGTGCAGAGCAGCACATTGAAGCGCTGGGCGACGAAATCGCGCATCACTTTTTCCAGGTCGCGCTCGTGCATCTGGCCGTGGGCGACCGCGATCCGCGCTTCCGGCAGCAGCGCTTCCAGCATCGCGCGGCGGTTCTGGATCGTTTCGACTTCGTTATGCAGGAAATACACCTGGCCGCCGCGTTTCAGTTCGCGCAGGCAGGCTTCGCGTACCACCGACTCGTCCTCGCTGCGCACGAAAGTCTTGATCGCCAGCCGCTTTTGCGGCGCGGTGGCGATGATCGAGAAGTCGCGCAAGCCTTCCAGCGCCATGCCCAGCGTGCGCGGGATCGGGGTTGCGGTCAGCGTCAATACATCAACCTCGGCGCGCAGCGCTTTCAGCGCCTCCTTCTGGCGCACGCCGAAACGGTGCTCTTCGTCGATGATGACCAGACCCAGCCGGGTAAAGTTGACGTCGCTTGACAGCAGCTTGTGGGTGCCGATAACGATATCGAGGGTGCCGTCGGCCATGCCCTTGATCGCCTGCGTGATTTCCTTGCCGCTACGGAAGCGCGACAGCTCGGCGATACGTACCGGCCAGTCGGCAAAGCGGTCGGCGAAGGTTTGTGCGTGCTGTTCCGCCAGCAGCGTGGTCGGCGCCAGAATCGCGACCTGCTTGCCGC
Organism: Burkholderiaceae bacterium; assembly: GCA_039920865.1. GTDB lineage: Bacteria > Pseudomonadota > Gammaproteobacteria > Burkholderiales > Burkholderiaceae_D > AVCC01. The sequence goes on from JBDSCZ010000260.1 coordinate 12,832, forward strand.
CCATCACCGCGACAAACGCGGCGCGCAGCGCGACCTCGGTCTTGCCGAAGCCGACATCGCCGCAGATCAGCCGGTCCATCGGCTTGCCGGAAGTCATGTCGCCGATCACCGCGGTGATCGCTGCGGCCTGATCGACGGTTTCCTCGAAGCCGAAGCTGTCGGCAAAGGCTTCATAGTCGCGCGCCGAAAATTCGAAAGCATGGCCCTGGCGCAACGCACGGCGTGCATACAGGTTCAGCAGTTCGGCCGCGGTGTCGCGCACTTGCTGGGCCGCTTTCTTCTTGGCTTTTTCCCAATGGCCGGAGCCGAGCGCGTGCAGCGGCGCATCTTCCGGCGACGCGCCGGAGTAACGGGAAATCACATGCAGTTGCGACACCGGCACGTACAGCTTGGTGTCCTTCGCGTATTCAAGATGCAGGAATTCGGTCTCGCCTTCGCCCAAATCCATGCTGGTCAGGCCCATGTAGCGGCCGATGCCGTGATTGATATGCACCACCGGATCGCCGATCTTTAGCTCCGACAGGTCGCGCACCATCGACTCGACCTGGGTTGCGCCTTCCTGCCTCTTCTTGCCGGCGCGGCGGCCGGAACCGGCATACAGCTCGGTTTCGGTGATGAAAATCAGGTCGCCGCAGTGTGCATTCAGCTCGAAGCCGGCGTGCAACGGCGCCACGCCCAGCATCAGCTTGGCGCTGCCGGAGGCGAAATCGGCATAACCGTCGCATACCGTCAGACCCAGCGTGTATTCGTTGAAATATTGCTGCAAGGTTTCGCGGCGGCCGTTCGATTCGGCGCAGATCATCACCCGCTTGCCGCTTTGCAGCAGATAGGCGCGCAGATTGATCAGCGGATCGTCGGCGCGGCGGTTGACCGCGATATTCGGGATGGGCGCCGATACTTCGGATGCCAGTGTATTGCCTTCTTCAGCGGGCATGATGACCCAGCGCGCATGCGGCTTGACCTCGGTGAAGAAATTCTCGTCGGTCAGGAACAGGGTTTCCGGCGCCAGCAAAGGCCGCTCGCGGTCGGATTTCAGGAATTTGTAGCGCGACTGGGTGTCCAGCCAGAAACGCTGGATCGCGCCGTCGATGTCGCCGATCAGCGCAAAGGAGGTGTCCGGCGGCAGATATTCGAACAGCGTCGCGGTGTCGTCGAAGAACAGCGGCAGGTAATACTCGATTCCGGCCGACGCGATGCCGCTGCCGATGTCCTTGTAAATCGCCGATCTGGACGGGTCGCCCTCGAACATTTCGCGCCAGCGGTTGCGGAAGGCGGTACGTGCCGCATCATCCATCGGGAACTCGCGCCCCGGCAGCAGGCGCACTTCCTTGACCGGATACAGCGAGCGCTGGGTATCGGCGTCAAAAGTGCGGATGGTCTCGATCGTATCGCCGAACAGATCCAGCCGGTACGGCAGCGCCGAACCCATCGGGAACAGGTCGATCAGCCCGCCGCGCACCGAATATTCGCCCGGCGACATCACCTGCGCCACGTGGCTGTAACCGGCCAGCGTCAGCTGCGATTTCAGGCGCGCTTCGTCGAGCTTCTCGCCCTGCTTGAAAAAGAACGTGTACGCGGCCAGAAAAGACGGCGGCGCCATCCGCACCAGCGCGGTGGTGGCCGGCACGATCAGCACGTCGCACTGGCCATTCTGGATTTCATACAGCGTCGCCAGCCGTTCCGACACCAGATCCTGATGCGGCGAAAACGCGTCGTACGGCAGGGTTTCCCAATCCGGCAGCAAGTGGCAGCGCAATGCAGCGTTCCCGAGCGAATCCTGCAACGACTTGCGGCACGACTCTGGCTGCTCCCCTCTCCCTTTTTGGGACAGGGGTTGGGGGTGAGGGGAAGCGCCGAACCACGGAATCTCGTCGCGCAGGCGCTGCGCATCGCTGGCATTGGCCACCACGATTGCCAGCATGCGTTTTTCGGATTTCAGCGCAAGCGCCGCCTGCGCCAATGCAAACGCATCGGCAGAACCGTGCAAGGTCGGCAGCACGAAGCGATGACCGGGCTTGGGGAGTGATTTTATGAGATCAAAAGACATTCGGTAATGACAGGAAGCACGTC
>JBDSCZ010000261.1:0-2922 GCA_039920865.1 Burkholderiaceae bacterium
TGAAACGGGATGCGCCGCAGCGCCCGTTGATGAAATAATTTATGCCATTAAGCAGGAATATTTTCGCCTTTCCGCATGACCATTTTCACATTGTGGTATAAAGACGCATTGAGATGCACCAATTGAATGATGAAAAGCGAATTAAATACTATTAGCACCACCGAGAGCAAAACCTCGATTCAAGTAATTGCACGCATGATCTCGCTGCTCGATGCGCTGGCCCGCTACCCGGATCCCGTCAGCCTCAAGGAACTCTCCAAAATAACCGGATTGCATCCGTCCACCGCACATCGCATCCTCAATGACATGGTATTGACCCGCTTTGTGGATCGCGCAGAGCCAGGCTCTTACCGACTCGGCATGCGGCTGTTGGAACTGGGCAATATCGTCAAGAGCCGATCGAGCGTGCGCGAGGCAGCACTGGATTTCATGCGCACCCTGCATAGAAAAACGCAACAAACCATCAACCTGTCGGTGCGCCAAGGCGATGAAATCGTCTACATCGATCGCGCATTTTCCGAACGTTCCGGCATGCAGGTGGTGCGCGCCATCGGCGGCCGCGGCCCGCTGCACCTGACATCGACCGGCAAGCTGTTCCTGTCGGTAGACGAACCCAAGGCAGTACGCGCCTACGCCACCCGCACCGGCCTGACCGGGCACAATAAAAATTCGATTACCGATCTAGGACAACTGGAACGCGAATTGAGCCTGATACGCGCCCGCGGCTACGCACGCGACAATGAGGAGCTTGAACTCGGCGTACGCTGCATGGCCGCAGGCATCCTGGATGACAGTGGAAAGATGATTGCCGGCTTGTCGATATCCGCCCCGGCGGATCGCCTGCAGGATGACTGGGTGGAAGACCTGATCCAGACCGCGAATCAGATTTCGGCCACACTGGGTTATGTTACGCACACTCCATAATCTGGAAATCTGTGGGGTATATGCATTTATATGCTAATTTCCGCAATGAAATTATACCGTGACAAAAATACTCGACAACTATCTAACCGAAGCAAGTACCGATTAGTAAGCTATGCTCGAAATATTAAGAATAAAAAAAGCGAACCAGAAAAGTTCGCTTTTTTTATGTTCGACAACCGATCAACTCTGTTTGGCGACCAAGTGCGTACCCGACACGGTTGAAGGTGACGTCTCCAGCCACTTGCGGATACGTCCAGCATCCCCGAGACGCGATTGCTTGCCTTTGGAATCGAGGAAAACCATTACCACCGGACGCCCGTCGATTTTTGCCTGCATTACCAGGCATCGTCCGGCTTCAGAAATATAACCGGTCTTTTGCAAGCCAATCTCCCAATCCGGGTTTTTGACTAGACCATTAGTGGTCGAATAATGCAGTGCCCGGCCGCCAGGCTCCACCATATAGCTGGTATCGGTCGAATATTGACGCACTATCGGATAATTGTAGGCAGCACTCACCAGCTTGGCCAGATCGCGTGCGCTGGCCACATTCCGGCTCGACAGCCCGTTAGCGTCGACATATAAGGTATTGGTCATGCCGATGGTTCGTGCCTTTTCGTTCATACGTTTAACAAAGTTTGGCAAACCGCCGGGGTAACTACGACCAAGCGCCGAAGCGGCACGGTTTTCCGAACTCATCAACGCAATATGCAGCATGTCGGTACGCGACAATTGCGCCCCGACTCTCAGACGCGAGCCACTATTCTTTTCATAATCGACATCCTGGAAAGTGACCTCCAGCATCTCGTTCATATCTTGCTGGGAGTCAAGCACGACCAGCGCTGTCATCAATTTGGTAATGGACGCCATTGGCAACGACACCCGTGAATTTTTCTCGAACAGCACTTCGGAAGTCGTCTGATCCATGATGAATGCGACATTGGATTTGAGATCAAGCGGGTCGTGCGTGCTGCTCAGACCGGCCATGTCGCCAGCAGTTGGCTTCGCCGGTATTATCTGCACAATAGGTGCAGCCACTAAGCGCTTATGCACAACTTTACGGTTGGAGCGGGATACCGCCACCTTTGCATTTTTTTTATTGCCTATAGTGCGTTTTTTTGATCCACTCTTGCTGGCAACGATTTTTGCCTTGCTTTTTGCGGCAACGGGCTGTGCCTTGTTTTTGGCCGCAGCCGATTTATGGATGCTGCTTTTCTTGTGTTGCACCGCATTCGGAGTGACTTCCTTTGCTTGTGCTACGGGTGCAGAAAAGGCAACAAACAGTATTGAAATTAGTAAAGATAACGCAGGCTTACGCATCACAAAGCTCCCTATTTGACGCAATTATTTATATTAATTTGAGTTTAGCAAAATTGCGAAAATCTGCAAGAAAATTAGGGTGTTAGCGCATTACCTTAAACAAAATTATTCACCTTGTTAATAAGTAACAAATAAAATGCAATTAAACCGCATGATACTGACATCGACAGGTTCGCATGCGATCATTTCATGAACTTTACGCAGCCGGCTACCGACTCACGCTCGGTGTACAAGGTGTTCTCAACCTTGCTCATATCCGCGTAACCCAGCGACATGCCGCAGACAACCATCTCACTGTCCGGCAACGCCAATACATTCTGAATAATTTTATGATTTTGGGTAAATGCCGCCTGCGGGCAGGTATCCAGGCCACGGCCTCGTGCAGCAATCATGTTGTTCTGCAGAAACATGCAGTAATCCAGCCATGACCCCTGCTCCATGATACGGTCGATGGTAGAAATCAAACCGACTGGCGCGTCGAAAAATTGCGGCATCCACAATTTTCTGCTCTGCTGCCTCTATCATGATGTATTGCATCTTTATTACTTAATTTATCGTAATTTCCTGAAACTGGTTGTATTTAGGCGGTTTCAATGTCCAAGTGCAACAGAGCCGAGCTTATCGGCCCAGTATGCTTTAAAGTCAAAAGCGTCTACAGGAAGGAACAGCTCTGCGGGGCAT
>JBDSCZ010000262.1:0-4967 GCA_039920865.1 Burkholderiaceae bacterium
CCTTAATGCACTGGGTAATAATTTGTACTGCGGCGCTGTTTGCCGGCGGCCTGAATGCGATCGCTGGCGGCGGCAGTTTTTTGACCTTTCCGGCCCTGGTATTTGTCGGCGTGCCGCCGATAATGGCCAACGCCACCGGCACCGCAGCATTGCTGCCGGGCTACGTCACCGGCGCGCTGGCCTTCAGGGACGATCTCGGCAGCCTGCGTTCTATGACCATGAAAAAACTGGTCGTGTTCAGTTTGATCGGCGGCCTGATAGGAGCGTCGCTGTTGCTGGCGACTTCGGACGCCGGCTTTCGCCGCATCATTCCATGGCTGCTGCTGGCGGCAACCTGCCTGTTTGCGTTTGGCGGCAGGCTGGCAAATCGTTTTTCTCACGCGTCCGGATCCGCCGGTTTTGCGCCGGACTCGGTCTGGCCGTCTATTGTGGTGTTTCTGGTGGCGATTTACGGCGGCTATTTCAACGGCGGCCTCGGGATACTCTTGCTGGCTGCGTTTGCGCTGCTGGGCGAGACCAACATGAACAGCATGAACGGCTTGAAAAATATTGCGTCGGTGGTATTGACTGCGATTTCGGTGCTGGTCTACGCGGTAGGCGACGCCATCAACTGGCCGCTGGCATTCGCGATGATGGTCTGCTCCACGCTCGGCGGCTATATCGGCGGCAGGCTGGGGCGCACCATGCCGGCTGCGGCGGTGCGCGTGCTGGTGATTGTTACCGGTGCGCTGATGACGCTGATTTTCTTTCAGAAATAGCATAAATACATCATGCTGTATTTTTACTTGTCGCACATAAGATATGCGGAAAACAGGTTTTTTATTGCCATACTCCCACTAATACAATGATCGCATGGTCAGCGCACCAGAGCCTTGAGCAGCGGCCATTGGCGCCGTGAAATTGGCAGGCGCTGCGCCACATCGCGCAGGATGACTTGCCAGCAATCGCCGCCGATACCCAACTCATCGCCGTCCTGCTCGGACGAGCCGGCACCGCGTTCAACGCCGCAGATGGCATTGCGCGCCACCAACGCATTGCGATGGACCCGCACGAAAGTTGCAGCCAGCTCATGCTCCAGCGAAACCAGCGACGCCTCGATCAGGTATTCACGCGTGCTGGTGTGCAGGGTCACGTATTTCATTTCGGCTTTCAGATACAACACATCATCGACCGGCACCAACATGACCCGACCGCGTTCCTGCACTGAAAAGTGCTGGCGCCTGCCCGCGCCCTGATCGGTTGCCGGGGCTGGCATGTTGCTGTCGGGTGCCAACCTCGGCACGTGTCTGAATCGTTTCAGCGCATCCGACAGACGACTTGCACGCACCGGCTTCAACAGGTAATCGAGCGCCCGCACCTCGAACGCGTGCAGCGCATATTCCTCATGCGCGGTTATGAAAATGATCGCCGGTGCCATTGCAGATGTTTCGGTGCCGGCTTGACGGCCCAGTTGTGCGGCCAGCTCCATTCCACTCATGCCGGGCATCTGCACATCCAGCAACACGATATCGGGCTTGCTGTGGGCAATGCCGGACAGCGCCTGTGCGGCGTTTTCGGCTTCACCGACAATCAGATGCGGGCATTCTGCAGCGATATCTGCCAGCAGGGTTGTCAGCCTGGCGCGTGCCGGCGCTTCGTCATCGGCTATGAACAAGCGTAATTTCATACTCACCTTGGATTTTTCAGATACGGAAAGCGCAGATGCACCTCGAATTTTCCATCGGTAACAATGGTCGACAGTTGCGCCTCGACATCGAATAGCAGCGCCAGCCGCTCGCGGATATTCGTCAGCGCCATATTGTTGCCTCCCGGATTCTGATCCTGGCTCTGGCCATAATAGGAATTGGCGATGACGATTTCAATCCGGTCGATTGAACGGCTCAGGCGCACCGAGATAACGGATGGCGCGCTGACCGGTTCGACCCCGTAACGCACCGCGTTTTCCAGCAAGGGTTGCAGCAGCAGCACCGGCACCTGTGCGCAGCGCAAGGTCGCATCGCTGACATTGCCGCGCTCCCAGCGCACCTGCAGGCGCTCGCCCAGCCGTATTTTCTCGATCGACAAATATTGGCGGCAGAGCCGGATTTCTTCTTCCAGACTGCTCATGTTGCGTGCGTCGCGCATCAGTACCCGAAACAGGTCGGCCAGATCCTCCAACGCGGTTTCAGCCTGGCGCGGTGCTGTGCGGATCAGCGACAATACCGCGTTCAGGCTGTTAAATAGGAAATGCGGCCGGATGCGCGCCTGCAACGCTTGCAAGCGCGCCTCCACCAGCGCCGGTGAAAAAGCGCGGGCGCGCAGTTCGAAGTAATGCTGCAGCGCAATGCCGAACATCGCGGCTGCCAGCGCACCGTCGGGCGCAGTCAAATGACTAAAGCTGCTGGCGAACCAGTCGAACGAAGACAGGAAACGGATGATGAATCCCGTCACCAGCGCCGGCACCAGCATGCACAGGATGCGCTGGACCCAGCCACGAGCATGGCGCACCAGCCGCAACTGGCGCAAGGCGCACAACATGAAAAGCGACCATAGGCAAGCCAGTTCAATCACGATAGCCGCTTCGACAAAATCGATCAAACCCGCCTGCACACTGTCATTGCGCAGGATGACGGCGATCAGTGCGACCAGATTGACCGCTAGCATCGAGCGGAATACCACGCCGATATTGCAGCAGTCGGGCAGCACCGTATCGACTGCTGCACTGGAACTACCAGGAACCGTAAATAGCGAGATGCTCAAGCGTTCATCCGATGCAGAAAATGGCTGGCTTCGATTAAAATATACTACTTAATGTATTTTTAAAGTCACTTGATAATCCTGCGGTAACTACCATTTTATTGCGTATACCCCTGAATTATTTAATATTCATCACGGTGCAGAGCGGGTGCTGCGGGCTGGCCGAACTTATTTCCGCCTGTTTTGCGCAAGTCCTATTTATAATCGCTGGATTCACCAAGACACAAACTCGGACCCAATTATGACAGCACAACTCTCCAAAAAAAGCGAAGCGTGGTCGGCACGTTTCTCCGAACCGGTATCCGATCTGGTCAAACGCTACACCGCCTCAGTATTTTTCGACAAGCGCCTGGCCCAGTTCGACATCGAAGGCTCGCTAGCGCATGCCGAAATGCTCGCCGCCACCGGCATCATCAATCAGGCCGATCATGCTGAAATCCAGCGCGGCATGACCCAAATCCGCACCGAGATCGAAGCCGGCCAGTTTGAATGGCTGCTCGACCTGGAAGACGTGCATCTGAATATCGAAAAACGCCTGACCGAACTGGTCGGCGATGCTGGCAAGCGCCTGCACACCGGACGCTCGCGCAACGACCAGGTTGCCACCGACATTCGTCTGTATCTGCGCGCCGCAATTGACGACATCAGCGGCTTGTTGCGCGATTTCCGCCTGGCCTTGCTGGACCTGGCCGAACAACATGCGGACACCATCATGCCGGGCTTTACCCACATGCAGGTGGCGCAGCCGATCACTTTTGGCCACCACATGCTGGCTTATGTCGAAATGTTCAGCCGCGATGCCGAACGCATGGCCGACTGCCGCCGCCGCGTCAACCGCCTGCCGCTGGGCGCGGCCGCACTGGCTGGCACCACGTTCCCGATCGACCGTGAACGCGTCGCCAAAACGCTCGGCTTCGATGAAGTCTGCCGCAATTCGCTCGACGCGGTATCCGACCGCGATTTTGCGATCGAATTTTGCGCCGCTGCTGCGCTGGTGATGACCCACGTTTCGCGCATGTCGGAAGAACTGGTGATCTGGATGAGCCCGCGGGTCGGCTTCATTGATATCGCCGACCGCTTCTGCACCGGCTCTTCGATCATGCCGCAAAAGAAAAACCCGGACGTGCCGGAACTGGCGCGCGGCAAGACCGGCCGCGTCAACGGCCACCTGATCGCCCTGTTGACCTTGATGAAAGGCCAGCCGCTGGCCTATAACAAGGACAATCAGGAGGACAAGGAACCGCTGTTCGACACCGTCGACACCTTGACCGATACGCTGCGCATCTTCGCCGACATGGCAACCGGAATCACAGTCAAGGCAGATGCAATGCGCGCCGCCGCGCTGCAGGGTTTCGCCACCGCTACCGATCTGGCCGACTACCTGGTCAAGAAAGGCTTGCCGTTTCGCGATGCCCACGAAGCAGTAGCGCGCGCGGTGCGCACCTGCGTCGATCGCGGCTGCGACCTGACCGACCTGACGCTGGAAGAACTGCGCGCTTTCTCCAACCTGGTCGAGGCCGACATTTTTGCTGTGCTGACGCTGGAAGGATCGGTCGCCGCCCGTAACCATATCGGCGGTACTGCACCGAACCAGGTACGTGCCGCTATCGCACGCATCCGCACCCAACTAGGCTGACCATCCAGGCTAACAGCCTGAGCCGCCTCGACACGCATTGCCGCAAGCATGTCGAGGCGACCTATTTTCAGCCGCACAGCGGTTCGAACCGGCGCACGTCCGCCGCGCCAAATTTATCGTAATTGTGCTGCGTGATACCACGTATGCATTACTGCCGACCAGCCCGCAATTTGATGAAAAAAATCGTGCCAAAAACATCGCAACATGAAAAATACATGGGGTAAAAATCAAAGCCCCGATTGCGAATTGAAATATCATATACTGCCCGTGCCATCAAGCAGGGCCTGCGCATCAGACGCAAAAACAAAAGAATAAAACACGACGGTTCCGTGATTTTTTTCAAAATTGGAGATAAAACCATGTCTTTCTTTCATTCGCTGGAAAGCCGCATTGACACAATCAATGCGCGCTGCAGCAAAACCCGGCTCACCTATGGCGGCAATCCAAATATCTGTTTTGCGACAACGCCAAAAAGGCCGATTTACGCCCGACACATCGACCCGGGGGTGCTATGAAACCCCTGCTGAAACTTTCCAACGGGATCGACTGGATCAACGAGCGCATCGGTCACGGCATCATGTGGCTGATTCTGGCA
>JBDSCZ010000263.1:0-5974 GCA_039920865.1 Burkholderiaceae bacterium
GCCGTCGCATTCAGCGCGGCTGCGGTCGATGCGTCGCAGCCATTGCTGTCCGGCGTGCGCATCGGCATTGCGCGCGATGCGGCGTTCTCTTTCATTTATCCGGCCAACCTGGATTTGCTGCGGGCGATGGGGGCCGAGCTGCTGTTCTTTTCCCCGCTGGCCGATCAGGCGCTGCCGGAGGTCGACAGCCTGTACCTGCCGGGCGGCTATCCGGAACTGCATCTGGCAGAGTTACAGAACAACACGGCGCTGAACGCCGCCTTGCACAAACATTTCAACCAGGGCAAGCCGATCTACGCGGAGTGTGGCGGCATGCTGTACCTGTTCGAATCGCTGACCGGCAAGGATGGAACACGCGGCGCGATGGCCGGGCTGTTGCCGGGCCATGCGGTGATGCAGACGCGCCTGACGGGCCTCGGTTACCAATCGGCGCCGATGCCGGGCGGCGTGTTGCGCAGCCATACCTTTCACCATTCGATGGTCGATACATCGCTGCCGCCGCTGGCATACGGTGCGCGCTTGTACAATACCTCGCCCGGCGAAAGCATTTTCCAGTCAGGGCGGCTAACCGCCAGTTATCTGCACTGCTACTTCCCCTCCAACCCAGTCGCGGCCGCCGCACTGTTTTTGCCGTTTTTACCCTAAACCTGCCATGAACCGATTCAGCAACGAAGAGATCGCAGCGGTCTACAAGACCATTGCCGAACGGCGCGATATCCGCCATTTTCTGCCCGACCCGGTCGCGCCGGAATTGCTGGCGCGCCTGCTGCAGGCCGCCCACCTGGCGCCCAGCGTCGGCTTCATACAGCCGTGGCGCTTCATCCAGATTACCGATCCCGCCCTGCGCAGCACGATTCATCAGATGGTCGAGCAGGAGCGCGTGAATACCGCGCAGGCCTTGCACGCACGCGAAGATGAATTCATGCGCCTCAAGGTCGAAGGGATACGCGAATGCGGCGAACTGCTGGTGGTGGCGCTGATGGACCGACGCGACGAACACGTGTTCGGACGCCGCACGCTGCCTGAAATGGATCTGGCCTCGGTCGCCTGTGCGATCCAGAACTTCTGGCTGGCGGCGCGCGCCGAAGGGATAGGCGTCGGCTGGGTTTCCTTGTTCGACCCGGAACAGTTGGGCCTGCTGCTGGGCATGCCGGCCGGCGCCAAAGCGGTCGCCATCTTGTGCGTGGGCCACGTGGAAGTGTTTTATCCGAAGCCGATGCTGGAACTGGAAGGCTGGGCCCAGCGGCAGGATCTGCAGGACATGGTGTATCAGAATGGCTGGCCGGCAGCGCAAACAGAATAAAAAGCGCATAAAAAGTTGCAGTAAAAAACCTTAATCTTATTTTCTTATTGAAGGAACCCTCATGAACAGTAAATCCATCCGCTGGTGTATCGCCCTGATGTCCGTCGCTTTCTGCGGCATTGCCAATGCCCATCCGGGTCATGGCGGTGGCTTGATGGCCGGCATTACCCATCCGCTGTTCGGCCTCGATCATGTGCTGGCAATGGTCGCAGTCGGGGTCTGGGCATTTCAGCTGGGCGGGCGCGCCAAATGGCTGGTTCCGGCCAGTTTCGTGGCGCTGATGGCAGTCGCGGGCGGCGTCGGCATGGCCGGTATCGGGTTGCCGATGGTCGAAATCGGCATTGCCGCTTCGGTGCTGATACTGGGCTTGCTGGTCGCTTTTTCGGTACGCGTGACGCCGGCGATTGGGGCCGGCATTGTGGCTTTGTTCGCGATTTTCCATGGTCATGCGCACGGCGCGGAAATGCCGCTACTGGGAATGGGCTCGGCATGGCAGTACGCTATCGGTTTTGTCGCAGCCACCGCCGCATTGCACGGCCTCGGCCGGGCGCTGGGCAAGGGCTTGAATAAACAGGGTCTGGTGCTGCGCGCTAGCGGTGCCGTGGTGGCCGCCAGCGGCGTCTGGATGATGGCGGGAATCTGATCGTTGATTATTACTCTGCCTTGTATTTATTAAATGCGTAAGTGATATATGCGCAATATCCACTATTTTTATGCATACTCCCATGTTTATTAATTTTGTAGGTTGGGCTAACGCCTTATCAGCCCAACACCGCAGCCCAACATGCTGCACGCAATGTTGGGCTGCGCTGCGCTCAGCACCAACCTACCGTATACCGGCACCGGCTGGTCCGGCTTAGGCCGGCGCTCATGCATTGGCGGCATTTGTTTTTATCACTAATGAAGGACAATAGTGCCTCGCAATCCTGATTCTGTTGCATCGTTCACAGCGCGCCATCGCAGCCTCGTCACCCTGACCTTGCTCGCGGTGCTGACCGTGGCCGCGCTGCTGTTGGCCGGTATGGTCGGTTCAATCGTGTTGCCGGTGGCTGATCTGGTGGCGGCCCTGGGTGAAATCCTGCAAGGCGCGCCGACCACGCTGGCCGCGACGCTGCTTGAATTGCGGCTCGGGCGCGCGCAATCGGCATTCGTGACTGGCGGCGCGCTGGCGCTGGCCGGCGTGATGATGCAAGCCTTGCTGCGAAATCCGCTAGCCGACCCGTATATATTGGGTGTCTCCGGCGGGGCTGCGGTCGGCGCCCTGGCGGCGATGCTGTTGATGGCGTCGGCCTGGGCAGTCGATGCGGCGGCTTTCGGCGGTGCGGTGACGGTGGCGGCGCTGCTGTATCTGCTGGCGCGGCGCGATTTGCGCGGCGGTCTGGCGGCCGAAGGCGGAGCCTCGCTGCTGCTGCTGACCGGTGTGATTCTGGCCTCGGGTTGCGGCGCGCTGGTAACCCTGATGCTGTCGATTGCGCCGGACAGTCGCTTGCGCGGCATGGTGTTCTGGATGATCGGCGATCTGTCGGGCACACAGTTTCGCTGGATGCCGTGGCTGGTGCTGGCCGCGGCCCTGCTGTTCGCGCAGCGGGTGGCGCGGTCGATCAATGTGATGGCGCTGCACGCGGAAGCCGCCGCTACGCTCGGGGTGCGCGTCGGCGCGCTGCGCAAAGGCTTGTTCCTGTGTTCGGCCGTGCTGACCGCCAGCGCCGTCACCAGCGCCGGCAGCATCGGCTTCGTCGGGCTGATCGTGCCGCACGCGTGCCGTTTTGCGCTGGGGCCGGATCACCGCTTGCTGATGCCGGCCTCGGTGCTGGTCGGCGGGGCTTTTCTGGTGCTGGCCGACACCTTGGCGCGCACCGTGCTGTCGCCGCAGCAATTGCCGGTCGGCGTGGTAACCGCGATGATCGGGGTTCCGGTATTCCTGCTGCAGCTCCACCATATCCGACGGAAATAATGCGTACCCTGAATTTACAACTGAGGATCGGGCCGCGCCTGCTGATCGACGCTCTGGACTGGCAAGTCGAAGCCGGGCAATGCTGGTGCATCATCGGCCGCAACGGCGCCGGCAAAAGCACACTGTTGCGCACCTTGGCCGGCTTGCGCCAGCCAGACGGCGGCAGCGTCGAACTGGGCGGCAAGCCGCTAATCGACTGGCCGCTGGAAACGCTGGCACGCGAACGCGCTTTTCTGCCGCAGGCGCGCAGCGATGCGTTCGGCTATAGCGTGATCGAAACCGTGCTGACCGCGCGCCATCCGTATCACGCCGACCGCTATTGGGAAGCCAGCGACGACCATCTTGCCGCGCACCGGGCGCTGCAGGCGATGGAAGTCGATCAGCTGGCCGCGCGCGATGTGCGCACGCTGTCCGGCGGCGAACGGCAGCGGGTCGCGATTGCCGCGCTGCTGGCGCAGGACACGCCGCTGCTGCTGCTGGACGAACCGGCCAATGCGCTCGATCTCGCGCATCAGGTCAGTGTGATGCGCTTGCTGGCGCAGCTGTGCCGTGAGCAATCCAAAACCGTAGTGATGGTCGGCCACGACCTGAATCTGGCCCACAGCGTGGCCAGCCATGCGCTGCTGCTGATGGGCGACGGTCGATGGCAAGCCGGGCCGGTGGCCGACGTGATGCAGGCGCCGATCCTGAGCCGCTGTCTCGGGCATCCGATCGAGACGGTGCAGCACGGCCAGCGGACAATCTATATTCCCGGCGAGGAAACGACATGAACCAACACTTGACCCGTACTTTAATTCTGGGCGGCGCCCGTTCCGGCAAGAGCGCCTACGCGGAGCGTCTTGCGATCGCCTCCGGGCACGAGGTGGTATATATCGCCACCGCCCGCGCCGATGATGGCGAAATGGTGCTGCGCATTGCACATCACCGGCAGCAACGGCCGGCAGTCTGGACCACGGTCGAAGAGCCGTTGGCGCTGGGCGACACGCTGTTGCAATGGAGCACGCCCGGGCGTCTGGTGCTGGTCGATTGCCTGACCTTGTGGCTGTCGAATCTGCTGTTTGCCGAAGCGCAGGATTTCCCCGAAGTCGGCCGCATCACGCCGCCGGCCTGTTTTGCCGTGCAGCGCGCGCGTTTCCTGCAGGCGCTGGATGCCGTCCCCGGCGATGTGGTGCTGGTGTCGAACGAAGTCGGCATGGGCGTGGTGCCTATGAATGCGGTGTCACGCTGGTTCGCCGACGAGGCCGGACGCCTGAATCAGGCGGTTGCCGCGCGCTGCGAACGGGCGGTGCTGATCGCAGCCGGCTTGCCGCTGGTGCTGAAAGGCGGCCCATGTTGATGGGATTGAGCCTGCCGATGGTCGCGCTGCTGGCGCTGGCTGGCATGCTGCTCGACGCACTGCTGGGCGAGGCGCGGCGCTGGCATCCGCTGGTGGGTTTCGGACGCTGGGCGAATTTGATCGAGCGCCGGCTGAATTGCTGCAGCAACCTGTTTTGGCGCGGCATGCTGGCGTGGCTGCTGGCGGTACTGCCTTTTGTGCTGCTGGCAGTCTGGCTCACGGGCCTCGGTAGCGCGGGACTGGTCTTGCATGCGCTGCTGCTGTATTTTTGCGTCGGCCTGCGCAGCCTGCGCGAGCATACGATGCCGATCGCGCAGGCGTTACTGCGCGGCGATCTGGCAGAGGCGCGCCAGCTGACCTCAAACATCGTCAGCCGCGATACGCAAGCCGCGCAGGAAGCCGACCTGTCCAAGGCCGCTGCCGAATCCTTGCTAGAAAATGGCAACGACGCGGTATTCGGGACGCTGTTCTGGTTCGTGCTCGGCGGCGGTCCCGGCGCGCTGCTGTTCCGTCTGGCCAATACGCTGGATGCGATGTGGGGCTATCGCAACACCCGTTTTCTGTCATTCGGCTGTTTTGCCGCGCGCTTTGATGATGTGCTGAACTGGATTCCGGCGCGCCTGACTGCCTTGTCCTACGTCTTGCTGGCACCTACCGTGGCCGACAAGCGCCGCGCCTGGCATTGCTGGCACACCCAGGCGCCGGCCTGGTCCAGCCCCAACGCCGGGCCGTTGATGGCCAGCGGCGCCGGTGCGCTCGGATTGGCTCTGGGTGGCGCCGCGGTGTACGACGGTGAGTTGGAGCAGCGTCCAACGCTGGGCGCAGGGCGTGCTGCGGCGGCGGCCGACATTGGCCGAGCATGGCGGCTGGTGGCAGCGACTTCTGTGCTGTGGATCGCTGTTCTGATTATTTCCGGTGCGTTGACGTATTTTTAACGTGAAATATACTGCTGTATGTAATTTTAAACCCGCAATTGATATATGCGGGAAAAGCATGTTTTATTGATATACCCAATATAAACAATGATTAAGGTGATGCCCGATGCTTGAACACGGCGGCAATCTGCGCGATGCGGCGCTGCGCTTCAACCGGCCTTTGCAGGACTGGCTCGACCTGTCCACCGGCATCAATCCGCAACCGTATCCGGTGCCGGCACTGGCGCCGGATATCTGGCACCGGCTGCCGGAAAGCGATCCTGCGCTGGCGCTGGCCGCCTGCGCGTATTACCGCGCGCCGCTGATGTTGCCGGTGGCCGGCACCCAAGCCGCGATCCAGGCTCTGCCACGTTTGCGCAGCTTGTTGCATGCACCGTCGCGGGTGGTGGTGGCCGCGCCGTCGTATGCAGAACACGCGCACCACTGGTCGCAGCATGGCCACCAGC
>JBDSCZ010000264.1:0-1804 GCA_039920865.1 Burkholderiaceae bacterium
CACTTTTTCGGCAGCGTCCTGGTTGACGATATCGCAGCCGGTCAGCAGCGCCAGCCCGCCCAGCGTCAGCGCCCGCTTGCCGAACAGGCGGCGCGACGGCAGCGACAGCGCGCCAAAGGCGTCCTTGGCGAGCGCCTCCCGGTCGAGCCGCCGGCGCGGTTTCGGATGAATCACACTTTTCTCCTTAGCGACCGCGCACCATCGCGATCAGCGTGCGCGGCACCAGCGCCGCCATCACCACATGCACCGCAAAGAACCCGACCATGCCCGCCATCGCCAGAAAATGCACGACCCGCGCATTGTCGTAGCCGCCCATCAGCGCGCGCAGCAGCGGAAACTGCACCGATTTCCAGACTACCAGCCCCGACAACACCAGCAGCAGCGCGTCGAGCATCGCGAACAGATAAGCCAGCTTTTGCACCGCGTTGTAATGGCGCAGATCGGCATGCGCCAGCCTGCCGCTGAGCGCAGCGCCGAGGTCGGCGATGATTTCGGCCGGGCGCAGCGGGAAAAACTGGCGATACAGGCGACCGCTGGCGAGATTCACGATCAGGTAGATCAGGCCATTCACCAGCAGCAGCCACATCGCCGCGAAATGCCACAGCAGCGCGCCGCCCAGCCAGCCGCCGAGGGTGATATTTGCTGGAAACATGAATGGAAAGATCGGCGATGCATCGTAGATGCGCCAGCCGCTCAGCACCATCACGATCACGGCAACGGCGTTGAGCCAATGCGTGATGCGCAACCACAGCGGGTGGATCACCCTGTTGTCTGCATTCATCATGTCCTCTGCCAGAGCGTTGGATCAATTGCTGCGTCAGCCGGAATGCGCATTGGCTGACTACAATGTAGGCCAAAAAAAAGGGCCTGCACCAAAAAAATCCGGAAAAATCAGGTTCGATTGCGCTGCATCAAAAGCGCCGCCGACCGGGTGGCAACGCCTGACTGACGCTGCTCCGTAAAACATACTACGAACGGTATTTTTCAAGTGTCAATAATGACGTGCGGAAAGTCTTAAGTTTATCGTCATACTCCCTGTATTTGCCGAGTCAATGGAGGTGCGGCGATGCCGTCGGCACCCGCTACGCGCTGCGCGGCATCGCCGGCGGCGGGTACGCAATGCCGGCGCGGCGGCTCTGGCCCCATGTCTTACTTGAAAAACCACGCTATCGCAGCCATTTACCTATTTCATTCCAACCACAGAAACCTACACACCATGGCAGAAGACAGCGACAACAGCGGTGCGCCGCGCAGCCCCTTCCTCGAAGAAAAGGCCTTCAAATCCCGTACCGTACTGGTGTTCGGCACCATCAATGACAAGCTGGCGGCCGATGTCAGCAAGCGCATGATCGCCTTGTCGGCGGAATCCCAGCAGCCGATCACGGTACTGGTGTCCTCGCCGGGCGGCCATGTCGAATCCGGCGACGTGATCCACGACATCGTGCGCTTCATCGATGCGCCGGTAAACATGATCGGCACCGGCTGGGTCGGCAGCGCGGCAGTAAACGTGTTCCTGTCGGTGCCGAAGGAATGCCGCTTCTGCCTCCCCAATACCCGTTTCCTGATCCACCAGCCGAGCGGCGGCTTCGGCGGCCAGGCATCCGACATCGCGATTCAGGCCCGCGAGATCGTCAAGGTACGTGTACGCATCGCCGCCCTGATCGCGCGCGAATCCGGACAGGCACTGGAAAAAGTCACTGCCGACATCGACCGCGACTACTGGATGAGCGCCACCGAAGCGATGGAATACGGGCTGGTGTCGCGCATTATCGTCAAGCAAAGCGAATTGAGCTGATTACTGGTC
>JBDSCZ010000265.1:0-5350 GCA_039920865.1 Burkholderiaceae bacterium
AACAAAGCAAGGATCTGGGCTGTTTCCGGTTCGTATGCATTTGGTCCAGCCAAAATTGCACTCGGCTACGATCAAAAAGACAGCAAAATTGCTGGTCAAGCAAAAGCCAAGAATGCAGTTGTTGCAGCCACTTATGAAATCGGCTCCGGCTTGATCAAGGCTGCTTACAACCAGACTAAGGATGGCGCAGATAGCACTACTACTGGTTACGGCAATACAACTAATGCTTCTGTTGTTACTCCAACAGTGATAGGTTCCGACAGCCTCAGAACTTTCGACAAGATCCAGAAATTGTCGATCGGTTATCAACACAATCTGTCCAAGCGCACTTCGCTGTATGCTGACGTTGCACGTACTCGGTACACTGACCCAGGCTTCAAGAACTCAACTACTGGTGTTGGCATCGGCGTAACACACAACTTCTAATTATCTGAAGACATGACTTGACCGTTTGCCAGACTCAGCGCTGGGTCGGCAAACGATGAAGTTGATGCTTCGATAACAGGAAAATAAACCGGGCGTATATGGGAAACCATATACGCCCGTTTTATCATTTTTACGTAACGGCAATCACTCTGCTAAAGTCGCCCAATTGCACCGCACAAAAAATTAATTTAGTGGGAGTATCATGAATAATAATGCACTTCCCGCATTATTTCTGTACGTGATTAAAAATACAGCGCTAGAGTATATCCAAGGCCCAAAATCCCAGGCAGCGGCAGTGTGCGCCGATAGTGCGTGCCGGCTTCGCATCTGCCAAGAACGCCGATATACTGTACAAATCGCATCCGCGCCACCACTACAACGCTCCCTACACTAGAAACGGCCATCATTTATGACCCTCCCACTGGACTCCCACCACGTTGCGCTATTTCTGTCGAAGACCCCGCATTTTTTTGAAGAACATGCGGCCCTGCTGGGGCAAATCCGGCTGTCGAGCCCACTGACCGGGCGCACGCTGTCACTACAGGAGCGCCAGATGGAAGTGATGCGCGAAAAGCACAAGAAGCTGGAGCTGCAACTGTCGGATTTGCTGCGCCACGGGCAGGCCAATGATGCAATTGCGCACAAGTTCCAGCAATGGACCCGCTCATTGCTGCAGGCGCGCAACGATGTCGATTTACCGCATGTGCTGGCGACCGGCTTGCAATCCGTTTTCGGCGTCCCTCAAGCCACCTTGCGGCTGTGGCGCGTGGCGCCCGATTATGCCCATGCCTGGTTTGCCGAGGACGTTTCGGAAGACGCGATGATTTTCGCCAAGAGCCTGGCCGCACCGTATTGCGGAACGAATAACGATTTCGACGCGGTGCGATGGCTCGATGATGCTGCCAGCGTGCAATCCACCGCGATCATCCCGTTACGTCTTGGCAGCGGGTCTGAAACCTTCGGCCTGCTGGTGCTGGGCTCGGATGATCCGCAGCGCTTTGCAACCGACATGGCGACCGATTTTCTGAGTGAAATCGGCACCACAGCCAGTTCCGCACTGACCTGCTTGCTGGATTGAGTCCTGCCCTCACTGTGCCGGCAGACAACACTGCGCGCATCGATAGCTATCTGGACTGCCTGAAGACGCAACGCAAGCTGTCACCGCACACTCTTGACAATTACGCACGCGACTTGCACGAACTGGCCTTGATGCTGGAGGGCACATCGCTGGCACTGACCAGCCACGCGCAGGTACGCAACCTGACTTCGCGGCTGCATTCCAGGGGCCTGAATCCACGCTCGATTGCCCGCAAGCTGTCGGCCTGGCGCGGGTTTTTCCGCTGGCTGTCCGAGCAGATCCCACTGGCGTCAAACCCGATCGATGGCATCCGCGCCCCCAGACGCGCCAAAACACTGCCGCAGGCGCTAGGCGCCGACGATGCAGTGCGCTTGGTGTCAAACCCCGACCCCGCTATCGCAGCCGACAGTGTGATGCAGTTGTGCAACATGGCAATGTTCGAGCTGCTGTATTCGAGCGGCCTGCGGGTCTCGGAACTGGTCGGTCTCGATCTGCGTTATGCACGTGCAAGCGGTCTAAGTAGCGGACCTGGCGGCACACCGGGCAAACCATACACATCAAGCGGCTGGATCGATCTCGAGTCACAGGATGTGATCGTCACCGGCAAGGGCGGCAAGCAGCGCAGCGTGCCGGTCGGCCGCGCCGCGCTGCTGGCGCTGCAGGCTTGGATCGCCGCGCGCGTGGCGGTAATCCGGCTTGACCCGCAGCCGTTATTTTTGAATGCGCGCGGTAGCCGCATCTCGGTACGGAGCGTGCAATTGCGCATCAAGGCGCATGCGCAGGCGCTGGGGATTCCGGCCGACGTGCACCCGCACATGCTGCGCCACTCTTTCGCCTCGCATCTGCTGCAGTCAAGCGGCGACTTGCGCGCGGTGCAGGAACTGCTGGGACATGAATCGATTGCCGCCACGCAGATTTATACTGCACTCGATTTCCAGCGGCTGGCCACCGTATACGACGCCGCCCATCCGCGCGCCAAGAAAAAATCCCGGACCGACGAATAATTGCAGCTCGCTTGCAACTCGATTGCATAATTGCGGCATAATTTCAGACCTAACCGCGACACAACCGATTTTTACCGGCAAAGCCATGAACCGTTCACTGCAATTCGCCAGCCATAGCAAGCCCCCTGAAGCGGCGCGCAACGAAGCAGAAGTGCGCCTGCGCGCAGTGTCAGTGCGTGTCACACCGGCCCGCGTGAAAGTGCTGGCAGTCTTGCTGGGTGCGCCACGTGCGCTGTCGCACCAGGATATGCAGGAGTCGTTTGCGGAAATGGATCGCGTCACCCTGTACCGGGCGCTGGATTGCCTGACCGCGGCTGGCCTGACCCATAAGATCGCCGGCGACGATCGCGTATTCCGCTACAGCGCCGGAACCGAGCATTCCGAACGCGGCGGCGCCAGTGTGCAACAGCGCGCGCGTGACAATCAGGCCTCCACTGGACAGCACCAGCATGGACATTTCAAATGCACCCGTTGCGCCAAGGTGTTTTGCCTGAACGTGGACGGCGAGGCGGATCTGGTGTCCGATGTATTGTCGCAATCGGCTTGCCGGCAATCGACGCTGCGCCAGCAATTGCAAGCGGTGCTGCAAGATAACCTCGGTCCCGGCTTCCAAAGCCACGACATCGAACTGACCATCAAGGGTTGGTGCGCCGATTGTGCGCAGCAACCACAATAACTTCCATTTTTTGACGGCACACACCATGGCATTGATTCCGACCACGATCCTGACCGGCTTTCTCGGCGCAGGCAAAACCACCTTGCTCAATCGCATCCTGCAGGAAAATCACGGATTTAAAATCGCCGTGATCGAAAACGAGTTCGGCCAGGAAAACATCGACAACGAAATTCTGGTGCAGGACAGCACCGAGCAGATCATCGAGATGAACAACGGCTGCATTTGCTGCACGGTGCGCGGCGACCTGATCGTGGCACTGACCGAACTGGCGCAAAAACGCGCGGACGGCCTGCTGCATTTCGATCGACTGGTAATCGAGACCACCGGTCTGGCCAATCCGGGGCCGGTGGCGCAAACCTTCTTCATGGATGAGGAAGTCGCGCTGTCCTACATGCTGGATGCGATCATCACCGTGGTCGATGCGCGTCACGCGATGCAGCAACTCGATGCACATGAAGAAGCGCAGCGCCAGGTGGGCTTCGCCGACCGCATCCTGTTATCCAAAACTGATCTGGTCAGCGCGGCCGAAATCGCCGTGCTGACGACGCGCATCAAACGCATCAATCCGCGCGCGCCGGTAGGCACCGCCGATTTTGGTCGGGCGCCAATTGCTGAACTGCTCGATATCCGCGGCTTCAACCTCAATGAAAAACTGGAAATCGACCCTGAATTCCTGGCGGCCGAGGCCGCCGAAGAGCAGCATGCATGCACGCCCGATTGCGACCATAATCACCACGAATCCAACCACGATCATCAACACGACCATCACCACGCGCACCATAGCGACGACATTTCCTCATTTGTCTTCAGGAGCGAGCGTGCATTCAATACTGCTTTGCTGGATGAATTTTTGGGCGGTATCGTGCAGGTTTTCGGGCCGCGCATGCTGCGCTACAAAGGCGTACTTCTCATGGAAGGCGCCGATCGCAAGGTGCTGTTTCAGGGCGTACATCAATTGATGGGCACCGATATCGGCGGCAAATGGGCGCCAGACGAAATCCGCAGCAGCAAGATGGTGTTTATCGGCCAACATTTGCCTAAAGAGACAATTATTAAAGGCCTGGAGCAGTGTTTGGTATAAACTAGCGGCGTTTTTGGCGACATCGATAAGAATTGCTCCCGAAAACAACAAATTTGACACAATAAAAATAGCACTGAAACAACGCACTGAAAGATGAGGATTATCAAGGTAAGCGCTATGAGGTCTGATACAGTACTAAGCCAATCGTTAGACCTCCAGGCACAGTGACAATGTGAGCGAATCTGTTCCGGCAACGCCTCGATCAATGACGCAGTGGCCGGATCAGCCGATAAAAATATTTGAACCTGCACCGAAAGTAAGCGAAGTGACTACCAAAACCAAACAACCGAATCCCGACGTCAATGCAACCGTCACGCTTCTCACTGAAGAGCAACTCCTCAAGATGGGCGAAAAGGATTACATGAACGCGGCGCAATTGGCCTTTTTCAGGGCGCGCCTGAAGCAGATCGAGAAAGAACTGCTACAAAATGCCGATGACACCACCGAGCATTTGCGCGAAACCGTGCTGGTGCCGGATCCTGCCGACCGCGCAACGATCGAGGAAGAGCATGCGCTGGAATTGCGCACACGCGACCGCGAGCGCAAGCTGATCAAAAAAGTCCAGCAATCGATCGGCCGAATCGACGAAGGTGATTACGGCTGGTGTGAAGAGACCGGCGAGGCGATCGGCATCCCGCGCCTGCTGGCGCGTCCGACCGCAACCCTGTCACTGGAGGCGCAGCAACGGCGCGAACTCAAGCAGAAGCTGTACGGCGACTAAAGACCGTATCAAATGACCGAATAGATATTTTAAAAAACGCGCGAACAGGCTGTTCGCGCGTTTTTTGCCTCCATAGAGTGCAACAATGTTGCAAATATTTAAACTAATTTACCGCTTGATGACGGCCGAGTGTTTGCGATCGGTGCTGCGCGCGCCCTTAAATGCTCAACAACAGCTCGAACCAACCATAAAAATTATCATAATTACATCTAAATTGCACAGTAAAGTGGCAGCACAAAATATCTCATGATAATGTGCCGCCTATGAGCGACCGGCGGCCTTGTTAATGCTGCAGCGCTACCCAGAATAGCCTGATTGAAATCAATGAACAACGCCCATCTCATACATGCTTGAATCGATTCTG
>JBDSCZ010000266.1:0-18936 GCA_039920865.1 Burkholderiaceae bacterium
CCGATCAGACGGCTCACTGCATGGCGCTCCATGTATTCCGACATATCAAAACGAATCAATTCGATGCCGAGCACGAAGGCCAGTTGCTTGGCAACCTCGGTTTTTCCGACGCCGGTAGGACCGGAAAACAGGAAAGATCCAATCGGCTTGTCGGTCTTGCCCAAACCGGCACGCGCCATCTTGATGGCGGAAGCCAAAGCCTCGATTGCCGGCTCCTGGCCGAACACCACATTCTTCAGGTCCCGATCAATCGTCTGCAGCTTGCTACGATCATCCTGATTGACCGATTGCGGCGGAATGCGCGCGATCTTGGAAATGATGTCCTCGATTTCCGCTTTGCCGATGGTTTTTTTCTGCTTCGATTTAGGCAGAATGCGCTGCGCCGCACCGGCTTCATCGATCACGTCGATCGCCTTGTCCGGCAGATGACGATCATTGATGAAGCGCGCCGACAATTCTGCTGCAGTGACCAACGCGGAAGCCGAATATTTGACCCCATGATGTTCCTCGAAACGGGATTTCAGGCCGCGCAGAATTTGCACCGTTTGCTCCACGGTCGGCTCATTCACATCCACTTTCTGGAAACGCCGCGACAGCGCATGATCTTTCTCGAAGATGCCGCGGAATTCAGTGTAAGTGGTGGCACCAATGCATTTCAACTGGCCATTTGCAAGCGCCGGCTTGAGCAGATTGGAGGCGTCGAGCGTACCGCCGGAAGCCGAACCGGCACCGATAATGGTATGAATCTCGTCGATAAACAGGATGCCGTTCGGATTGTCCTTGAGTTGCTTGAGCACAGCCTTGAGGCGCTGCTCGAAGTCGCCACGATATTTGGTCCCAGCCAGCAAGGCGCCCATGTCGAGCGAATAGACAACACCGTTACTCAGGATTTCAGGCACCTCGCCACGGGTGATGCGCCACGCCAAGCCCTCGGCAATCGCAGTCTTACCGACGCCTGCCTCGCCCACCAGCAGCGGATTGTTCTTGCGGCGCCGGCATAGAATTTGAATCACGCGGTCGACTTCCGTTTCCCGTCCAATCAAGGGATCAATCCTGCCTTCGGCAGCGGCCTTGTTCAGATTCTGCGTATATTGATCGAGCGGGCTTTCTTTCTGCGGCCCTTCGGCCTGTACTTCGTCAGTGCTTTCCGACGACTTTTGCGAATCGGATTGCTGATCCTTGCGGACACCGTGCGAAATAAAGTTCACTACATCAAGGCGTGTAACACCCTGCTGATGCAGATAATAAACTGCATGTGAATCTTTTTCGCCAAAAATGGCCACCAAAACATTGGCACCGGTGACTTCATTCTTGCCGTTTGAGGCAGATTGGACGTGCATGATCGCACGCTGAATCACCCGCTGAAAACCAAGCGTCGGCTGCGTATCGACTTCGCTTGTACCCGCTACCGTCGGCGTATTGTCGGCAACGAAATTGGACAGTGTTTTGCGCAAGTCGTCAATACTGACTGCGCACGCACGCAAAACTTCTGCTGCAGATGGATTGTCCAGCAGTGCGAGCAACAAATGCTCGACGGTGATGAACTCATGTCGTGCCTGACGGGCTTCGACAAAAGCCATGTGCAAACTTACTTCCAAATCCTGGGCAATCATACTTCCTCCATCACGCATTGCAGGGGATGCCCCGCTTTACGGGCATGCGTTAAAACAAGATCCACTTTAGTCGACGCTATGTCTTTCGAATAAATGCCACATACAGCCTTGCCATCGCGATGAACCTTAAGCATCAGATACGTTGCAGTCTCGAGATCCTTGTTGAAATACTCCTGAACAATCGCAACTACAAACTCCATCGGCGTGTAATCGTCATTGAGCAGCAGCACCTGATACATCGGGGGTGCCTTCAGTTTTCGTTCACGCCGCTCGATGAGCGTACTGTTTTCATGCTTAGTTACCATGCGTCTATTTTAATCCGATCGACTTCAGGTACAACGCATCAAGAACGACGCGCAGTATTCATTTGCTTCAATATTACGCGTTTTCTTTACTGTTCGCAGATGGCACCGGTGAAGATCATATCAAGAGCGTTTTATTCGATCTAGCGCAATAAAAGATGTTGGCAAATCAAAAATCGCTTGACCTTGTATTTTTTTCCGAGAACAATGGTCTTCATTGCAAGCAAAGAAATTTTTCTTGTCAATGTTGAAGTGAGTGTTTAGTTTGAAGCAGCAATTTTGATGTTTCTTGCTTTATGGCTCGTGTGATTTTATTTATTTGAAAGACGCATTATGGCGACAGGTACAGTCAAGTGGTTCAACGATTCTAAAGGCTTCGGCTTTATCACTCCGGATGATGGTGGCGAAGATCTGTTTGCACACTTTTCCGCAATCAACATGAACGGATTCAAGACGCTCAAAGAAGGTCAAAAAGTTCAGTTCGAAGTCACGCAAGGCCCTAAAGGCAAGCAAGCTTCAAATATCCAAGCTGCATAAATTTTGGATTACCAAGTTTTCGAAAAACCCTGCGATGCAGGGTTTTTTTTATCCCTACAACGGATAGGCACATGCTCATCGCGCATAAAAATCGACGCACCATTGAAAAAGGCCGGATAAACTCCGGCCTTTTTATGCATTTTTTATGTATACCGTCACCATTAATACTTAAGGCAGCGGTTACGCAAATTACATGTTTTCAATCATAACGTCGCCAAAACCGGAGCATGACATCTGGGTAGCGCCTTCCATCAGTCGGGCAAAGTCATAAGTGACTTTTTTCGATGCAATCGATTTTTGCATAGAGCTGATGATAAGGTCAGCTGCTTCGAGCCAGCCCATATGGCGCAACATCATTTCTGCCGACAGGATCAACGAGCCCGGATTAACGTAGTCTTTACCTGCATATTTCGGTGCGGTACCGTGAGTCGCTTCAAATATCGCAATCGAATCCGACAAGTTGGCACCCGGCGCAATGCCGATACCACCGACCTGTGCCGCCAGTGCATCGGAGATGTAATCGCCATTCAGGTTCAATGTCGCAATGACGCTGTACTCGCTTGGGCGCAACAGAATCTGCTGCAAGAATGCATCTGCAATCGAATCCTTGACGACGATGTCTTTGCCGCTCTTCGGATTCTTGAATTTGCACCATGGGCCGCCATCGATCAGCTCGGCGCCGAATTCATTTTGCGCCAGCGCATAAGACCAGTCGCGGAAGCCGCCTTCGGTGTATTTCATGATGTTGCCTTTGTGCACTATCGTCACAGACGGCTTGTCATTATCGATCGCATATTGGATTGCCTTGCGCACCAGCCGCTCGGTGCCTTCACGCGACACTGGTTTGATACCGATACCGGAAGTATTCGGGAAACGGATTTTCTTGACGCCCATTTCATTGATCAGGAAATCAATCAGCTTCTTGGCCTGGTCAGTACCTTCCTGAAATTCGATCCCGGCGTAGATGTCTTCCGAGTTTTCGCGGAAAATTACCATGTCAGTTTTGTGTGGCTCGCGCACTGGCGAAGGCACGCCTGTGAAGTAACGCACCGGACGCAAGCAGACATACAGATCAAGTTCCTGACGCAGAGCCACGTTCAATGAACGGATGCCGCCGCCAACCGGCGTGGTCAATGGACCCTTGATCGAGACCACATAGTCCTTCAGAACCTGCAGCGTCTCCTCTGGCAGCCATACGTCCGGACCGTATACCTGAGTTGATTTTTCGCCTGCATAAACTTCCATCCAGCTGATCTTGCGCTTACCGTCGTATGCCTTGGCAACAGCTGCATCAATTACTTTAATCATCACAGGACTGATATCGACACCGGTACCATCACCCTCGATATAAGGAAGAATCGGGTTGTCCGGAACGGTCAATGAAAAATCGGCGTTGACGGTAATTTTCTGGCCGTCGGCTGGAACTTTGATATGTTGGTACATCGTTGTCTCCGAAGTTGAGGCGAAAAATAGTGAAGGACACTGTAATATGGACTCCAAAATTCTGCTGAATCTTGCTGAAACTCTTTATTAATCGCTTATGTCTTATATAAGACAGAAGACCATAATTTCATATTATGCGCTAGTATTTTACTAGACGCCATGTTTTTGCGACACTAGCGCCATGCCACTCATCCTATTCAACAAACCATTTCAGGTGATGTGCCAGTTTTCTGCACATCCGACGCGGCCAACACTGGCCGATTATCTCGACATTCCGAACGTCTATCCAGCCGGTCGACTGGATGCCGATAGCGAGGGATTGCTTCTACTCACCGACGACGGCAAGCTTCAACACGATATCAGTCACCCGGATCACAAACAACCAAAAACCTATATCGTCCAGGTGGAAGGCAAGCCGGATCTGGCTATGCTGACGCGTTTGCGCAACCCGATCAATCTCGGGGATTTCATTACCCAGCCATGCATTGTCAGGCAAATTTATCAGCCCGACTGGCTATGGCCGCGCAATCCGCCGATACGAGAACGCAACGATCATCCGACTAGTTGGCTATCGATCACACTGTCTGAAGGTAAGAATCGCCAGATTCGACGGATGACAGCGGCGGTTGGTTTGCCGACATTGCGGCTGGTACGCATCGCCATTGGCAAGTTTTCTCTGCAATCCCATCCGCTCATGCCGGGGGACTGGTGCGCAGTGTCGCCCACTGAAATGCGATAGTCCTGCGCTAAAAGCGTGGGCGGCAGCATATCCCGAGCCTTTTTAGGTGAAAATGCATATTTTTTTCAGCCAAGGACTTTCAACATGAGCAGGCAGATGCGTCAGAATATTGTACTTTTTACCATTTTCTTAAACTGCATTGCGGCGCCCGTGTATGCGCAGCAAGTGCAGAAATTTCGCAGTACAACACTAAACGCAGGAATGTATGTAATCAAGGCGGAAGTCGCCGCCAATGAGGCCGAGCGCCAGCAAGGCTTGATGTTTCGTGAAAAAATGGCTGTCAATGAAGGAATGCTGTTCGACTTCAACGCACCCGCAGGCATTTGCATGTGGATGAAAAACACCCTGATCCCACTTTCGGTCGCCTTTATTGACAGCAATGGAAAAATTGTCAACATTGAGGATATGCAGCCGCAAACTACCGCTTCGCATTGCGCAAAAAAAATGGTTCGTTACGCGCTGGAAATGAACCAGGGCTGGTTCAGGCAGAAAAACATCAAACCAGGCAGCATGATAACTGGACAAAAAACGGAGTAATACCAGATTGGGATTACGGATTCCAACAAATATCAGATCGAAAAAAAACCCGCATGACAAAATCAAGCGGGTTTTTTAATCTATCGAACATATTATCCGACCGTAGTCGGAACAATGAAAGACAGACTAATTAAGCTAGTGCTTTCAGGGCCGCAGCAAGGCGGCTCTTATGGCGTGCAGCTTTATTTTTGTGAACAATTTTTTTGTCAGCAATGCGATCAATCGTTGAAATCGACGCTTGATAGATTGCAGCTGCAGCGACTTTGTCGCCCGCAGCGATTGCCTTGCGAACAGCTTTGATTGCTGTACGCAATGTGGAACGCTGGCTGGAATTATGCGCGTTCAGTTTGACTGCTTGACGAGCGCGCTTGCGTGCTTGTGCTGTATTTGCCATGAGTATTTCCTAAAACAAGGTCAAAGTGCGTTCGCAAACCTGAGTGTTGCGAGATATAAATTCTATGAAGCTGCGTATTATAGCGGCATTTTT
Organism: Burkholderiaceae bacterium; assembly: GCA_039920865.1. Classification (GTDB taxonomy): domain Bacteria; phylum Pseudomonadota; class Gammaproteobacteria; order Burkholderiales; family Burkholderiaceae_D; genus AVCC01. Next base: position 5,659 of record JBDSCZ010000266.1, read on the forward strand.
AAAAACGAGCAAACTGATACCAACGAGCCGCAATAAAACCAGCTGCATCCGTTGCTGGACCGGCTATCCGCCGCAAACACCTTTACCGCAATCCCGGCCGGTTGCACTGCGCTGAACGGCTATAATTCCGGCCCATGAACCTGCTTAAAACACTTGCCACCGTATCGGGCATGACGATGCTATCTCGCGTGACAGGACTGCTGCGCGAGTTCCTGATTGCACGCGCGTTTGGCGCTTCCTCCTATACCGATGCATTTTTCGTCGCTTTCCGCATCCCTAACCTGCTGCGCCGACTGTTTGCTGAAGGTGCGTTTTCCCAGGCATTCGTACCGATTCTGGCCGAATACAAGAACCAGAAAGGCGACCAGGCGACCAGGGATCTGGTTGACCATGTCGCCACCGTGCTGACCTGGACTCTGCTCATTACCTGCGTCGTCGGGATTATAGCTGCGCCTGCGGTGGTGTACCTGATTGCCACCGGCTTAAAGTCCAACCCGCAGGCGTTTGAAGTGTCGGTGGTAATGACGCGCATCATGTTTCCCTATATCGGCTTCATGTCGCTGGTGGCGCTATCTGGCGGTATTCTTAATACCTGGCGCGAATTCAAGATTCCGGCCCTGACGCCAGTGCTGCTAAATCTATCTTTCATCGCCGCATCCCTGTTTCTGGCACCGATGCTCAAGCAACCAGTTTATGCACTGGCGATTGCGGTGTTTGTCGGCGGCGTACTGCAACTGGCGGTGCAGATCCCGGCGCTGATAAAAATCGGCATGCTGCCGCGCATCTCGTGGAATCCGGCATTTGCGCTGCGCGATGCCGGCGTGCGGCGGGTGCTGAAGCAGATGGTACCAGCCACTTTTGCGGTTTCGGTAGCGCAAATCAGCCTGATGATTAACACTAACATCGCGTCCCGCATGGCCAATGGCAGCGTGTCATGGCTATCTTATGCGGATCGCCTGATGGAATTCCCGACCGCGCTGCTGGGCGTGGCGCTCGGCACCATCTTGCTGCCGAGCCTGTCGAAAGCCAATTCCGATGGCGACACGGTCGAATATTCGGCGCTGCTGGACTGGGGTTTGCGGTTGACCTTCCTGCTCGCATTGCCGGCCGCAGTGGGACTGGCGACCCTGGCTGAACCGCTGACGGCAACCCTGTTCCATTACGGCAAGTTCGGCGCGCGCGATGTTGCCATGACAGGCAATGCGCTGGTGGCGTACGGCGCCGGCCTGATCGGCCTGATTCTGGTCAAGATACTGGCGCCCGGCTTTTATGCCAGGCAGGACATCCGCACTCCGGTCAAGATCGCAGTCGGGGTATTGATTGCCACCCAGTTGATGAACCTGGTTTTCGTACCCTGGATTGCACATGCCGGACTGGCGCTGGCGATCGGCCTGGGCGCCTGTTTGAATGCGCTGTTGCTATATTCCGGCCTGCGCCGGCGCAATATCTACACGCCAAAAGAAGGCTGGGGCCTGTTCATGATCCGGATTGCCGGCGCACTTTTCTTGCTGGGCGGGGTCGCCCTCTGGAGCGCCGCACAAATTGACTGGATGGGCTTGAAGGCGCATCCGTTCACGCGCATCGGCGCCCTGCTCCTGGTCATGGTCGTATGCATCGCGACCTACTTCAGCGCTTTGCTGGCTATGGGCTTTCGGTTCAGGGATTTCAAGCGGATCGCGCTGTAAATATACGAATCCGGTTGCAGCCTCGTTTTCAACCTGAATCCCAGATTACTGGCAAAATAGCATCATGATGATTCAGCCGCTCGATTACTTTGCCACTCTGGTCAGCCAGGACGATGCGATACCGCTGTTCGAGGCTGCGCTTGCCGTCGCGCAGGGCATTGATGAACGGCTTGATTTTGGTGCCACACAAGCCAAGGTCGACAACTTTGCCGCCACCCTGCAACGGCGACTTGCGCTGGACATAACCGATATCCAGAAACTACGCCTGCTTAACCAGTACTTCTACGGCGAATTGGGCTTTGGCGGCAACGTCAACCATTTTTACGACATCGGAAACAGCCTGCTGCCGCAAGTCATCGAGACGCGGCGCGGGATTCCGATTTCGCTGGCCATTCTTTTCATGGAAATGGCACAGCAGATCGGTTTAAAAGTGAAGGGAATAAGCTTTCCCGACCACTTCCTGATGCGCCTGTCGGTACCGTCTGGTGAAATTATTCTTGACCCGCTCAGCGGCGTCAGCTTGACCCGCGAAGCACTGGAAGAATGGTTGTTGCCGTATATCGAACCGGCAGAAGAACCGCTGTCAAGTGCTCTGGCACACCATTTGCACGCCGCCCACCCACGCGAGATCCTGGCGCGCATGCTACGCAACCTGAAGGCTATCCTGGTCGAGGATGGGAATTGGGAGGGATTTCTGGCAGTGCAACAAAGGCTGGTCATCCTGCTGCCGGAAGACATCACCGAACGTCGCGATCGCGGCCTGGCGTACGCCAAGCTGTCGCGCCCGCAACCGGCACTGCAGGATCTGGAAATCTATCTGGCCAAACGGCCATATGCATCGGACGCTGCCATACTGCGTGAAAAACTGCCGGAACTGCGTGCCGCAGGCAAGCGTCCCGGTTGACTTTTCCGCCTTGAGCCGGTCATCCAAATTAGAAATACCATATGCAGTATTTTTAAAGTCGCAATGAATATATGTGGGAATAATGCGCTTTTAATACATACACCCGCATAAATCAAATGGTGCGACTCAAGCCCTGGAACGCGCCTCGATGACTTCCCATTGCTCCAGCGCGTCCATCAACAAGCCATCGATTTCGGCAAAACGGGCATTGAGCTGCTTGCTCTCGGCCGCCGGCTGCTGGTACAGGTCAGGATCGGCCAAGCGCGCGGAAATCGTTTTCTGCTCCGCTTCCAGGCTGGCGATCAGCTTTGGAAGTTCTTCCAGTTCGCGCTGTTCCTTGTAACTGAGCTTTTTCTTCGGCGCAACCGCTGCTGCCGGTTTTGGCTCCGCCTTCAGTTCCGCCTTGGCGGCCTTGATGACTGCCACTTGCGACGGCCGTACCCGCTCCCAATCGCTATAACCGCCGATATATTCGCGCCACAGGCCATCGCCTTCGGAGACGATCACCTCGGTCACCACATTATCCAGGAAGGTGCGATCGTGGCTGACCAGGAATACCGTGCCCTTGTAATCTTCCAACAATTCTTCCAGCAACTCCAGCGTGTCGATATCCAGATCGTTGGTCGGCTCATCCAGCACCAGCACATTGGCCGGCTTGGCAAACAGGCGCGCCAGCAACAGCCGGTTGCGCTCGCCGCCAGACAAGGACTTGACTGGCGAGCGGGCCCGCTCCGGCGAAAACAGGAAATCGTTCAGGTAGGTCATCACGTGACGGCGCTGACCGTTGATCTCGACCCAGTCGCTGCCCGGCGCGATGGTATCGGCCAGAGTGTCGTTCTCGTTGAGCTGGGTGCGCATCTGGTCGAAGTACGCGATCTGCAACTTGGTGCCTTGCTTTACAGTACCGGAATCGGGTTGTTCCTGGCCCAGAATCATCTTCAGTAAAGTGGTCTTGCCGGCACCATTGGCACCGATCAGGCCGATCTTGTCGCCGCGCAGCAGGGTCGCGCTGAAATCGCGCACGATGACCTTGTCGCCATAACTCTTGAAGACATTTTCCAGCTCGGCCACGATCTTGCCGGAACGCTCGCCCGACGACACCGCCAGATTGACCTGTCCCTGCTGATTGCGCCGCGCATCGCGATTCAGGCGCAAAGCTTCCAATCGGCGCACGCGACCCTCGTCGCGCACCCGACGCGCTTTGACACCCTTGCGGATCCAGACCTCTTCCTGCGCCAGGAATTTGTCGAATTTGGCATTTTCGACTTCTTCGATCTCCAATTGCTCGGCCTTGCGGACTTCGTAGGCAGTGAAATTACCCGGGAAGGACAGCAACCGGCCGCGATCGAGTTCGACGATGCGGGTGGCGACGTTATCCAGAAAGCTGCGATCATGGGTGATGAACAGCACGCTGCCCTTGTAGTCGCGCAGCAAGCTTTCCAACCACAGGATCGAAGTGAAATCCAGATGATTGGTTGGCTCATCGAGCAGCAGCACGTCCGGCGCACTGACTAGCGCACAAGCCAGCGCCACGCGCTTCTTCATGCCGCCCGACAGCGTGCTCATGGTGGAACTGCCTTCCAGATTCAGGCGATCCAACGTGGTTTCGACCTTGTTGTTCAGGCTCCAGGCATCCGCTGCATCGAGCTTGACCTGGATGTCGTGCATCCGGTCCATCAACGCGTCATCGTCATCGCCGCCAAATTGCCCGGTCAAAGCCTCATACTCCGCCAGCAACGCCGCCATCTCGCCCATGCCGGAAGCGACCGCATCGAAAACCGTAATGTCCGGATCGAAAAACGGTTCCTGCTCCACATAGGCGATCTTGATCCCCTGCTGCATCGTCAGCAAGCCGTCATCAAGTTTGTTCGTGCCTGAAATGAGCTTCAGCAAAGAGGATTTTCCGGTGCCGTTACGGCCGATCAAGCCGACCCGCTCGGCGGACTCCAGAGAAAAATCGGCACGGTCGAGCAAGGCCACATGGCCGAAAGCGAGTTGCGCATTAGAAAGAGAAATGACTGCCATAGTACCTTGGTGATAGTTGATCGGCGCCGCAACAGCGCCGACCGAAATGATGAATGAAGCACGCATTGTACCGAGTGCCGGACAAAAGACACGATTCCGGCCAATCACGTCGGCTATAATGTCGGCCGCTCTTAATGTAAGTTTAGTGCGATAATGCTTGCGCTGTTGAGCGCGACCAAGCGTCTCCCCGTAGCACAATGGATAGTGCACATGCCTCCTAAGCGTGGGATACTGGTCCGATTCCAGTCGGGGAGACCAACTAGCAGTTTCAAGCAATTTTGCAGTGACAGAACACCTTAAAAGCCGCACTTCTAATTATGAAGATGCGGCTTTTTTGTTACCGCAAGGTTTCGACGCCTATCACGCTTTAACATGAGTATATTTTACTACCGCAATGAATATATGCGGAAATTACTATAAAAATGGCAATACTCACTGATTTTTAAAATTTTAATATCGTGAATCAGGTTCTTGCTTCCATGCTTCTCAGAGAAAATTTCTCTTCCGTGCAGTAACTATTCTGAGGACTGATTGCTGATCGCGTGCAATCTGGCCTCCCTATCAATGGCAGTCCGGCACGTTCTGGTCCAGATACACTTCAAAGGCCACGTCGCTGGCCCATTTATGCGCAATCTCGGTCCAGTATTTTTTCGCCAACCACGCGTGTGCGGTTTTTTTCAGGAATGCCAGCGTACCGGCGTCGCCGGCTGCTGCAATCATCACTAGCGTCATGCGCGGCCCGACCGTCAATCCGGCTGAAAATTTCTTCCATTCCGGCAACTTGAGTAGTGCGTTGAGCATCGCATCGTCGTGCACGGCGGCGTCGCACATGCCGCTTCTAAGCGCCAGCAAGGAGTCGGCTGGCGCACGGGTAATTTTTTCAATTGCACCGTATCTGGCGGCCATGGTGCCGACGTAAGCGTCATTTTCGGATAAGCAAACCGTGCGCCCCTTGAGCTGCTGCGGCTTCTTGATATCGGTATCGATGCGCATGATTGCCAGCGGCGCGGCGGCGTAACCGGTCGGCACCACCGCTGCGCTGCGCAACAACGGGTCGTTGTCGGCAAGCACTGCCAGTACTACATCAGCCTTGCCGCTGGCCAGCAACTGCATGCGATTGGCCGGCGTTGCGCGCAATGTGGTCAGCGGCACTGTCCGGTGTGCAGCGAGGTCTTTTACCAATAGGGTTTCGATACTTTCCGAAGTGCGGAATTTGGCGCCGGCCACATAGGGCGGAGCGATGACGCTCACGCCTACCGTCAGGCCGGCCGCCGGCGCGGTGAGGCTGGCGCATCCGAAGATGGCGGCTAACAATGTTCGCAGCAAAAATACGCGCTTATCCGGCATTCCAGTCTCCGTGATTAAACGCATTGATTCTTTAAACGTACTGATAACGCAGCAGGCGGTGTTTCAGTTTTTCCAGGATGAGTTGATCGATCAGGACGGCCAAAATCGCAATCGTCAGGATGTTCATCATGACGCCGACCATATCGGCAGTTTCACCCGCATACGCCAGCGAGCGTCCGAGTCCATTGCCGAAACCGATCAGCATTTCGGCAGAAATCAGTGCCCGCCACGCATTGCCGAAAGCAAGCTGCGCGCCGGTGATTAATTCCGGCATCACGGCTGGCAGATAAACACGCTTGAGCATATCAAGGCGCGTCGCGCCCATCACGCGCGCTGCCGAAACATGCACTTTCTGCACGCTTTCGGTTGCATTCATGACCGACAAAGCTGCCGGGAAGAAAGCGGCAATCGCCACCACGATGATAATCGGCAGGCTGCCGAAACCCATCAATATCAAAAGCAGCGGTACCCATGCAATCGACGGAATCGATTGCAAAATGATGATGGCCGACTTCAATACTTCGCGAAAGAAAAACAATACCGCGCCGACCAGGCCAAAACCAATTCCCAACAATAAGGCTGCGCCATAACCAATGCCCAAACGCGTCAGGCTGCCCCACAAAGCGATGCGAAATTGTTCGGTCTGGACTTCTTCCCATAACCGCACCAGCACGGCATGAACATCCGGCATCAGAAAGTCGGGCAAGAACCACGCAGCGATTTGCCACAGCAGCAAAATGGAAGCAATCGCCAGAAACATGGCGAATTTTTTTTGATAACCGGTGATGCGAATTTGAGTACTCATGACGACTTCAAAATACGAAGGCCGGCTCCAGGAATCATTTGACTCCTAGCCGGCCATCTTGAGCTAAAAAGAAAAACGGGCGATTATAGTTTGCGGTCTTTCTGCCAGGACAGATCGACAATGCTCTTGACGTCGAACGCCTTGCCATCACGGGTTTTCAACGCGCCCTGCTCTTGCATGATATCGGCAATTTCCTGCATCCGCAGTTGTTGCTTGGCGCTTAATGCGGCGTTGAATGTCTGGCTTTTAATCGCATCGCGGATCACGTCTTCACGCGGTAGATCACCATGCTTGAGAGTTTTCAGGGTGGGTTCGGCGATGAAATAAGAGGCGATCAGCTTCGCGGCTTCCGCCGGTTTGTTTTGCAGCAAATTAATTGCTTCGTGCTGGGCATCGAGCGATTTCCAGACGTCGGCACGGCGTTTTTCCAATGTCTCGCCAGCGGTAATGACGACCATGCAAGGGAAAGGCCAAACTTCGCCGACTTCGTAAATTTGTTTTACCGGCGCAATCAGCTGCGCAATAGTGGCTTGCGGCTCGAACAAGAATGCGGCATCGACGCGCTTGCCCACCAGCGACTGCACCGCAACCTGCGGGCTGACGCCCATGATATTGACATCGCCCTTTTTCAGTCCGGCATTTTTCAATACCACGCCTTTCAAGACGGTGTCGGCGGTACTGCCTTCCGCCTGTGACGCCAACGAATGTCCCTTCAGACCGGCGACATTTTTGATGCCGCTGTCTTCGCGCACCACAATTGCGTGATACCCCAACTGCGCACCGCCCACCACTTTCAGATTGGCGCCTTTGGATGCCCACGCCACCGCATTGGTAAAGCCCAGCACGCCGGTGTCGAGTTGGCCGCCGACGATGGCCTTGATCAGATCGGTGCCGGATTTGAATTCGATCAGCTCGACATCCAGGCCCTGTTTCTTGTAGAAGCCGCCTTCGTGTGCGGCAATCGCCTGCGCATCGTCCATCACGCGCAAATAACCGATCTTGAACTTGTCAGCAGCCAGCGCCTGGTTACTGAACGCTAATACCGCTACTGCGGAAACCAATAATCGTGACAGTTTCATACGCCCGCCTCTTCTAGTGTTTTGGAAAAATTGTCTTGCTCTGCATGGATTCCCAGCAGCACCAGAATCTGGCGCCGGATCGCTGAAAATTCAGACAGGTCGTGGGTTTTTTCGTGATGGGCCAGATTGAATTCACGCAGCACCGTAGCTGGCCGTGTACTAAATACCAAAATCCGGTCGGCCAGAAACAGCGCCTCATCGACGTCATGGGTGACCAGCAAAACGGTCGGCCGTTCTTCGCGAATCAATTGGCGCAATACATCCTGCAAAGTCATCCGCGTCAGCGCATCGAGCGCGCCGAACGGCTCGTCCAGCAGCAACACTTGCGGCCGCGAAATGAATGCCCGCGCCAGTGCTGCGCGTTGCCGCATGCCGCCGGAAACCTGATGCGGGTAATAGGCCTCGAAACCTGCAAGGTTGACTTTCGCCAGCCAGATGCCAGCTTGAACGCTGGCCTCTTTTTTATCGACTTGCTGGAACTCAAGAGCCAGTGCGACGTTTTGCTGCAACGTCAGCCACGGATAGAGCGCATTCTCCTGAAACATCAACGTGCGTTGCGGATGTGGACCTGTAATCGGCTGGCCATCTGCGAGGATGCTGCCACTGCCTGGTTTTTCCAGTCCGGCCGCAATGTGCAGCAGGGTCGATTTGCCGCAGCCGGATGGACCGACCAATGCCACCAGTTCACCTTCTTCGATTTCGCGGCTGAAGTTATCGATCACATGCAGACCGGAAAAACTTTTTTGTATATTGTCGAAAGTCAGTTTCATTAAATCTCGTGTTTGAATAGCAGATTGGCGAAAGGACACTAACGCTGGACATCCGGGGCTGGATCGATGTTGGGTTGGGATTGAATCTGTGGCTGATCGGCGTTTTGCAGATGCGGCGTACTGTACCAAGCCAGCTTATGCACTACAACGTTTTTTAAGCGCTATGTATATAGCGAAAATGATATATGAAAATATTCTCCGGCAACCGTCATGCCGACATCTGAAAATTGCTGCGGCCCTGCTTTTTGGCTCTGTACATTGCAGCATCGGCGCTTTCCAGCAACTGCAATGCCTGCTCCCCGTGTTGCGGATAGACGCTTATACCAATGCTGCACGTCATGATGAAAGTATGTGCATCGATTACAAATGGCAATTCAAACAAATGGATGATTTTTTGTGCAATGCCGGTTGCGTCAGTTGCGTTATGCAAATTCTCCATCAGGATCGTGAATTCATCGCCGCCGAGCCGCGACAGGGTATCGGATTGACGCAAGCACTCCTGCATCCGTTTGGCTGCCAGTTTCAGCGTCTCGTCGCCGATTGCATGGCCGAGTCTGTCGTTGACCTCCTTGAACTTGTCCAGATCGATGAACATCACAGAAAATTGTTTTTTTCCCCTTAGCGCCTGCTGGGTGGCTTGCATCAGGCGATCCAGAAACAGCAGGCGATTCGGCAGTCCGGTCAATGTATCGTGGTGTGCCAGATAAGCCAGATGCAATTGTCGATCCTGCAACTGATCGAGCTGGATGCGTAGTCTGGTTGTCATCGACAAAAAGCTTTTGGCCAGATACCCGATTTCGTCATTGCGTTCGATCGGCAATTCGGCAATCGTATTACCGGCTTCAAACTGGCACACGGCACTGGCCATCTGGTTCAGAGGCCGGGCCAGCATCCGTGAGATCAGGTACGCGACGATCACGGATGCAATACTAAAAAAAACCATGATCTGCAGTATGGTCATGCCAAGTGCCCGACTTTCGCGCAATACGTTTGCGACTGGAGTCGATAATCCCAGCAACACAAAGCGACGGCCGCTCAATCCGGCATAGGGCGCTTTCACGAAGGCCGACACGAATGGGTCCTGCGACATGGCATCGAGAGCACCGGTCAGTACCATTTGAGCGTCTTTGCCGTCGAGCAGAGCTGCCGTCGCCTGGATATCATCCTGAATCAGAATCCGCCTGCCGCGGTCGAAGCCGAATACCTTCGACGCATCCGGGTGGAGCAGATAATCACCGTTGTGATTGGTCAGCAGCATGGCGAGGTCGTCAGGAATATCTTTGCCTATCTGTTTGAACAGGCCGTTCAAATCGACATTAATGACAAGTACGCCAAACACCTGCCCGCCATCCGACATCACGGGTGTCGCAATGCGCAAGGTCGGCTTGCCCTGCCCCTGATGCGCGCCCCGCTCCTGGTTGATGTTAATTTCGGACAGATATAATTCGCCGGCAGGTAGGCGCGCAGCCTCGAATACATAGGGGAAATGTGCCTTTTCCTGCAAACCGCGCCCCGCAACAACAGTTAGGCCACCAGTATCCCGGTCGATCCTGACCAGCTCCTTGCCGTAATGCGACACGCCGATCAGGCGCAACTGAAAATATTCCGGATGTGCGGCTAGCAAGGCAGAAAATACCGCGCCTAGCTCCCGCCGCAAAGCTGCCTCTGCATCGGCGCCGCCACGGTGATTGGCTAGCCGTTGCAGCTGCGGCAACGCAGATACAAATCGCACGTCGTTTGCAATTTCGTCGAGGGAACTGGTGAATCTTTGCGCCATTACCTGGGTAGCTGTCAGCAACTTGGCTTCTGCTGCGCTGATGAGCAAGTCACGGCTTTTCGCATAGGCGTAATAGCCGGTCAGCCCAGTGGAAAATATTCCCAGAAAAGCCAGCCAGAACCCCAACTTGAACCCTATGCCGAATCGCATATCAATAGAACCTAATCATTATCAAAGCTATCTCCGGAGACGATCCTGTCCCACAATATTTGCCGTTTCGCCACATGCTTTGCCGGCTCCAGCCAGATAATGCGCTCACTGCCGGCACTCGCGGCCAGAGGCGTAATGGTGTTGGCCAACCCCTGTCTTGCGGTCAGAGATTGGCTGACGTTTTTTTCCAGCGTGTAGTTAATCCAGGCTTCGGCCAGCGCCTGATTTCTCCTTCCGGCTGACACCGCCCAGCAATCCAGCCATGCCAGCGCGCCTTCCTGCGGGATGACATAGCCTACATCGGCACCTGCGGCCCTTAATTCCTTGACTTGCTGCATGCCGTAATTACCGAACATGTAGGCAATTTCGTTTTCCCGGAATAATCTGGTCGCCTCCTCCGGGGAGTCGTAAAGCGTCAGAATATTGCGCCTCAGACTTACCAGACTTTTCGTCGCGATTGAAAATTCACGCTCGCTCATTTGAAACGGATTTTTAACGCCCATCAATAATGCGGCAATAGAAAAATTCTGGCTGCTGCCATCGTAAGCCAGCACCCGCCCGCGGTAATGCGGGTCCCATAACACCGACATCGACAGTGGCGGAGTCTTGACGATTTTACGGTTGTAAATCAGTCCCATCTCCGAAAATGTATACGGAACGGCGTAAATTTTGCCGTTGCGGGACAAGGATGGGATCGCGGTTAAATTTTGGAATCTGGCCGTTTGATTGGTATGGTTTTTGATCCGATTAAGATCGATAGGGACGCTCAGGCCGAGATCGATGTAGCGCTGCAGCTCCGCCGTATTGACGGCAAAAACATCGTAATCCGCGCCCTTGTTCTTAAGGATTTTGTCAAACAGCGCGTTGTCGGACGACACATAACTGAGCTCGACCCGCACCGCAAAGCGCCGGCCGAATTCCGCCACGATATCCGGGTCCGCATATCCTGGCCAAGCCAGTATCCGCAATACATCCTTGGCTACGGCGCTTGGCGTTATCGCCAGGCTGGCTGCCAACAGGCAAATCGATAGGAGTGTGCGCATCGTCATTTTTCAGCAATACTTGCAATTGCAAAGTTGCATATTTAAGCATGATATTGACAACTTGAGTTGCATTTTAACAACGCCACATCCTACAGATAGGATCGCCGGCATTGCCGCCGCAGCTACGATCGAACGACGTGCGCAGGAGGGCTGAAAACGCAAGCACATCTGCTGAAATCGCAATAAATAATATACTCCGGAAAAATAAACGAAACTACTGTATTTTCCGCATATATTACCTGCGATGAAATATATACATACATCAGTATAATAAAAGCATATACAGATTCTTGCAGGAAATATTATGCAATAACCCTGACCTGATGCAATTTCTGGCCGCGCTACGCAAAAGCCTGCTGCAGGGCAGCGCGCGCATTGCTGATTCCACGGCAGCGCATGACCGGGCAATAGCAGCGCCGCCACCCTGGAACAATGTCATGACTAAGCCACCCGTACCAATGACGCTGACCGGATTGCCGCCAGTCGTCGATCACGCGACCCGGATTCTGATTTTGGGCAGTTTTCCCGGCACCGCATCACTGCAGGCGCAGCAATATTATGCGCACCCGCGCAATCAGTTCTGGGCGCTGCTGTCGGCGTCCATCCAGACCGATTTGCAAGGACTGGACTACCCGCAACGCCTGGCCTGCCTGTTGCAAAACGGGATCGGTTTGTGGGACGTCATCGCCGGTTGCCGGCGCGCAGGCAGCCTCGACAGCGCGATCCGCGACGCCCGCGCCAACCAATTTGTCTGGCTCCGGCAACAGTGTCCGGACTTGCGGCGGGTCTGCTTCAATGGCAAGACTTCCGGCAAATTTGCCCCACAATTCGCTAATAATGGTTGTGCAACCGTGGTTTTACCATCCTCGTCGCCGGCCAATGCGCAACTCTCATTCGCGCAAAAACTTGTATTTTGGCAGGGCATCGCCGGATAATACGGTTCAACATTTCAGGCTACCGACATGCTCATCAAACGTAAATCGATCGAAAAAGAAGAATCCCTGCGCCCGCCCCGCTGCGTTGCAGAAGTCGCGAAACCGCCGCGCAAACCGAAATATGCGCCGGTCACCCTGTCGGAACAGGACGGCGTGCGCTTCCTGCACTTCGGCACCGAGTGGGTGCAAGGCGCGATGCGGCTTCGCAAGCCGGATGCGCTGGAACTCGAATACGCACAACAAATGATGCTGTGGATGCTGTTTAACGGCCAACCGGCGCACTTGGTCCAGCTCGGCCTTGGCACCGGCGCACTGACCAAGTTTTGTTACCGCCAGTTTCCCGCAGCGCGGGTCAGCGCAATTGAACTCAATCCATCGGTGGTGACGATTTGCGAAACCATGTTCAAGCTGCCGCCCAACGACGACCGCCTCAACGTGATCGAAATGGATGCAATGGATTTCGTCACCGACAGCGCCAACCACGACAGCGTCGATGTATTTCAAATCGACCTGTATGACGCCACCGCGCGCGGCCCGGTGCTCGACACGGCCGAGTTTTACCAGGCTTGCGCGGCCTGCCTGACCGACGACGGCATGATCACGGTCAACCTGTTCGGCGACCATCCGAGCTACGCGAAGAACCTGAAAGCGATGAAATTCGCGTTCGACGCGGTGGTATGGCTGCCGGAAGTACATGACGGCAATATCGTGGTGATCGCCTTCAAGCGCGCGCCGGTGCTGGACTTTTCCATCCTGTA
>JBDSCZ010000267.1:0-4367 GCA_039920865.1 Burkholderiaceae bacterium
GATGGAAGGTTGCATGGGCAGATCGCTTGATCCAGGGCAAGTCGCCTATGGTAACCGGTAGGCCGCGATGTTTGCGTGGGGTTATTTAACTGATGCAGCGCAGAGGGTAGAAACAATGTCCACGAAAAACACGAAAGACACGATCTAAATGCGCAATCCGACGCTGTTGTATTTTCTTAATCTGCCTGGATTGCCAGATAACGACTATTTGAAGCCCCTCTGCCCAGCCCTCTCCCGCAAGTGGGAGAGAGGGCAGTCGCACTCCGGAGAAGCCTGCAGCGGTTTTTTGTCATAATGAAGTTGCGTAACATCCGCTATTTAATGCATTGCTTACGGTTTCATTAACAGCAGTCATCAATGTCAATTGCGCCGCATCGCCACCGGCAGCGCACAACTCAGTGCCATTCGCGCGGGTCGACGCAGTAATACTCGCGCAGCGCAGCAAACAGGGCCGGATGCTCTTGTCCCAAGGCCACGGATTTTTCAAAAAAGGCCTCGGTCGCCACCGCAAAAAATTCTGCCGGACTGCTGGCGCCATAGTGATCGATCACGTCACTCGAATGATGTTTTACCGCCTCTTGCAAATGTGCGAACTCCTGCAAAAAAACGCTCGACCAGCGTGCATAACTGGCGCGGCTCATCAGGTGCGGGGCGCCATTGGTGCTACCGGATTCGCTATCGAGCTGATGCGCAAATTCATGCAGCACCACGTCGTGGCCAAATTCAAAATCAGAACCGGCGTTGGTATCAGCTTCGCTGCGTTTGACATGATCCCAGGCCAGGATCACGCGATCATCGCTCCAGGATTCGCCCAGCAGGGCTTGATTGCGATGCGTGACCAAGCCGCCGGCTGTGACCTCGGTATGCGGCGCAATAAAGGGTCTTGGATATACCAGGACAAAGGAGAGATTGGGGTACACCGGCGTGCTGCGGTTCAGCAGCAGCAGACAAGCCTTGCCGGCAATCGTGATCCTGATCTCATCGGTGATGGTCAAGCCGTCGCAGCCGACAAATTTTTTCTGGTGCAGGAATTGTTGTATCAGGCGCTTCAGTTGCAGCTGGAGATCGGCCGGCAGCCTGGAATAGACCGGCATATTACGATGTAGAATTTTTGCGTAATGACGCGGAAAAGGGCGCGAAACTGCATGTTGCAAGCGCAATTTTGGCAGCCAGAACCACAGCCCGATCCCGAGTATCAACAGCGCTATCAGCACGATCAGCGCCATGGTGCGGCCCGACCTTCTGTGTCATTTGCTTTGCCTGTTACGTTGCATGTTACGTTGCCTGTTGCCGCATCCATGCATTCTCTCCCGATCTGGTGATCCCCGATAGATGGGATAGGCATCACGAAAAGCAATGGGCGGCGAGGCTGGAGCTGCGCTTGATTAATTGTAATCGCGCTGGTGCCTCTGCCGAGGTTTGTCGCTTGCCCGCGAAAGCCGGTTGACCCGGCGATGGATCAGGTGTTCTGATGTGGCGAAGTCGTGTGGTCCGTAGCCATCGTTGCACACTGTTTAGTCAATCCTCATCGGGAAATAGCGCGCTCTGCGCTGATGAAGTTTGCTTGAATACGGCGGGCAGCTTGGTCGGTGCCTTGATGCGCAATTTCTTATTGACGTTCATGCGGCCGGATACCACCTCGATGTCGGCGGCCGTGACGCCGAAGTGCGGCGCCAGGAATTTCACCATGTGATCGGTGGCCTTGCCGCGCACAGGTGCGGCCGTCACGCTGACCTTGAGTTGATTGCCCTTGGCTTTGCCGATCGCATCGCGCCCGGCGCTGGGCTTGCCCAGAATACTGAGTACGAGGGTGTCGCCGTCCCAGGAGAAAAACGCGCCGGTAATGTTTTTGGTGTGCATCGATTATTGTCAGGATTTCTTGGATAGGTGAAAGCCAATCTCATTCTTTCTTATTCTATTACACGCAACTGTCATCTCGCCAGATTGCATTGGTTTAGTAACTGTTCAGCCTGCTATGGTGCGCCGCATCGATTGTAGTTATTAGGCCGTTCGCCCTGAGTAGCCCGAAGGGCGTATCGAAGGGTCTGCGGATTTAGTCACTCCTTCGAAACGCTCCCTTCGATACGCTTCGCTACTCAGGGCGAACGGACCTACTCAGGACGAACGGATTTTTGTGCATCATTAACTCAACCCTTCATATCGGGCTGAATAATTACTTGGTTTATAAAAAACAGTGGAGTATCAGTAAAAACAGGCATCCATCCGCATATATTCATTACGGATTTTAAAATACAAATGGATGTATGTATTATCTGAAGTGGCGATAGCTGGATGTCGGCGCTTGCCAGGCCCTTCCAGCAGTTTCGCTCACGCCTGCGGCGTCAACCCCAGCACGATGTCAAAGCGGGCGCTGAGTTCGCCCGGATGTTCCCGGCTCGGCAAGAACGGCACCAGCACCATAGCGCGCTGTACCGGGTTGCGGATGCTGCGCAAAATGCCGTCGCGCGCGTTGAGCGGGTGGCCCTGGACATACAGTTGGGTAGTCAGCAAGTCGCGGCCACCCTTGCGCAACTTGACGTGGATATGCGGAGTGCGTCCCGGATACGGCACCGGTTTGATGGTGCGGAAACGGTATGTGCCGTTCTGGCCGGTCTCGAAACGTCCAAAACCCTGGAAGTTTGCATCGTTTTTGGCGCTGGCATCGCCTGAATGGATGTAATGGCCGTTGTGATCGACCTGCCAGATTTCGATCGTCACGCCGGGCAACGGATTGCCGTGCAAATCAAGGATGCGTCCGCTCAATTCGGTGACTTCGCCAGCAGCCGGCGACGGGTGGCCTTTGACCATGACCAGATCGTTGTCCTGGTCGAGCGGCAACCGGTCCGGATAAAACGGTCCCTCGGTTTGCGCCGGCGTCGCAATCAGGCTTTGCGCCAACGCCCGCTGCGCGCTGCAGGCCAGCACGCCGAGCAGCAAGCCGTGCAGCACCGCGCGGCGCTTGTTTTCGCCATGACTGTCATCGCGCGGCAGCGGCTGGTTCGGTTCGGATGCGGCGGGTTTTTTTGGCATCGCAGATTCTCCTCGGCTATTGCGTCACTCTTTCTGAGAGTCGGAAAAGCGTCCGAAGTTGCGACGCGGTAGAGACAAAGCGGCGCCGTCGATTTCCTGCGCACCCTTACACCCCGCATGCCTGAATTGCCGCAGCTTGGCGCTGCTTTGGCGCTTAACCCCCCGCGCTGATTGACACTGGCCGCATTAGTCCTGGAAGGCGCAGTTTTCGGCTTGCAGGCGGAAGCGTTGCGGCAACGGCGTTTTCTTGCGCGCGGCGTAATCGAAGCAGACGATGCCGGTCTTGCCGCGCGCCACTTCGCGTTGCGTCACCTGCTCGCGCATGCGCCACAGCAGGTCGCAGCCGTATTGGTTGAAGTCGGCCGCCGCCATCTCGACCACCATCACTTCACCGTGGAACGCTTCGGAACGATATTGCAGTGCTGCGTCGGCGACGATGATGCCGACGCCTTCCACGTCCACCTCGGTGTAGCCGAGCGACTTGAAATAGCGGGCGCGCGCCTCCGACACCACGCTCAGCAGCAGCGCATTGTCGAGGTGTCCACCAAAATTGATGTGGCTCTGGTACAGCGTGATGTCGGTCGAAAACGGGAACTGCTCGGGAAGCGCGATATGGATACGGGGCATGGCGTCGGTTCGAATAGTTACGGCGGCGCGCACAGGCGGCTGCCGGGCAGAATATGTAACAGGAAAAATAACAGGGGCAGACCGTGGTCTGCCCCTGTTGCGATCGCCGATCTGCACTATCGCGCAGACCGGCACTGCTTGGTCGTCAGCCTCGTGCGGCCTTCAATGCAGCATTGAAGGTTGCACTCGGGCGCATCACTGCCTTGAGCTTCTCGGCGTCGAGCAGGTAATAGCCGCCGATGTCGACCGGCTTGCCCTGCACTGCCTTGAGCTCGGCCGCGATCTTCTCTTCATTCTCGGTCAGCGTTTTTGCCAACGGCGCAAAATGCGCCTGCAGTTCGGCGTCGTCGGTCTGTTGCGCCAGGGCCTGCGCCCAGTACATCGACAGATAAAACTGGCTGCCGCGGTTATCGAGTTCGCCGGTGCGTGGTGATGGCGACTTGTTATTATCGAGCAACTTGCCGGTCGCATCATCCAGCGTCTTCGCCAGGATCTTGGCCTTGTTGTTGCCGGTCTTGATGCCGAGGTCTTCCAGCGACACCGCCAGCGCCAGGAATTCACCGAGTGAATCCCAGCGCAGGTGGTTTTCTTCGACCAGCTGCTTGACGTGCTTCGGTGCGGAACCGCCGGCGCCGGTTTCAAACATGCCGCCGCCGGCCATCAGCGGCACGATCGACAGCATCTTGGCGCTGGTGCCCAGTTCCATGATC
>JBDSCZ010000268.1:0-1507 GCA_039920865.1 Burkholderiaceae bacterium
TCTATCAGGGTTGCTAGACAAAAAACTTTAACATGACGCTCAACCTCGTTCGCTTCGGTCGCTGGATGCTGCAGAATAAAGCCGCGCAGTGCCGGTTAGCTCTACGTTAAGCATCCACGACTGACAAGCATGAACAGTCAGGCTTGCTGATCCAACCGCCAGCGCTGCACATCAGCACTCCTCAACACGCACCGCACCGCGCAATAAATCGCGCGCAGCCTGCTCGAACGCTTCGGCTTGCTGCAGTTTCATGCGCAGTTTCAGCGTGACCGATTCGCCGTAGGCGGCGTCGAGCACTGCGACCTGATGCTGTTCGCACAGCCGGCGCAGGCTCGATTCGTCGGCGAATTGCAGCACGTATTGTCGTTCGCACCGGGCTTCGACTGGCACCAGTACCGCAGTCTTGACCGCTTCCGAAATCGCCTGCCCGTATGCGCGCGTCAAGCCGCCTGCGCCGGGCTTGATGCCGCCCCAGTAGCGCACCACCACGGCCAGCACGTTCATCAAGTCCTTGTGCATCAGCACGTTTTACATCGGCTTGGCGGCGGTGCCGGACGGTTCGCCGTCGTCGTCCAGGCCGGAGTCGCCGTCGCAGATCAGTGCCCAGTACACATGGCATGCGCCCGGATGCAGGCGATGCAGCGCATCGAGCTGGGCGCGCGCCTCGGCCCGACTGGCGAGCGGAAACAGCATGCCGAGAAAGCGGCTTTTCTTGATCTCGATTTCGGCGCTGGCCGGCGCGGCTAGTTGGTGCATACGAAGGGAGCGGAAGGAAGCCACATTAAAAAAGGCGGGTTGGCAACCAAGCCAACCCGCCGCGCATAACGCTGCTGCTAATTTATACCGTCAGCGGCTTGTAGCGAATCCGCCGCGGTTTCGCGCCCTCTTCGCCCAGGCGCTTCTTCTTGTCGGCTTCGTATTCCTGATAATTGCCGGTAAAGAAGACCCATTTCGAATCGCCCTCACACGCCAGGATATGGGTCGCGATCCGGTCCAGGAACCAGCGGTCATGGCTGATCACCATGATGCTGCCGGCAAATTCCAGCAACGCGTCTTCCAGCGCACGCAGGGTTTCCACGTCCAGATCGTTGGTGGGCTCATCCAGCAGCAAGACGTTGCCGCCCTGCATCAAAGTTTTCGCCAGATGTAGGCGACCGCGTTCGCCGCCTGACAGGTTGCCGACGATTTTTTGCTGGTCGCCGCCCTTGAAGTTGAAGCGGCCCAGATAGGCGCGCGACGGCATCTCGAAGCGGCCGACGGTGATGATATCGTTACCGTCGCAGACGTCCTGGAACACGGTTTTGCCGCTGTCGAGCGAGTCGCGCGATTGATCGACAATCGAAACTCTGGCAGTCTGGCCGATGGCGACTTCGCCGCTGTCCGGCTGTTCTGTTCCGGTAATCATCTTGAACATCGTGGTTTTACCGGCGCCGTTGGGGCCGATGATGCCGACGATCGCGCCGGCCGGGACGACGAAACTGAGATCATCGATCAGCAAGCGGTCGCC
>JBDSCZ010000269.1:0-10546 GCA_039920865.1 Burkholderiaceae bacterium
ACTGATCCGGCAGCACCATGTCGCGCGGTGCCAAGTTTTCCTGCAGCGAGCCGACTGCCGACACCGATAGCAGGTAATCGACGCCGAGCTGCTTCATGGCCCAGATATTGGCGCGAAACGGGATCTCCGACGGCAGCAGCGCATGGCTGCGCCCATGTCGCGCCAGAAACGCCACCGGCACGCCATCCAGCACGCCGGTCACGATGGCGTCGGACGGTGCACCGAACGGGGTTTCGAGGGTAATTTCCTGCACCGACTGCAAACCTGCCATGCTGTACAGGTCGCTGCCGCCGATGATGCCAAAACGAATTTTTTTCATAGGAGTCCAGAGTGTTGATGGGTTATTTGCGCATGATGCAGTTTGCTGTACGCCCTGTGTAATGTCTCGCACATAAAAATGGTCACGTTTACAGTCAACGTTATATTAGGTTCACAATAACGGCAAATGCAGCGGCGATCGTGCTCGCATTTACGGTTAATCGCACATGGAATGCCTACATTAAGCCCCATCCACAATCGATACAATCGATGCGGCATGACCGAGCTCGATCGGCCAAAGTTGCCGATCACGCATCCGACCGACGCAATGCTGGATGCATTTTGTGTCAACATTGCTCATCAAAACGATTGAAAGCCTGCGCATAAAATGGATGAACTGCAACTCCTTGAAACCAGCGGCTTCTCGCTGCCAAGTCCCGCTTATCTCATCGGCCTATTTCTTTTCGGCATCATTGGTGTTGCCGCTTACCGGTACGGAAAAAAGGCCTCCCTCAGAAACACGAAATGGATCGGCATTGCCTTGATGTTATATCCCTATGCCGTTTCTCAGTTGTGGCTGCTGTACCTTGTCGGTGTCGGCTTGTGCGTAGCACTGTATTTCTTCAGGCATGAATAGCACGGCAGGCGTTCCAGAAAACGCGTATTGACCATCATGACGCGCAGAAGCAGTGTCGGACGGTTATCGAACAGCAGGACGTTCTCAAATTTCAACACGGCTGCGCGCAAGCGAAGACGATAGGAAGTTGGCGTTTTCAGCCAACATCATTACCTTTCGAGTTGGAAAATCAAGAACAATGTCCCTCTTGGAATTCGAGCGGGCCATACACAATACCGTATAAGCATTGCGGAAAAGTCATCTGGAGGGCGCACCGAATTCCGGCAGCAACACATCGACCCGCACCCCGCCCAGCGCGCCTTTCGGCGCAACATCAATGCTACCACCGTATAAGACCGCGATTTCTTCGGCGATCGCCAGTCCCAAGCCGGAGCCGGCCTGGGCTTCATCGAGCCGCTCGCCGCGTTGCCGTGCCAGCGTGCTGGCGACTTCATCGGCCATGCCAGGGCCGTCATCTTCGATCCGAATGCGAATCCGGGCCGCAGAATCCACATCAACTGGCGGACAGCGCCCGATCTCGACCCGACAGCGCGAGTGCGCCCACTTGACCGCGTTGTCGATCAGGTTGCCGAGCAGCTCGATTAAATCCTGGCGATCGATTGCTGTACGCACCGTTGCATCGCCCTCGACCACGATCGCGATCTGCGGCGCAATCCGGCGCAGGGCAGCTGCGACTTCCTGCGCAATCGCCAGCGGAGTGACGCCGGTTTGTGCACTTTGCGCGGCGCTGCGGGCCGAGATGCGGGCCCGCGCCAGATGGTGGATCACCGTGCGGTTAAGCAGCGCGATCTGCTGGCGCGCCAGCGCCAGATCCGGGGTGCTGCAAGACAGCGCATTGGTAGCTACTGTGAGCGGCGTCTTCAGCGCATGCGCCAGATTGCCGACGTAGCAGCGGGCGCGCTCGACAGTCTGATGATTCTCCGCCACCAGTGCATTAATTTCTAAAAACAACGGCGCGATTTCATCCGGCGCATTGCATGCCAGAGCCTGCGCCAGCGATGCGTTCTGGCCGCAGCGCATCGCGTGCAGTGCAGTTTTGGCCTGGCGCAAGGGCCGCAACCCGGCAATCACGATCACGCACACGCCGGCCACCAGCAGCGCACCGAGCGCGCTCAGGCCCAGCAGCAGCGTACGCCGCAGGCTGGCGATCTCGCGCTCGGTATTTTCTTGCGATACAGCAACCTGGACCCACACTTTCTGCTTGAAACCCGGCAGCGTGATGGCGCGAGCCAGCAGCCGCACAGCCTGATTACGCGGGCCTTGAATGGTGCTCCAGAGCGAGCCGTTATCGACATCAGAGTCGCGTAGCGACGCACTTCGCCCCCCTCTCCCGCTTGCGGGAGAGGGGCTGGGGGAGAGGGAAGGCAGGGGCGATGGCAGGACTTCATCCCACAAGGATTTGGAGCGCAGCAGGCTGCCGTTTGTGGTGATTTGCCAATAAACGCCCGACAGCGCTTGCTCGAACTCCGGCGTGGGTAAGCTGTGCGGCAACTGAATCTTGCCCGCGGCGTCGAATTCGACGTTCGCGGTGACCGCGTCGTGCAAAGCCGAGATGCGGGCATCGGCAGCGTCCCGCAACTGGCGCGTGGTAACTTGGTTTACATACAAACCGACTACCGTCAAGCCCAGCAGCAGCCATAGCGCGGACAAGACCGCCAGGCGCAGCGTGATCGACCTCATGGCTGCGCCAGCGTTTCAGACGGCATCGGGCAGCACCATCCGGTAGCCCTGGCCGCGCAGCGTTTCGATCTTGTCGTCCCCGAGCTTCTTGCGCAAGCGCGCCACCAGCACTTCCAGGGTATTGCTGTCGCGGTCGAAATCCTGGTCGTACAAATGCTCGGTCAGTTCGGTTTTCGAGATCGGCCGACCGGCATGGTGCACCAGATAGGCCAGCAAGCTGTATTCCATCGCCGTCAGTCGCACCGGCGAGCCGCCCAGAGTGACGTTCTGCGTCACCGTATCGAGATTCAGTTCGCCAATCACGATCAGTGCGCTGGCACGACCCTGGGTGCGCCGCACCAGTGCATTGATGCGCGCCAGCAGTTCGGCCATGACGAACGGCTTGGCCAGATAATCGTCGGCACCGGCGTTCAAGCCGTCGACCTTGTCGGTCCAGGCGTCGCGTGCGGTCAGGATCAAAACCGGCATCGTGTGCCGATCCTTACGCCACTGACGCAGCACGGACAAGCCGTCAAGTTGCGGCAGGCCCAGATCCAGGATCACCGCGTCATACGGTTCCGTCTCGCCCAGAAATTTTCCTTCGCGCCCGTCAGGCGCCAGATCGACCGCATAACCGTGCTCCAGCAACACCGCCTTGATTTGCCGGGCGATTTCGATGTTGTCTTCGACAATCAGTACCCGCATCAGTGCTTCTCCTGTACTTGGCCCTTGGCGCCGATGACGCGGCCCGTTTGCGCATTGATTTTCAGCTTGTAGAGGCGGCCGTTGGCCGGCAGCAGCTTGAGTTCGTACATCCAGATTCCATCATGCAACTCCAGCTCAGTCTTGACAACCCGGCCCGCATAGCGCTGCTCGACCTGACCGAGAATCTCGGCCAGAGGCATGATTTGCCCGGCAGTCATCGCGGTGCGGGCACGATCATGCTCATCGTCATCATCATGGCCGGCCCGCAAGTCGCCGGTGGCAAAAGAGATCATCACAGCGAACATGAGAAAGTGGATTTTTTTCATAAATCAAGCATGGCAATTTCAATATGAACCAAAGCTGAACGAGCCGATAAGCGTCGGTTCAGCAGCAGCTGATTAACATCCGGCTATGGCTTGCGCACCCTGTCGCAGGCCTCCAACCGGAGAAAAAAATGCAAAAAATTCTATTACTGCTGACCTTGATGTTCGGCACAGCAACTTGGGCGGCAAGTCCGCAAGACATGATGCAGCAGTATGAAGCATCTTCCGGTAAAGCATCGGCGCAACGCGGCCAGCAGTTTTTCACCAGCAAGCATGGGCGCGAATGGAGTTGCGCCAGTTGTCATAGTGCAGTCCCAAACAAAACCACCCAGCATATCGTGACCGGAAAAAGCATCCTGCCGCTGGCTCCGGCAGAGAATAACGAACGCTTCACCGACTCTGCAAAATCCGAAAAATGGTTCAAGCGCAATTGCAAAGATGTGCTGGCCCGCGAGTGCACTTCACAGGAAAAGGTCGACATCATCGCCTGGCTGCTCACCATCAAATAACCTTAGCAACATCAATCAAGGACACCATCATGCATAAAATTACCCGCCTGCTCATCACTGGAAGCTGCGCCGCGCTGCTGTCAGTCAACGCGCTGGCCGACGACGTCGGCATGCCCGGCAACATGCCGAAATCGTATGCAGCCGAATGCGCCAGCTGCCATATCCCGTATGCACCGGGCTTGCTGCCATCGAAATCCTGGCATGGCGTCATGAACGCGCTAGAGAAGCATTACGGCACTGATGCCAGCATCGATCAAAAATCGGTAGTAGAAATATCCGCCTGGCTCGACAAGTACGCGGCCAGTTCGCGTAAATTTGCCGAAGCGTCGCCCGACAACCGGATCACCAGCAGCGCCTGGTTCGCCCGTAAGCATCGCAAGATCGAAAAAGATGTCTGGCTGCGCACCGCAATCAAGAGCCGCGCCAACTGCGCAGCCTGCCATACCCAAGCGGCAAAGGGCGATTTTGATGAAGACAACATCAGGATCCCAAAATGAAAACGCAACACTCCGGCCTGACCGAGAATCAGGGCGCCGATATCAAGGCGCAAAAATTGGTGTGGGACTTGCCGACGCGGGTGTTTCACTGGTCGCTCGCGCTGTCATTTCTGGGCGCATGGCTGACCTCGGAAAGCGAGCGCTGGCAACTCTGGCACCTCAGCTTCGGCTATTCGATGGCGCTGCTGATCGCGTTCCGACTGATCTGGGGCCTGGCCGGCACGCGCTACGCCCGCTTTAGCCAGTTTGTCCGCGGCCCGGCGGCAGTCATCGCCTATCTCCGTTCCTGGCTGCAACTGCGTCCTGCGCATTATGTCGGCCATAATCCCGCCGGCGCGCTGGCGATTCTGGCAATTCTGGGCGTCACCGCAACGCTGGTTGCCAGCGGCTATGCCAGTTACGAAGAACTCGGCGGCGACTGGCTGTCCGAAATCCATGAAACCTTGGCAAACGTACTGATGGCAGTCGTCGTGATCCATATCGCAGCCGTAATCCTGACGTCGCTGGCGCACAAGGAGAATCTGGTGCGCGCGATGCTAACCGGCAAAAAAATCGTAGCAGCAGGGGAAGAAATCCGCTCGGCCAGACCGGTTTTCGCGTTGACTCTGGCGGGTTTGATGGCGGGATTGTGGTGGTTCATGTTTTTTGCATGATGCTGGATGCGGCAGTCGGGCGGCGCGCATTTTTGCAGGGTCCCAACGCCCAAACTGACCGGATGAGGCACGATCAGGCAGGCAACCGGTCCTGCGCGTAAAACCGCGCAGGCCAGTTACATGCAATGTTGGATGGCCCAGCTTTCCGATGGCATTGTCAAACGCATGCTGTTGGGTGACGCGTGGCTTCACGTCTGGCTTCCTTTTTTATCCGATTTCAGGAGATTTTTTCCTTCAGCGGTGAAGTTCCACCACGGCAGGGCTTCACCGCACTCCAGAAAATGTTTTGCCGCCATCAGCGTATAGAGCACACAAGGATCGTGGCGATGGCCCATGACTTCTGACAGCTCGCGATACAGGCCAATCGGCTCACGCTTGGCAAGTTGATTGGGCCAGAGTATTCCAATACGCCGAAGATAGGCTGCAATGGACTTGCCTATGTTGGGCAAATCCTCCAGTTGCATCGGAGGGTTTCGCTTGGGCCGTAGCATCGCTGGCTTGTTTCTCCTGGGATGCAATACTTTCGGCTTCATCGGCGCGGCCCGGATTAAAAAACACGTTCTAATATTTGGCTGCTGGCGTGTCACTTTCATCCTTCTTGCTGCAGTCCTCCTCCATCGCCGCTTGCTTGGCCTCGATCATGCTGTCATCAGGTCGAATTTTCGTCGCCTGTGAAGGAACGATGGGGGCTGCGTCGGGCAACGCCTGCTTTTTGCGTGAACCGAATGTCAGCGCATAAGCCCAGGTAAATTCCGCGCCCATCAGGAATATCTGGGCTGAGTAGTACACCCACACTAGTACGACGACCAGCGAACCGGCGGCACCGAATCCCGAAGTCACGCCGCTCTTGCCGATATAGAGTCCGATCAGGAATTTGCCTATAGTGAAAAGCAAGGAGGTCACTGCGGCGCCGATCCATACGTCAGCCCAGTCAACTTTCACTCGCGGCATGACCTTGTAGATCATTGCAAACATGGTTGTGATGAAGACGTAGCTGACCAGGAAATCTATCGTGCTCCCAAGTATTACCCAGTCTGCAAACAGCGGCCCCCACACTTTCCCCAGAGCGGCCAGTGCCGCACTGACTACCAGCGATACCATCAATAAAAAGCCGATGCCCATGATCATGCCGAAAGACAGCAAGCGCGCACGCAACAAGCTCCAGATTCCGCTCCTGTTTCTTTTAGGCGCGCGCCAGATACGATCAAACGCATTTTGCAATTCGCCGAAGACTGTAGTCGCACCGATCATCAGCAAAATCCCCCCGACCAGCGTGGCTGTGATGCTTTCGGCCGGCTTGTTCATGCTTTCGAGTAAACTCTGCACCGCCTGCGCACCTTGCTGCCCCATTAGACCCTGCAACTGCCCGACAATTTCGTCGCGCGCGGTATCGACGCCAAAGATAAGTCCGGCAATTGAAATCACAATCAGCAATAAGGGTGCAATCGAGAACATGGTGTAGTAAGCCAGGGCCGCGCCCATGCTTTGCGCATAGTCATCGACCCAGGATGAAGCCGCGGCTTTAATCAGAATCCAGATATTTTTCAAGGTCATGGTTTTTCACTGAGATGGCTGATAGTGCTGATTTTAACTACATTCTCGCTCTCGTTTTACATCGCCCAGAACAAATTTTCATCCATGACGTTACATTGAAATGGTTCAATATGATGGGTTTGCAGGGCACAGGCAGGTATTGGTTCATGTTTGGCTGATGCTGGATGCTGCAGTCAGACTGTGTACATTATTTAGGTGTGGCAACCGACCCAAATGACGCGGTCACGATGAGGGCCTGATGAACGTTTGCTATGCAGCGGCGATAGCTGTAATTCGAAATCGACCGCTGTCTGGCAACAACCGACCCAAAGCAGACATAGCGACTCTCCGGACGCGAATAGTCAGTGTCGAAATTATGCGGGTAGTCGCCGTTAGGGAATTAAGCTTCGGAGCAAAAGTTCGAGGTTTTCGTCGTCGAGCACCATCCATCGCAGGAAGGCGGAGTATTCCTGCTCAGAGCCCATAAATGTCTGCATGCGTTCCAGCGCATCGTTCT
Organism: Burkholderiaceae bacterium; assembly: GCA_039920865.1. Taxonomy (GTDB): domain Bacteria; phylum Pseudomonadota; class Gammaproteobacteria; order Burkholderiales; family Burkholderiaceae_D; genus AVCC01. The sequence goes on from JBDSCZ010000269.1 coordinate 7,292, forward strand.
TGTTGGTGGATGTAGTTTCGTCGTCGAAATAAATACTAACCTGATCGAGGAAGCGGACCACCTTGAGATAGATACCTTTCCGTAGATAGACCGAGGTGAGACGTTTGTTGAAACTCTTGTCTTCGGAATTGTAGATTTTGTCCAGTAGATATGCAGTTTCCACGGTGCGCGAATTCGCATCCATCGCCTGTATCTGGACCTTGGCACCTGGGGTCCACTTTACCTGGCATGCATGAGAAATCGCATCATCTACAAGTCTTTGCAATCGTCGGCCTCATTAGCACAACTCTCAACCGCACTACACCCCTTGTCAGCCTTGAAGCCACTTATATGCTGCCTATGTCGCCAGGCCCGTGCGTTTCACGTCTTTGAGCGCACGTTTAAATGCTTTCAGATCAGGCGTTGCGAATAGTTGATTGCGGCCTAGTTCGCTACTTGGCTTGACCTTGCCATCATGCACATAACGCCGGAATGTGGAAATCGAAATTTCCAGGTATTCGGCAGCTTCCCGAGCAGTAAATTCATCGCTGGCCAGGTGGCCAAACACTTGCTCATGGTTCAGATCTTCATCATGAAACGCATTGACGGCCAGCAGCGTAAAAAAGCGGGCGCGCTCGTTCGCAGGCATCGTTTTAAGATCCTGAAAAAGTTCTTCCGCTGTCATCGTATTCATATTGCACTCCCTTCCGACCTCAAATACCGCTTGAGGTCATCGTAAAAATTCTCATGTGCACCCAATTGGTAAAAATCGATAATCAATAATTCAACCTTTACCTCCTGGTGACGTTGTTCATCCGTTGGCGGCCGATAAGCCATCAGGTGTTGCTGGCGATTGAATTTAAATTTATAGATCCATATTCCCGCCAGGTCGCCTGTCTTCGCCTCTCCTATGTCTGGATTGGCGCATACGTCCTCGACTGCATCTTCAATCGCGAGCTGCAACGGTTTATGTGCTTTTTTGACATACTGGCTAAATGGTCGTTTGAAATTTGGCAGCATGAATCAATATTAATTCAAATATGAATCTAAATCAATTCAATATGATGGGCTTGCAGGGCACGGGGCACGGGCAAGCGTTGCGGTCGGTTTCAGGTACTCCGCAGTAGTCTAATTTGCACGGCGCACCTCGCCGGATCGGCGTTTTCGATATCAGGCGGTCCGCAGCGCACTCGGCTACACTATCGGCTTTGCGATTCAGGTTCGATTCGGATTTTAATTCCGAATAGCTCACGGCCTGACTCTCGCTCTCTTTCCGGCCTTATTAAACTATGCAATCACTCTGGATGCTGTGCGCCAGCTTTCTGTTCGCCATCATGGGCGTGTGCGTCAAACTCGCGTCCGAGCTGTATTTGACTTCCGAAATCGTGATGTTTCGCGGCCTGATCGGCGTGCTGGCGATGCTGGCGCTGGTGCTCTTGAATGGTGGCACGCTGCGCACCCGGTTCGGCGGCGAGCATCTGTGGCGTGGCGTGGTCGGGGTGGTCGCGCTGTGGTGCTGGTTTTATTCGTTTCGCAGTTTGCCGCTGGCGATGTCGGTCACGCTCAATTACACCGCGCCGATCTGGATTGCGGTGATTCTGTTCGCGATCGGCTGGTGGCGCGGCAAAAATCATCTGGAATGGGGCTTTGCAGTGGCGATTGCAGCCAGCTTTACCGGCGTGGCGCTGCTGCTGCAACCCAGCATCCATGCCGACCAGTGGGTCGGCAGCGTGTTTGCGCTGGTCTCCGGCCTGCTTTCGGCGCTGGCATATCTGCAAGTGCGCCGGCTGGGGCTGATGGGCGAGCCGGAATATCGGGTTGTTTTCTATTTTTCGCTGATCGGCCTGTGCGCCGGCCTGGGCGGCACTCTCGCGACCACCGGCAGCCCCGGGATGCTGCTGCATGCGCATAGCGGCCGCGGCATTGCATTGCTGCTGGGCACTGGTATTTGCGCCACCGCTGCGCAAATCGCGATGACGCGCGCCTACCGTCTCGGCAATACCTTGGTCACTGCTAACCTGCAATATAGCGGCATCGTGTTTTCCAGCCTGTGGGGTATCCTGATCTGGGGCGACATGCTCGGATTCAATAGTTGGCTGGGCATCGCAGTGATCCTGATGAGCGGCATCAGTGCCACTTATTACAATGTCCACAATGCCCGCAACGCCGCATTGGCTGCAGATGACGAAGCCATTCCGAACAATCCGAAAACCATTTCAACAAGGAGCGCCTGATGTCGCTTGTTACTCCGCTTATTACCCCGCCGTTCACCACCTTGATTACCGCCACCGAACTGGCGCTGCACCTGGCGCGGCCCGACGCCAACTGGGTCGTGCTCGATTGCCGCCACGATCTGGCCAACCCCGAGGCTGGCCGCAGCGCCTATGCCACCGGCCATCTGCCGCAGGCGCAGTTCGCGCATCTGGACGACGATCTGTCCGGCCCCAAGACCGACTGCAACGGCGCGTTTTGCGGTCGCCATCCATTGCCCGGGCGCGCCGCCTTTCTGGAGACGCTGCGCAACTGGGGCATCGACGACGACACCCAGGTCGTCGCCTATGACGCCAGCGGCGGCATGTTCGCCGCCCGGCTGTGGTGGATGTTGCGCTGGGTCGGGCACAGCGCAATCGCAGTACTCGACGGCGGCCTGCCGGCTTGGCTGCAGGCCGGCCAGCCGCTGACCATTACAGCTCCGGCGCAGCGGCGCGGCACCCTGATCGAGCGCGCCGCACTGACTGCCAGCATCGACGCGGCTGCAGTCTTGGCCAATCTGGAGAATCCGGTAAGCATGGTGCTGGACGCGCGCGCGCCAGACCGCTTCCGTGGCGAGAACGAAACGCTGGACGCGGTCGGCGGCCATATTCCCGGCGCCAGCAACCGCTTTTTCAGGGATAACCTGGATGCTGACGGCTGCTTCAAACCGGCAGTCCAATTGCGGGCCGAATACGCGGCTCTGATCGACACCCCGCAAGCGACGATTTCCCAATGCGGCTCGGGCGTCACCGCCTGCCATAACCTGCTGGCAATGGAAATAGCCGGCCTGTCGGGCGCAGCGCTGTATCCCGGCTCCTGGAGCGAATGGTGCGCCGATCCGGCGCGTCCGGTGGCTACTGGCGAATAAATATACTGGTTATTGTATTTTTAAATACCGCTTGTTTTATATGCGGAAAGTTATATATTTATACATATACTCCAGCAATTACATTAAATTACTGGAGTGCATCCAGCTGTGACAGCGGATTGATGCACGCACAAAATTGCATAAATCCCAGAGCA
>JBDSCZ010000270.1:0-3968 GCA_039920865.1 Burkholderiaceae bacterium
GGCGAATGACAAAAACGTCCCCAACAGCTTCTCCCGCTGAATTGGCCAGATACGCCTTGGCGAGATATGGTCTTAATTTCCCGAATAAAATGTCGCCAGCTTCAAAAGCTATTCCATCACCTTCAAACTCCGTATCGGTCTCAATGAATCGCCCAGTCCAGCTTTCAATATTTTCCAAAGCAATCGGCCGTTCACGTCGATCCGTTTTTTCAGTGACATGGCGCAGGTTGTACTTGAGACGCTTGACGTCCCACCCCTCCGGCACCTTCCCCAACCACTCCACCCCAGAATCCTTATAAGCCGGATACGGCTTGTAATGGCTCATGACTGTTTCCCTGCACCAACATTGAGCGCATAAAACTCGTGCAGCTTGGCTTGCAGCAGCTTTTTGTCCGGCAACCGGGTCTGGTACTCGGCGATCAGGGCGGGTGAGAGTGCGCGGCTCAATGCGTATTCCACCACTTCATCATCCTTGCTGGCGCACAGCAACACGCCGATGGCCGGGTTTTCGTGCGCCTTGCGGTGGTCGCGGTCGAGGGCTTCGAGGTAGAAATTGAGCTTGCCCAGATGCTCGGGTTGAAAAGCGGTGACCTTGAGTTCAATGGCCAGCAAACAATTCAGACCTCGGTGGAAAAATAACAGATCAAGTGCAAAATCCTGCCCGCCTACTTGCAGCGGATATTCAGAACCGACGTAGCAAAAATCGCTGCCCAACTCGGTCAGGAACCGCCCAAGATTATTAATTAGGGCGCGGTGCAGGTCTGCTTCGGAATGCGCTGCGGGAAGACCCAAAAATTCGAGGAAATAGGTATCTTTGAAAAAATTATCGGCTTCGGGCTGCAATTGTCTCAACACGGTTGAGACTTTTGGCGGATTGAGCACGGATCGCGCAAACAGGTGGCTATCGATCTGCCGCGCTACTTCGCGTACTTGCCAGCGGTTTTGCGTCGCCATGCGCAGATAAAATTCCCGCTCTTCGGGGTGTTTTGCTCGGGTCAGAATATGCAGATTGGAAGACCACGGCAATTCTCTCAACATTGTTGAGAGTTTTGGCTGCTTGCGATAGGCCTCAAAAAACTGACGCATACGCCAGATGTTTTGCGGGGAAAATCCACGCATCCCGGGTTGGCGCAACTGAATATAGGCAGCCAGCGCGGTTACTGTGCCTTTACCCCACGCATCTGTTTCAATTTTGCGGCTGATGTATTCGCCCACACTCCAATAGAGGTCGATGAGTACGGTGTTGACAGCCTGATAGGCGCGCTGACGCGCACCCTCAATCAATGTGACGATGTCGGCAAAGGCCGCGTCAATAGGCGGCGCGGATGGGGTTGCGTCCCCGGTGGTCGGTGTTTTACTCACGCAGTCACCTCGCCCAGCAGCGCGGCGATGTCGGCTTCCACCGCTTTCAGTTCGGCGTCGATGTCGGCCAGCTGGCGCGGCGGCTGGTATTGGTAGAAATAGCGATTGAAGTTGATTTCGTAGCCGACGATGCCGATCTCGCCATCCTTCTTGTCGCGCTTGGCCGCGTCGATCCAGGCGTCCGGCACATGCGGCGCGACTTCTTTGCGGAAGTAGGCTTCGATGCTGGCGGTCACGCTTTGGCTTGGGTCGAGCGGCACGTTTTCGTTCTCGCGCAGGCTGCCGTCGGTCTGGTATTCGACTACATCGCCGAGTTTTAGCAGCGGCTTGCCGGTTTTGGGCGTGTTGCGGGCGACTTCCGCCGCGTCGCTGGCAAACAGGCCGTATTGCGGCTGCGCCTTGGTGCCGGCCTTGTGGATCTTGGCGATCACGCGCTCGGCTTGCGGATTGGTCCAGCTGATCGCGTCCAGCAGCTGTTTTTTCTCTTTGGCGTCGAGCTTGATGTCGGCGTTCGTCTGTGCCTGCGCTTGTGCATTTTTAAACGCGGGCTCGAACAGGTTGAAGTTGTCCGATTGCGTGCTGCCGAGGATCGCTTGCAGCGCCTGCGCTTTTTGCAGCAGCTGCGCTTGCGCCTGCCACAGCGGCGCGGCCAGCAGGTCCTTGATCTGGGCTTCCTTCAGCTCGGCAAAGTCGGCTTTCAGTTTGGCGCGGATCAGCAGCGCCTGATCGGCGCTGCACTGGCCGTAATCGTCGGCAGTCCATGCGGCGCCGAATTGGTCGAATATCCAGCGCATCGGCGCGTTGAACGGCTTCGGTGCGAAGCGCAGTTCGGCCAGCCGCGCGTCGCTGAGCTGGGCCGAGGTGCGCAATGCGCGCTCGATGGTGATGCGGCGATAGCCGAACGCGTGGCTGGGGAAAATCTTGCTGGCGAAGGTCTTGGCGGCGGGCGCGGTCGGCTTATCGTTATTCGCGGATTTGCGGCCGCGATTGCTCTTGACCTCTAGAGCCTTGTCCAGCGTCTGCTGCGCGACTTCGGTGAAGGCGGCAAAGCTGCGGGTGATGGTGGCGATGTCGTCTTCGGCCATGATGTTGCGCTTGCTGCCGAGCGATTTGCGCATCTTTTCGCACAGATCGACGCCGTTGATCAGCTGCACCTTGCCTTTGCGTTCCGCGCTTTTGCGGTTGCTGAGTATCCAGACATAAGTGGCGATGCCGGTGTTGTAGAACATGTCGTTGGGCAGCGCGACGATGGTTTCCAGCAGGTCGGCTTCCAGGATATGGCGGCGGATCTCGCTCTCGCCGCTGCCGGCGCTGCCGGTAAACAGCGGCGAGCCGTTGAGGATGATGCCGATCCGGCCAGAGCGCTCGGCCTGTTCCGGCAGCTTGCTGATCAGGTGCATCAGGAACAGCAGCGAGCCGTCGGACACCCGCGGCAGGCCGGGGCCGAAGCGGCCGCCAAAGCCCTTGACCGCGTGCTCGCTGCTGATGTCGGCCTCGACCTTTTTCCAGTCGACGCCGAACGGCGGATTCGACAGCATGTAGTCGAACTTGTCGGCCGGCAGCTGATCGTGCGACAGCGTGTTGCCGAGCTTGATGCGCGACACGTCCTGGCCCTTGATTAGCATGTCGGCCTTGCAGATCGCATAGCTTTCGGGATTCAGCTCCTGGCCGAAGGCGCGCATCACCGCCTGCTCGTTGAGCTCATGCACGTATTCCATGCCGGACGACAGGAAACCGCCGGTGCCCGCGGTCGGGTCGTAAATGGTGCGGATGATGCCGGTGCCGGTCAGCGCGGCGTCGTCTTCCATGAATACCAGCGCGGTGGTCAGTCGCACGATGTCGCGCGGGGTGAAGTGCTCGCCGGCGGTATCGTTGGAGCTTTCCGCGAAGCGCCGGATCAGTTCTTCAAACACCAGCCCCATGTCGTGATTGCTGATGGCGGCGGGGCTGAGGTCGGTGCTGTCGAATTTTTGCACCACCTTGTACAGCAGGTTGGCGTCATTGAGCTGGCCGATGAAGTCGCCGATCTTGAAATGCTCGAAGATCTCGCGCGCATCCTTCGAAAAGCTCTGCAGGTAACTGGCGAGATTGTCCTTGATGTCCTTTTCGCCCAGCTTGGACAGGTCCATCGCGGAGGTGTTGAAGAAGCCGAGACCGGCCGCGCGCTGCAGCAGCTTTTCCTGCGCGTCTTCCGGCAGCTGCATCGGCGCGATGCGCTGCACTTCGGCCAGCACGCTGTCCTTGCTGGCTTGCAACACGCATTCCAGCCGCCGCAACAGCGTGAACGGCAAGATGACGCGGCCATACTGGCTCTGCCTAAAATCGCCGCGCAGCAGGTCGGCGACCGACCAGATGAAGGCGGCGGTTTGGGTGAAATTTGCACTCATAATGATGCTTGTCCTTGGTTGTTGCTGCTGGTACTTAGTGTTGCTGGCAGTAGCGCCAAGAGTTGCGCTTCAGCCTATTTGTTGGCAATAACTGGCAATAATTGGCAATAACAAGCATACCCCGGCAAAAATATGATGAATCATACGTATTGCGCATATATTCCATGCGGTAAAAATAATACACATATGGGTATATTATCCGATGCGATGGACGGCAAT
>JBDSCZ010000271.1:0-37832 GCA_039920865.1 Burkholderiaceae bacterium
ATGTAAGCCTTGGCCCCGTTTGCTGTTGCGCGTAGTCCCAGCCCCGGCGCTTCGGTGTCCCACAGGAAAGATTGACTCTTGCCAGATTCGCACTTAAAGCCATCAACCCGGCCAGCCGTGAATTTTACTTTTGCCATCGCCTAAAGACTCCCCATGTAACCGCCATGTAACCAGATTTGAAGTATATCAATCAACTTACATCAACACAACACAAGGACTTATTTTCGTTAAGTCGTTGTTTTTTATGGGATTACATGGATTTAAGCATGTTAATCAACGGCAATAAATGGGGTTTTGCTGGGATTGAAAATCCTTGTGTCGGTGGTTCGATTCCGCCCCGGGCCACCAAGAACATACCTCGCACAACGCCAATCCATCGTGATTGGCGTTGTCGTTTCTGGGGTTCGCAGTCCTCTTGTCCGGTCTTCGTAGTCGGCGCCAACAATACACCTGCTCCGGCATGGCCTGTCCGACGTGTACCACTCACTTGTCAAATGCTTGCCGCGCAGCGCCAGGCTGGCTTTGGTGCTACCACATCAAGTCGTCCGGAATCTGGAAGGCGGCATATGGATCGTCCGCATCGATCTCAGTGCTGGGCTTGTTCACCCGCACGACGAGCGAGGGATCGCGTTCGGCGATCTTGTCGGCGATTATCCTGGGTACCAGCTCGGTCGCGCCGCCCTGACAGACAATCACCAAGCGCCCGGCTATTAAATGCGCCTGGACCGCAGCCGACACATACAAGCGGTCGATCTTCTTGTCATAAGTAAAATTGTAGGCGATGTCGCCTGCGCCCTTGCTCTGGCGATTCTTCTGCACCATCTGGGCTATTTGCGCCACGATCGCCTTTTGGCTGGCGGCCGCATCACGCTGGGTATTGAGTTCGCGGGCCCGCTCGGCATTCTTGCGTTGCGTATCGAGCGCGGCCAGGCGCGCTTCATCGACGCTTTGCGTGCCGGTCCGGCGCTCGACCTTTTTCTGTTTGCTCTTGTCCTGGTGGGCCAGTTTGACTTTGTTTTTGTCGACTAGGCCGGCTTTCAAAAACTGCTCTTGCAACGAGGCCATATGTGCCACTCCGTAAATTGAGTCCGCCGGCCAAGGCAGCGCCGCCGGCCGGTGGAAAAACGCTAGCATAGCAAAAATGTCGACTCGGCAAACCTGCGATCGCGGCCTTGCATAAGCCCTTTGTCATTTCTGGGACTGTCAACCAAGTGTCAACTACCGCCTAATCTAGACAGCGGATTCCATCCGATCCCATCTTGCAAATGGCTCAGTGCCAATTGAGCATGCGCCATCACTCCAGACCACCTCCGCTTCCGAAATCGCAACGTAATATTTTCCGCCCTGCCACCTGAGCAATTTCACCGATTGCAGCAGAAATCCAGAACAGCGGCTCATGATTTACATCGCAATGGCTAGAAAAATATACACTACGCCTGCCATCTCAGATCTGATCGCGCAGTACCAAGCAGACACATCTACTTACTTCGGTTACCGGTCCTGCATAGCTACAAACTGCCGTTTCGTATTTAATGAACACATACATCAATCACTCAAGCAAGGGAGTCATGATGAAAAGCCGATTAACTGTTATTGCAGGATTGTTGTCAGGCGCTGTTTTGATGCTGGCTACTGCTCCTGCCATGGCGCGTGCTGACGTTTCAGTCAACATTGGGGTTCCGGGTTTTTATGTACAGTCGGAACCTGACTATGCTCCAGCGCCCCGGGTTTATATGCAGCCGCGCCCAGTCTATATGCAGCCGCAACCCTACTACATAGATCAGCAGTACAGGCCGGACCGGCATCAACGCGACTGGAATGGTCGCCATCGCGGCTGGCGCGACAGGGATCGCGACGGCATTCCAAATCGATTCGATCGTGACCGTGATGGTGACGGCGTACCGAACCGATTCGACAGTCGACCGAACAATCCCTACCGCGATTAAAAATATCGCTGTTTAATCTTTCCGCTCGAAATATCTATACGTTGTTTGTCAATTCATAAACAGAATGGGAAAACGATATGAAATTAAAATTGATAGCTGGATCTTTATTAATCTCCGCCTTGTATGCGGGCATAGGCATCGCACCGGCAATGGCGCAAGGTACGCGTACACCTGCCATCAATCGGGCCCAGCAAGAAATTGGCGCACGGATACAACAAGGTTTGGCGTCGGGGCACATTACGCCTTCTGAGGCACAATATCTGTATCGACGTGAACGCGAAATTCAAATCCGTGAAAATCGCTTTAAGTCAGATGGTTCCGCCAGTGCGCAAGAGCGTCAGCGATTACGTGAGGATCTGGATGCGCTGCGAGATGAAGTTGAATACAAACTTGCCAATAATTCTCGCGTCGCGGCACGACAGTCCGACAACACGCCCGGCATTGATAACACCGCACTCAAAATCCGCGATCGGATTGACGAAGGTGTTCGTTCCGGTCGCATAACCCAAGGCGAAGCGCGCAGATTGCACCGCAGGGAGCGTGATTTTGAACGCCTCGAAGCCCGCTTCAAGTCTGATGGGACCGTTACCCGACAGGAACGACTACAGTTGCGAAGCGAATTGACAGAGTTGCGGGATGATGTGGAACGGATGCTGCGCAACGACCGCCGTGCGCGCTACAGCAGATAAGGTGTCTCCAGAAGTTCACTGAAATCAACCAAAGCCCAAAGTCCTTGCCGGACTTTGGGCTTTTTCGTTGCAATGCAGCTAAAAAAGGATTTCTGCGATGCGGAAATTCCCGCAGCCGCAAGGCGATATACTGAACTTACGCGGCCAAACGTACTCAACAAACGGTTGCAATATCAATTGCCCACAGGAGCTCCAGTGCACAAAATTCTTGTTCCCCTTGTTTTCGCATTCTCATTGCTGGCGTCAACTGCGCATTCCGCTGAAAACAACATGCGCCCCGGATTATGGGAAATGACAACGACCTCGGATCTGCTGCGGCTAGTGCCACAGATTCCACCGGATCAAATGCAGAATTTGATGAACCTGGCCAGGGAAAATGGATTTGAGTTGCCCCAGATTCAAGATGGAGCGGCTATTTCCAAGGTTTGCATAACCAAGGAAATGGCGGAACAAAAAAATCCCCCCAGCTTTTACCAGAATCAATCGGGATGCAGTGCTAAAAACGCGCGGCGGATCGGAAACGAATACAGCCTGGACTACGTCTGTACCGGCTCTCAATTAAAGGGCAATGGCACTGCGGCAGGCACCTTCACCAGTCCGGAGCGATTTTCAGGACGCACTGAATTCGCCGGCGTTGCGCAAGGAAACTCTATCAATGAGCACGCCGATGTCAGCGGTCGATGGATTAGCGCAAGTTGTCCAGCAGTGCAGCCGCCGCAATGACCTTGCGATCCATCTCAGGCATCGGCGATTGCACAATACCAAAATCGGACCAGAATGCGCCATGATCAACCGTCGTAATTTTTTGAGGCATTCCGTAATCCTTGTCGGCGCTCTTGGTGCACCGATGATCGCGCGCGCGGCACGGGCCAATCCGCGCGAGAAAAGCCTGAAGCTGTTTAATACCCACACGGATGAAACATTCAGCAGTGTCTTTTGGGCCGACGGGCAATTCCTGCCGGATGCGCTGGATGACATAAACCGCTTGTTGCGTGACCACCGAACGAACACAGTTGCACAAATCGATCCGCGCCTGCTTTCCTTGCTCGAAATGATGAGCGCACAGGTCGGCCCGAAAAACACCTTGCATGTAATTTCAGGTTACCGCTCGCCGCAAACCAATCAATTGCTGGCAGACCGTAGCGATGGCGTTGCCAAACACAGCCTGCACCTGGAAGGCAAAGCGATCGATATCCGGGTGCCGGGCCGCGACCTGAACAGCGTGCGCAAAGCCGCGTTAGGCTTACGGGGCGGCGGCGTCGGGTTCTATCCGGATTCGCAATTTGTGCATATCGATACCGGCCGCGTTCGCAGCTGGTAATTGGCGAATCAAGGGTGTTTTGCACCACCGAGTAGCGGATATGGATTAATCGGCGTGCCTTTCCACCATTGTTTTTCCGGTCCAAGTTCGAAAATGGCAAAATGCAAATGCGGCGCTGCAGGATCTGCATTACCGGTAGTGCCGACATAACCGACCAGGTCGCCCCGTTTCAGGACGGTTCCTTCTTTGATTCCCGCCGCGTAATGATCGAGATGCGCGTAGTAATACGCGAATTTTTCACTGGTATCGAACTGGTAAACGGTCAGACCGCCCGGCTTGCTGTCGAATAACTTGGCAATTTTGCCATCCGCCACCGCAAGCACTTGCGTCCCTTTCGGCGCCAGGATGTCGAGCGCCTCATGCCGGCGTTCAGTACCGCGGGCTTGATTGAACGTATCGTCGAGCTGGCTGGCGCTGATACCTGCAACCGGGAGCAGCAGCTGATCCGTCACCGGTGCGTCAGCGCTAGCGGCATATGCTGGCGCTAGCGCACCCGCCGGGCCGGATGCAAGTGACCCGATCGCGCTTGGCACAGGAGTGTCAACCGGCACAATTGACGGCACCACGACGGTCGGGAGTGGAGCCGCAACCGGCACCGGCACCGGTTCGGAAGCAACGCTTTTCAGGTAGAAAGAAATACCTATCAAGATAGCGATCGCGCCAACCAGCGCCCCGATCAAGAAAGTGATGGCCCATTTCATCGCAATGCTCCGGTGTTATTTCCGATATTCATTCTTGCAACAAAACAGCCACGCCACCCGCGACCGACTGCGACAGCACCTCAGCATCCCAGTTGGTTAGCCGGATGCAGCCGTGTGACTGGGTCTTGCCAATGTGCGAGGGCTCCGGCGTGCCGTGGATGCCATAATGCTCTTTCGACAGATCGACCCACACTACGCCGACTGGATTATTCGGGCCGGGCGGAATCGTAGACTTGGCGTCGCCCGGCTTGGCATCCCAGAACAATTTCGGGTTGTAATGGAACTCCGGGTTGCGGGCTATGCCTTTGACTTTCCATTTTCCCAGCGGGAGCGGATCATATTTGCTGCCGGTAGTGGCAGGAAACTGGGCGATGGTATTGCCGCTGGCATCGACCAGCGTTAGCGTGCGGTCCGACGCGTCCACGATCACTTTGGCCGCTTTCGGCAACGCACTGGCAGCCGCTATATTGGGCACCATAATTTCCTCGCCGACGCGGCCAAGGTCTTTGCCGGGATTGAGCTGCACCAGCAGCTTGGGGCTCACATGGAATTTTTCGCCAAGCAATTCTGCAGCGGAGGCATATCCGAGCGACGCCATATTGGCTTGGTCTGCCAATTTTGCGGGAATCGGCGCAAACGGGCCGGCGACATCTGTCTCGAGCAGGATGTACGGCGTCAGGATTGGTGCCGTGTCTATATTCAACGCATCCTGGGTGGATCCATCGATTATGCCGGTGACCATCAGGCCGCTGGCTTTCTGATAGCCAGCGATCGCCTGGCGCAAGTTCGAGCCATAAGCCGCGTCGATTTCGCCGGAGGAAAAATGCGCCCGATCCAGCAGCACTTGCGTGCGCAGTATTGCTGCGCCTTTGGTGTTCAGCCCGAGCGGTTGGAAGTGCTCAGTTTCGCTGAGCACGGCGGGACTCAAGGGCGTAAATGGCTGCGCCGCAATCGATGCGGTACTGCTTGCACAAGCAATGCATATTGCCAACACTATCTGTATTTTCATTGCTATTTCCTTAGACTCATTCTTCTATCGGACAGCGTATTCCCGGACGCGTTCAGGGTCTGTACGCTAGCGAACCAAGAGCGCGACAGAACAAGCGTTATCAACTGTTGACAACGATTTTCTGCTCCAGCGGGAACCCGTGTTCAAGCCAATGTTGCCAGAACCTTGCGCAATCTCAGTAAGCGCCAAAACCGATACCGGTAGTGTGGCGGGACAGGGGTTTGAATCGGAACACTGACCCAGCAGTAAACGGCAAGGAACAGTTCGCAGCAAAATCGGAACAAATGGATGATTTAGCAATCTGAATAATTTCAACGCTGGCGATCCAAATTTCTAATATATCTGACATATCTGACATCACGCAGCTCCGTTACCGTAAAAAATATTACCCACGAAAGACACGAAAATCACGAATCGGATTCAGCGCAAAGCTGGTTTATGTAAACAAGGAGTATTGCCATATTTATGCCAACACTCACATACATTCATTGCGCAACATAAATATACTCACGGTTAATATAGATTATCATCGAGAATTTTCCGGCATTCAAACAGTGGTTTTTTCGCATGCAATACTTGCCATAATTGCCATTTTTTCGTGCCTTTCGCCCACCAGCACCTAACGTCAGCGCTTATCTGGCAGTCAATAGTTACCAGTCAAATCCGGATCATTTGAATCATTTTCACCACAAGGAGATACGACAATGAAACGCACAGCATCAGCCGTCTGGAGCGGCGGCCTCAAGGACGGCAAGGGCAACATTTCGACCCAAAGCGGCGTTCTCGCCAACACACAGTATGGATTCAACACCCGTTTCGAGGACGGGCCCGGCACCAACCCGGAAGAGTTGATCGGGGCAGCCCACGCCGGATGTTTCACGATGGCGCTCGCAGCGCAATTGGAAGAGGCCGGGATGACTGCGGAAAGCCTTAAAACAAGTGCGGCGGTGACTTTGGAAAAGTTTGACGACGGCTACTCGATCACCGCAGTTCATCTGACCTTGATGGCAAGAATACCGGGCGCAGATCTGACGACTTTCGAGACGGTGGCGAACAAGGCCAAGACCAGCTGTCCGGTGTCTAAATTACTGAATGCCAAGATCACGCTGGATGCAAAACTGGAATCCTGAATTGTGAAAACCTGTTCCCGCGCTGCCAGCGCAATCAGAACCTGTGGCAATAGCAGCAGAAAATTACCGGTAGGACTGTCGCTGGCCGGCTTTCTGATGCTCGGCATTGCGGGTTGCGGCGAAATGGCGACACTGTCGGAGAGCGCAGGATTCGGTCCGCAGCCGACTTTGCCGCAGCCGAATCCGACCTTGATACCGACTGTTAACATTGCTCCGGCAAAAGGTTGGCCCGAAGGTGCGACACCGGTGGCAGCAGTGGGGCTGGTAGTCAACGCCTATGCAACCGGCCTGGATCACCCGCGCATGCTGCACGTGCTGCCCAACGGCGATGTACTGGTGGCAGAGACCAACGCACCGGCCGAGCATGATGCCGGCAGCGGCATCATGGGCTGGATCAAGCAGCGGGTAATGAAGTCCGCTGGCGCCGGCGTGCCCAGCGCCGACCGCATCACGCTGCTGCGCGGCTTCGACCAAAACGGGATCGCAAAAACCCGTACCGTCTTCCTGCAAGGCTTGCATTCGCCGTTCGGCATGGCCTTGATCGGCAACGATTTTTATGTTGCCAATACCGATGCGCTGCTACGCTTTCCGTATCGAACCGGAGACACCCAGATCACCGCGCCAGGGGTCAAGGTGATCGACCTGCCAGCCGGAAAAATCAACCATCACTGGACCAAGGATCTGATCGCCAGCCGTGATGGCGCGCATCTGTACGTGACGGTCGGCTCGAACAGCAACGTCGGCGAAAACGGCATCGAAAACGAGACCGGCCGCGCCGCCATCCACCAAATCGAGCTCGCCACTGGACGCTCGCGGGTGTTCGCTTCCGGCTTGCGCAATCCGAACGGACTGGCCTGGCAGCCGCACAGCGGCGCGCTGTGGGCTGCGGTCAATGAACGCGACGAAATCGGCAGCGATCTGGTGCCGGATTACATGACTTCGGTGCAGGACGGCGGATTTTACGGCTGGCCGTACAGCTATTACGGCCAGCATGTCGACAACCGGGTGAAGCCTCAGCGGCCCGATCTGGTGGTCAAGGCGATTGCGCCGGATTATGCGCTGGGCGCCCATACCGCTTCGCTCGGGCTGATTTTTTATGATGCAAAGCTGCTGCCGAAGCGCTATGCGGGCGGCGCATTCATCGGCCAGCACGGATCATGGAACCGCAAGCCGCACAGCGGCTACAAGGTGATTTTTGTCCCGTTTGCCGAGGGACGCCCGGCCGGTCCGCCGCAGGATGTGCTGACCGGCTTTCTCAGCGCGGATGGCAATGCACTGGGCCGGCCGGTGGGCGTCGCGGTTGACCGCACCGGCGCCCTGCTGGTGGCGGACGATGTCGGCAATGTCGTGTGGCGGGTGACGCCTAAGCCGCCGCCGAAATAGATATGGATAGATGCAGGCCGCTGTTGGCTCAAGCTCCCTATGCGTTGCAGCGTGCGGTCTCAATTGGAATGGAACCACATTGCGCGCGGAACAGACCGAAATAGGCATCCCACTCTTCCCATTAAAAGTGCATTTTTTGATGCGGCCGCCCAGTGCGAGTCTGCTGGCAAATCAATCCACCACCCGCATCCGTTAAAATGGCAGGTTAATTTCATTTGCAAAGCACATATCATGAGTCTCCAATGCGGCATCGTAGGCCTGCCTAACGTCGGCAAATCCACACTCTTCAACGCGCTCACCAAAGCCGGCATCCCGGCCGAGAACTATCCGTTTTGCACCATCGAACCCAATGTCGGCGTAGTCGAAGTGCCCGATCCACGCCTGGTTGCGCTGTCGGCCATCGTCAAGCCGCAACGGGTGCAGAATGCAATTGTCGAGTTCGTCGACATCGCCGGTCTGGTAGCTGGCGCATCCAAGGGCGAAGGTCTGGGCAATCAGTTTCTGGCCCACATCCGCGAAACCGACGCCATCGTCAACGTGGTGCGCTGCTTCGAAGACGACAACGTGATCCACGTTGCCGGCAAGATCAGCCCGCTGGACGACATTGAAGTGATCCAGACCGAACTGGCGCTGGCCGACATGGCTACCGTCGAAAAAGCGATCCATCGTGAACACAAGAAAGCCCGGTCCGGCGACAAGGATGCGGCCAAGCTGGTCGAGCTGCTGGAGCGCATCATGCCGCACCTGAACGAAGCCGAACCGGTGCGCGCCCTGGGCTTGAGTGCGGATGAAATGCTGCTGATCAAGCCGCTGTGCCTGATCACCGCCAAACCGGCGATGTATGTAGCCAACGTGTCCGATACCGGCTTCACCAACAATCCGTTGTTGGACCAGCTGACTACCTATGCGGCATCACAAAACGCACCTATCGTCGCGATTTGTGCGTCGATCGAAGCTGAAATTGCCGATCTCGAAGAAGAAGACAAAGCTGCTTTCCTGGGCGACATGGGGCTGGAAGAGCCTGGTCTTGATCGCCTGATCCGTGCTGCCTACAAGCTGCTCGGCCTGCAGACCTACTTCACCGCGGGCGTGAAGGAAGTGCGCGCCTGGACCATCCACGCGGGCGACACCGGACCGCAGGCAGCCGGCGTGATCCACACCGATTTCGAACGCGGCTACATCCGCGCCCAGACCATTGCCTATGAAGACTTCATTACCTACAAAGGTGAAGCCGGCGCCAAGGAAGCGGGCAAGATGCGCGCCGAGGGCAAGGATTACGTAGTCAAGGATGGCGACGTATTGAATTTCTTGTTCAACGTCTGAAGCGAACCGCTTGCTTCAGACGATTTCCTGATGTTTCAAAAATTTCGGGAGGCACCGAAAAAAGCCAGGCATTTGCCGGGCTTTTTTTGTTTCCGGCTTACCGGATCGGCTCCACTCTCGGAGCGCCGACATGGGCTGTTTTAAGCTGCGCGGCCAGAATCGCAGAGACACCCTGGAATGCCGGATATTCGGCAGTAATGACGTAGGTCGGGATCTGCTCCATGTAGCGGGAGAATCGCCCCTTTTGCTCGAAGCGACGGCGAAATGGCGACGCTGCGAACAGATGCCCGAGGCGCGGCACGATGCCGCCACCGATATACATCCCGCCCAGCGCACCCAGCGTGATCGCGACATTGCCGGCCACCGTACCCAGCATCGCGCAGAAACACTCGACCGTTTCTGCGCAAATGGCACAGGAACCATCCAGCGCGCCGCGCGTCACTTCGGCTGCGGCTAGCGGTTCGGCATCGACCTTGCCGGCGCGACCGGCCAGCGCCCGGTAGATCAGCTCCAGCCCCGAACCGGAGAGAAAGCGTTCGACGGACACGTGCGAAAATTCACGCCAGGCAAAGCGCAGCAGATCGATCTCCCGCTCGTCGCAGGGAGAGAAGTTGACATGACCGCCTTCGCTGGCAAGCGCAATCCAGCGTTCTCCAGCCGGGATCATGCCGGATACGCCCAGCCCGGTGCCGGCACCGATTAGCCCGATCACGCTATCCGGGCGCGGCGTGCCGCCACCGACCGCGACCCGCTGCTCAGGCGACAAATGCGGTAGCGCCATCGCCAGTGCGGTGAAGTCGTTCACCACCAGCAGCGTGTCGAGGCCCAGCGCGGTGCGCAGAGCTTCAATCGAGAAAGTCCATTGATGGTTGGTCATCTTCACGATATCGCCGACGACCGGATTGGCGATCGCGATGGCTGCATGCTGCGCATAACGTGCACCTGCAGTTTGTGCTGCAGGGCTGGCCAGATAGGCCATCAAAGCATCCTGCAAAGTTGGATAATTTTTGCTAGGCAGTACGCACACCGCCTCAAAATGTCCGGGCGCAGTCTCCAGCGCGAAGCGCGCATTGGTGCCGCCGACATCCGCCAGCAAGCGCGGACCATCGCTGAATTTATCAAGATCGACGGAAATGGCAATACCCGTTGTCATGTTCATTTACCGTTAGCACCCTGACTTGCAGACCGTCATTTCGACCTGCAGGTCAGTTTCGTCAAGCACTGCACATCCGATGCCGCAGGCGCTCGCGCCAGGCATCAGTCTAGCGCCTCATATTCCCATAAACACGGGGGTATATGCAAATACACCATCACTCCCGCTTTATTTATTCACGTATCTAAAAATACACTTTGCAGTATATTTTTCAGCAAGAATTGCTGCCGGCAAGTTTTTGAGCAGCAGATGGCAAATCAAAGACATGTGCTCGTATGGCAACCGGCATTGGCATTCAGAGTCACAACAGGATATTGCCTGCGCCGTTTTTGACTTCCGGTTGGCTTGTGACACGTCGCAGGGATTCGCCATCGATATCCAAACCCCCTTATGTGAAAATGAGGACCAAAATAATTATAAGTACGATAGTTCCGAGGCCTATATACATGGTGATCTCCTTTCAGCTGCATTAAGTTCAGCGTTGTCGAAATTGATACAGAGCATTCCAACGCCGTTTAGGTCGAACGCACTTTTTAATACACATTAATACCGTAATAAGTATGCAACGTTTATTGGCGGTGTCAAGCGTCAAAGCCGGTTACGGCATCACAAACAGTGCGTCGCGCATGGCATTAAAGTGCGCCTGCTGCCATCTCGAGTCTGTGCGCTTGCGAACAGTAAAAAATTGAAGTCGCAGTGTATTGATCTGAAAAATGTGGCAGACATTATTGCAACGAGAAATCTTTTTCTGTCAGCCGCCTGCATGTGCGCAAACGCACT
The DNA here is from genome assembly GCA_039920865.1 of Burkholderiaceae bacterium. Lineage (GTDB taxonomy): Bacteria > Pseudomonadota > Gammaproteobacteria > Burkholderiales > Burkholderiaceae_D > AVCC01. The sequence continues at coordinate 11,436 of JBDSCZ010000271.1, forward strand.
GAATCCTTCCACTTTCGCTGGTAAGCTTCAACATAAAAATGGAGGTAATGATGATAACGTTTTTGCTTGAAAGTCCGCATAGCGGGTGCACAATGTTCGTGAATGCAACGCTGCGCCGGCATTCGATCGCGAGTGCGCGACGCCCATGTTAAAGGGCCTGAGCCGCCTCTGGATGCGCAGCTTGGTGCGTGCCGGAAAAGCACAGCAGAGCCAAGCCACCAAATTGATCAAGAACCTGCTGGCCAAGCCAAAACCCAAGGTAAAACCAAAAGCCAAGCCCAGACTGAGGCCAGTCAAGCGGCCGGCCGCGTCGCTAGTGAGCAGCGCACCAGCAAGCAAGACTAAGGCGCGCGCGCCGGCGGCCCAAACCAAGTTAAAAACAGATGCCGGATCGGCGCGCTTACCCGGCAATTGGCTGGCGTCCTATTATTCCCCGTTGGCCGATGGCGCAACGCTGGCGGCGCGGCGGATGAGTTACTACTTGTATCTTCCCGATCGATTTCCAGCACCTCCGGCGCAAGGCCAGCACGAGAAAGAAGCCTGGCCCTTGATCGTGATGCTGCACGGCTGCGAACAAACGGCGACGCAATTCTCGCAAGGCACGCGGATGAATCAGCTCGCCGAGCAAAAAGGTTACGCAGTGCTATATCCGCAGCAATCCTTGCGCGCGCATCCGAACCGCTGCTGGCACTGGTATGACAAGGCGACGCAAGACGGCGGCGGCGACGTAACGATGATCGCGGGGATGATAGAAAAAGTGGCTGCAAAATACCCGATCGACAGGTCGCGCATTTATATTTGCGGGATGTCGGCCGGTGCCGCGATGGCCAATATTGTGGCGCTGAATCATCCGCATTTGATTGCCGCGGTCGGGCTGCATTCGGGGCCGATGTTTGGTGCCGGGCATAATCCGATCAGCGCCTACGGCGTGATGCAGCATGGCGCGCACAGCCGCGTCGGCACTGCCATCGCTGAAGTCTTGCACAAATCACCTGCGTTTCCTGCGATGCCGACCATTTTGATTCACGGACAGGGCGATAGAATAGTTCGCCCGATCAACCAGACCCAGTTGGTACAACAATGCCTGTTGTTGAATCGCCTGGCAGCAGAGTCTGGTGCGCCGATCGTGGCCAAGCCTGCCGGGCGGGTTGGCAGCCGCAATCCGGGCCGGGCGTATGAAATCGGCGACTTTTACCTGCGCAAGAAATTGCTGTTGAGAGTGGCCCGGATTGCACACCTGGAGCATGCGTGGAGCGGTGGCGACGGCAGCCTTGCATTCAATTCCTCGGCCGGGCCGGATGCCAGCAAGATGATGCTGGATTTTTTTGCACGCCATCGCCGCATCAACACGCCACCACTTGCCCGCAAGGCGGGGCGGCTGGTCCGGCCAGACGCATGAAAGCGCTCAAACTGCCAGCCTTCGCGCAACGGATGCGTTACCTGATCCATGGCGCCATTAACGAATGGCTCAATCACCGCGCCGCCAGCAAGGGCGCTGCGCTGGCTTTTTATACCTTGTTCTCGATGGCCCCGATTCTGGTGCTGGTGATTGCGATTGCCGGTTTTTTTTACGGCACGCAAGCGGCCCAAAGCGAGATTCTGGATCAACTGCAACGATTGGTGGGGCCTCAGGGAGCCGAAGCGATCAAGCTGGTACTTGCCAGCGCCAGCAATCGCGAGCAAGGACTTCTGGCGACGCTGATCGCGACCGTTTTACTGTTGTTCGGTGCCACCAGCGTGTTCGCTGAATTGAAAGCCAGTCTGGACGATATATGGCAAACGCCGAGCGCGTTTGAATCCGGCTGGTGGGATTTGTTGCACACCCGTCTGTTGTCGTTTGGCCTGATCCTGGTGTTGACATTTCTGATGATGGTTTCGCTGGTGGTCAGCGCGGTGCTGGCGGTGCTGGAACGCTACTGGGGCGGGATTTGGAAAGATGCGGGATTCTTTCTGGGATCGCTATCGGGATTGATCAGTTTTGGTGTAATTGCCGTCCTGTTCGCCGTTATTTACAAGATGCTGCCGCGCGTGAGTCTGACCTGGCATGATGTGGCGATCGGTGCCTTGGGAACCGCAAGCTTATTTGTACTGGGCAAATATGCGATCGGCTTGTACATCGGCAATAGCGGCGTGGCCAGCAGTTTTGGTGCCGCCGGGTCGATGATTGCGCTCCTGCTGTGGGTATATTACTCTGCGCAAATTTTCTTCCTGGGAGCAGAATTCACGCGTCAATATGCGTTGCACATGGGTAGTTTGCGCCATACCGTAGCGCCTGCTGCATCCGGTGTCGCTGACACGCCGTCATAAACCCATAGACCGCGGCAGGACCGGAGTTTATTCGCCCGGAACGTCGTACTTGCAACGTTTGGTGCAGTATTTCCCACAATGTGTGGCTGCCATCAACCCTTGTCAACCTTGCTGCATTGCGTCAAACTGGCGCCGGCGACATCGTATTGCAGACCGCATTGCGGATTTATGCTCCACAGCATGCCCCGACGACCGATTGCGCCGTCGATGAAGAAGGCAGGCTGCAATCCCATTCCCTACACTGAGTAAATTTTTCATGATGCACACTAAAATAATTCCCCTATTGGGTGCGATGGCGCTGGCTATCGCAGGCAATGCAGTCGCAGCAGAACAAACCGTCAGAATCGGCCACGTCGCACCGACTTCAGGCGGCATCGCCCATATCGGCAAGGATACTGAAAATGGTGTCCGCATGGCCATCGAGCAAGCCAATGCCAAGGGCCTGGTCATCGGCGGCAACAAAATCAAATTCGAATTGCTGGCAGAAGATGATGCTGGCGATCCAAGGCAAGCCACTACCGTGGCACAAAAACTGGTCGATGCGAAAGTCAGTGGCGTTATCGGCCATCTCAATTCCGGCACCACCATTCCTGCCTCGCGCATCTACAACATGGCCGGCATTCCGCAGATTTCACAGGCGGCGACCAATCCGAAATACACCCAGCAAGGTTTCAACACGGCGTTTCGCGTGGTTGCCAATGACAGCCAACTGGGTGGCGCGCTCGGCCGTTATGCGGTAGATACCCTGAAAGCCCGCAACATCGCGGTGATCGATGATCGCACCGCCTACGGTCAGGGCATTGCCGCGGAATTCGTCAAGGCCGCCAACAAGCAATCCAAAAATGTCACGATCGTGTCACGCCAGTTCACCACCGACAAGGCAACCGACTTCAACGCGATTCTGACTGCGATCAAGGGCAAGAAGCCTGACCTTATTTTCTTTGGCGGCCTCGATGTGGTTGCCGGCCCGATGCTGCGTCAAATGAAACAGTTGGGGATTAATGCCAAGTTCGTCGGCGGCGACGCCATCTGCACCAGTGAAATCGCCAAACTCGCTGGCGACGCGCTGATGGACGGCCAGCTCATCTGTGCCGAGGCCGGTGGTGTGGTTGATGCGAACAAGAAGGCACTGGAAGCCTTCAAGCTGGAATTCAAGAAGAAATTCAAGGTCGAGGTGCAGATTTATGCACCATATGCCTTTGACGCAACCAATGCCATGATTGCGGCGATGCAAAAGGCCAATTCTGTCGAGCCGGCGACCTACCTGCCGCAGCTTGCCAAGATCAATTACAAAGGCGTCACCGGCCCAATCGCTTTCGATGCCAACGGCGACATCAAGGATGGCACGCTGACGCTCTATACCTACAAGGGCGGCAAGCGCACGCTGTTGACTGTGACCAAATAACAGCTAACTGCCCTGGCAACACCTTGCAACATTAAAAAAAGCGCCGGACTCCGGCGCTTTTTTTGCAGTGAATCAACTGATGCCTGCCAATTGCGGTAACGCGCGTTTGAAAAATTCAGCCGGCAGGATTACGGGGCAGGCGCATTGACTGTGCTGGAGAACAGTCTCAGTTTGGTAACAAACAAAACGCGACCGTCCACTGTGCTGCCGTTGGTCGTACCTATATCAATTGACGAGTGCGCCAGGATGTTGCCCTTGAAGCTGACGCCATCTCCTATGCTCGACGAACTGCCCAGGCTCCAGAAGACATTCCCGGCCTTGGCGCCGTTGATCAAGACAATTTTACGGATATCGCCCACCGTGAGCGAGCTTCCTGCCTTGAACACCCAGACCGCATCCGGGTCGCCTTTGGCGTCGAGCGTCATGTTGCCGGCAATTAATCCGAGTGACGAGACGGACGTATACAGGCCGGGTGGATAGATGCCCGGGCTGCCGCCGCTGACCATGAACGAAGAAAGATCGCTGCTGCCCACCGCGACTTGATTGAGGGTACGGGTATTAGCCTCGCTGAGCGCAGCATTGAAATCAGTTTTGGCCTGGCTGACGACGGCAGTACCAAACTGAATGCCGCCAGTCGAAATGATGCCGGTCCCGCCCGGAGGTGGTGAGTCAGTGAATCCGGTCACGGCAGCGGCAGTGCCAGGATTGATGCCCAGTTGCCCATTGACCCTGGTCGGATTGGACGCAGTGCTGACATTGTCGATTGAATTGCCGCCCAACACCAGGAAACTGGCTGCAGTTCCCAGGTTGATCAGCGCCTGACCGCTTTGCGCACCCGTCGTAAAGGCCCAGCCATAGCCGCTAACCAAGGCCGTACCCGCAGGGTTGGTTGCCGCCGTGGTGACAATGGCCGTGAATTGCCTGTTGCTGGCCAGAACCGCGCTAGGCGTAAAGGTTGCAATGGTATTGGCGGCATTCATGCTGACGCTACCCGCCACGCCAATGCCGCTAATCGTCTCCTTGACTGTAAATGCGGAGAAAACGGTTGCAGGATTCATCGCTTGACTGAAGGTTGCGCTGACTGTTCTGGGTGACAGCACGTTGCCAGGTCCGACAATACTGACCGCAACATTGGTGGCGCCGTTGGTGGGATTGGAAGAAATGACTGAAGGGCCGCTGGCGGCACCTGATGTCCCGCCGGTGCCGCCGGTTCCTGAGGGACCACCTGTACCACCTGTACCTGCGGTACCCGATGGAACAGTGCCCGGCAAAATGGTGCCCGGTGCGCCGGGTGCAGAGTCCTGGTTGATGACCTGGATGCCACTGTCTTTACTGCCACTGCCGCCTCCACCTCCGCATCCAGTCAAAATAAAAGTGAGTAGCAATGCCATAAACCACAGCAGCGATTTGGGATACCGTGCGTAATTAATCATTTTCTTTCCTCTCCCTGTCAATTTGGCCCAGCAATATGTCGATACTCTGTCCCCCGTATTCTGCTGTCACACGCTGCTCTGTGTTGGGGGTTGGATATCGATCGATCACTGACTATTGATGAAGATGCGCCAAATTGGGTTGCTCCAATTCAATGCTGGATCAACTAATTCCCGAGGCATCTATCACTCACCCATTTAGCCGCTTATTGCCTAGGAGATTTTTGCTGTAACGCAAACAAAGCAATATTTACCCCACAAAATAATGTTTTTTTCTCAACTAAAAATCCGGCACGAATAATATTGGAACTGGATCCCCTCACCCCCACCCCTTTCCCAGAGGGAGAGGGCGAGAACGGGACACGATGAAATCAAGACTTCATCGTGCCGGGTCAATAGAAGCGAGCACTCCCAACCGCCAACATCAGATGGCGTGCGATAGGCTTGCGCCGCTCAGGACACAATCAGAATGGCGCGAAAGTCATTCACATTGGTGTGCGTCGGACCTGTTACAACCAGATCGCCGAGCCCGGAAAAAGCGCTGTACGCATCATGCCGCTGCAGATAATCAGCCAAATTGATGCCGCTGCGGCGCGCTCTGGCCGCACTGTCCGGGGTCCAGATCGCACCGGCATTGTCTTCGCTGCCGTCAATGCCGTCGGTGTCGCAGGCGATCGCGTGGATCGACCGGGCATCCGGCAAGGCGAGACCTAACGCGAGCAGGAATTCCACATTGCGGCCGCCGCGCCCCGGCGCGACCGCGCCGAATGTCACCTTAGTCTCGCCGCCGGATAGCAGCACTGCCGGGGTGCGCACCGGTTCGCCGTAACGCGCCACCGATTGCGCAATACCGGCGTGCACCACGGCGACCTCGCGCGCTTCGCCTTCGATGCAATCGCTCAGAATCAGCGGATGCAAACCCAGCGCGCGCGCACGCCTAGCTGCCGCCTGCAAGCTTTGCATCGGCGTCGCGATCAGTTCGGTGCGGCAGTGCGCATAGTCGTGCGCGGGCGTGCTGCCCGCAGCAGCTACCCGCGCCGCCGCCAGCGCAGCCGATACCTGCGCCGATGGCGTCACGCCAAGCCGCTGCAGGATCTCCAGCGGTGCTTCATCGCATTGCATCGGCGGCACGGTGGGGCCGGATGCAACCAGTGCCGGATCGTCGCCTGGCACGTCCGAAATCACCAGCGTCAGCAACTGCGCCGGCCAGGCGGCACGGGCCAGCCGTCCGCCCTTGACCTTTGATAGGGCTTGCCGGACACAGTTGAGTTCGCGTATCGTCGCGCCGGCCTGAAACAGCGCGCGCGTCAACTGCTGCTTGTCGGCCAGAGTGATGCCATCTGCCGGCGCCACCAGCAACGCGGAACCGCCGCCGGAGATCAGGCTGATTACCAGATCGTCAGCAGTCAAACCCGCCAACTGATGGAGAATCGCCTGGGCTGCTGCCATCCCGTTGGCATCGGGAAACGGATGTGCGGCTTCCAGCACCCGGATCTGCTTGCATGGCACGCCATGGCCATAACGCGTGACGACAACGCCTTCCAGCGCAGTCGGCCACAGGGCTTCGAGCTGCGCCGCCATTGCGGCAGACGCCTTGCCGGCGCCGATCACGATGGTGCGCCCGCGCGGTGGCGGTGGCAAAACCGAACGCATGCGTTGTGCCGGCTGCGCGGCAGCGACTGCGACATGGAACAAGTCGAGCAGGATATCGCGAGAATTCATGGTGATTTTGTGCTCCAGTATGTGCATGAAAATGCATAAAAGTGACTTGCGAAAATGGCCGTAAAATAGGCTAGTGCCACAGGCTGCAACATCGGCACGCAATGCATCCAAGACGATAAGGAAACACTTGATATGACACGTGACACATCCGCATACAGACAAGTGGTAGTCGAGTCCTTCACCCCGGCAGTCGCAACCGGAAAGTACAGCCTGGTGCGAATACGGCCGATCCAGGGGCAGGCGTATTCCAGCACGCTGGCGGTCCAGTGCTCCGGTCGCCTGACTGACACCCATATATTTCCGCTGGGAACAAAGTTCCTGCTATCGGCAAAACTGACCGATCGCCTGGGTGGCACGCCTTTTTTATATGCGTACCACGGCGACCCGGACGTGGTGCTCACGCCGCAGCAGGCGCAAGCGTTCATAGCCGAATTCAAGCGCGGTCGGATCTGATCGTAAAAACGCGAAACAACCCAAGGTCGGAACCGGCACAATCCCGATGCGCGCACATACTCCTGCAAATTAATGTAAAAAATGCCGTTTCACGCACATTATTAAAGCGGATTAAAAAATACCCAACCGCAGTATAAGAACAAACTTACCGGCGCAGTGCACTCGCGGCGGTCGCCAGCGCAGTGATGCGGGCCCAGTCGCCGGCCAATATCGCGTCTTTTGGCGTCAACCATGAACCACCGACGCAGGCCACGTTCTTGCAGGCTAGAAATTGCGCTGCAGTCTCGATCGAAATACCGCCGGTCGGGCAGAAAATGATGTCAGGCAGCGGGCCGGCGATCGCATTGAGCATGCCGATGCCGCCTGCCGGCACCGCGGGAAACAGCTTCAACTGCTGAAAGCCGCGTTCGCGCGCAGCCATCACTTCGGACGGCGTCATGACGCCGGGCAGCAGCGGCAAGCCGCTCTTTCGCGCGCCCTCGACCAGCGCCGCAGTCAAGCCGGGCGAGACGCCGAACACCGCGCCGGCATCGCGCGCAGCGGCAAACTCCGACGCCTGCGTCAGGGTGCCGACGCCGACGATCGCTTCCGGCACCTGCTCCGCCATCGCGCGGATCGCAGCCAGTCCGTGCACCGTGCGCAGCGTCACTTCCAGCACGCGGATGCCGCCGGCGACCAGCGCGCGCGCCAGCGGGACCGCATGCGCCAGATCGTCGATCGCGATTACCGGGATCACGGCCGAGGTGCGCATGATGTCAAGCAGTGTGTGCGTCAGTGTCGGCGTCATTTTCATAGCGGTTTCCTGATCAGGTTATCTTCATCGTTGAACGGTTCGGCTTCCAGCACTTCCGGCAGATGGTCCGGCACCATCGTCGGCAACGGCGAAGGCAGGCCGAAGGTGGTGGCGCCCTGCTCCGCCGCACTGACTGCTGCACGGAACATGCCAAACAGCTCGCGTCCCATGCCGACATGGCTGGCCGATAAATCCGCCGTTGCCGGGGTTCGCGCGGCCCATTCGTCGGCCGGCACCAGCGCTTCCAGCACGCCGCTTTCGGCGTCGAGGCGGATCATGTCGCCGTTGCGCACCAGGCCCAGCGGACCGCCGGCCAGCACTTCGGGCGAGACATGGATCGCAGCCGGCACCTTGCCGGACGCGCCGGACATGCGGCCATCGGTCACCAGCGCGACATGGCGGCCGGCATCCTGCAGGTTGGCCAGCGCCGGGGTCAGCGCATGCAGCTCCGGCATGCCGTTGGCGCGCGGCCCCTGAAACCGCAGCACCGCGACAAAATCGCGATCCAGTTGGCCCGCCTTGTACGCATGCATGAACGCCTGCTGCGAATCGAACACGATCGCCGGCGCCTGCACCGAACGATGCTGCCGCTTGACTGCCGACACTTTCATCACCGCCCGACCCAGATTGCCGGCCACCAGCCTCATGCCGCCATCAGGTGAAAACGGATGGGCAACAGTACGCAGCACCTCCTGATCGGCGCTCACGGCGAGCGCCGGCTGCCACATCGCGCTCTGATCCTGCTGCAGGAACGGTTCGCTGCAATGGGCGCGCAAGCCGCGACCCAGCACGGTCAGCACGTCGTCGTGCAGCAAGCCCGCATCCAGCAATTCGCGGATCACGAAGCCGGTGCCGCCGGCCGCGTGGAAGTGATTGATATCGGCATCGCCGTTGGGATAAATCCGGGTCAGCATCGGGATCACCGATGACAGCTGATCGAAATCGTTCCAGTCGATCACGATCCCGGCCGCCTTTGCGATTGCCACCAGATGCAGCGTGTGATTGGTCGAGCCGCCGGTGGCCAGCAAGCCGACGATCGCGTTGACGATGGTTTTTTCATCCACCAGCCGTCCTACCGGCGTGTACGCGTCGCCGTGCTCTGTGATCTGCACCGCGCGCTGCGCCGCAGCCACCGTCAGCGCATCACGCAGCGGCGTATTCGGCGTGATGAAGGCGGCGCCCGGCAGGTGCAGGCCCATCACTTCCATCAGCAGCTGATTGCTGTTGGCAGTGCCGTAAAAAGTACAGGTGCCGGCCCCGTGATAGGATTGTGACTCGGCTTCCAGCAGCGCATCGCGACCGACCTTGCCCTGCGCAAACAGTTGACGGATGCGGGCTTTTTCCGGATTCGACATGCCGGAAGTCATCGGCCCGGCCGGAATGAACACCGCTGGCAGGTGACCGAAATGCAGTGCGCCGATCAGCAGCCCCGGCACGATCTTGTCGCACACGCCGAGATACACGGCCGCATCGAACATATTGTGCGACAGCGCAATCGCAGTCGCCATCGCAATCGCATCGCGCGAGAACAGCGACAGCTCCATGCCGGGCTGCCCTTGCGTGACGCCATCGCACATCGCAGGCGTGCCGCCGGCAAATTGCGCAACGCCGCCGGCAGCACGCACCGCATCCTTGATCAGTTGCGGGAAGCGCTCGAACGGCTGGTGCGCCGACAGCATGTCGTTATAGGCAGAAATGATCGCCACCGAGGGTTTTTTCTGCTGTTTCAGCACCAGCTTGTCGGTGGCCGGAAATGCGGCAAAGCCGTGTGCAAGATTGGTGCACGACAAAGCGCTGCGCTGCACCGTTTGCATGCGCGCCGCCTCCAGCCGTACCAGATAGGCGGCGCGATACGGCGCGCTGCGCGCAATGATGCGCGCGGTAACAGCTGATACGACAGGATGAAGTGACATCATGAAATCCTTATTAATCATTGCGTAATATTACTACCAATAATACAGTTCTCTTTCTGATTAATGGCCAGCATAAAAATAGTATCACGATAAAAAAATCAAAAAAAATAATACCGAATAATTGCAATTTAGAATGATTAAACCATTCCATGCCATACATCAAGGCGGCGGATAAACTACGTAGTAAATTTACTTACAATTCAGGTATAGTTTAATTTCGTCGGATTATTTCCATCTCATTTCGGATAGATATGCACACGCAACCACTCACAGCAAGCAGCGCGTTTCAGGCCCTCCGCTCACACTATGCGCTGGTGAAAAACCGGCGGCTGGCGGAATTATTCGCCCAAGACCCGGCCCGATTCAAGACATTCTCGACCAAAGCTGCCGGAATCCTCCTCGATTACTCGAAGAATCTGCTGGATGACGCGACCCTGCGCCTGCTGCAGGAGCTGGCGCGCGAACGCGGCGTGGCAGCGCAGCGCGATGCGATGTTTGCCGGTGAAAAAATCAATGTTACCGAGCAGCGCGCGGTGCTGCACACCGCGTTGCGCGCACCGCTGTCGGCGGATTTACAGGTCGATGGCCAGCACGTCAGCAGCGATGTGCACGCGGTACTGGAGCGCATGCGCGCGTTCAGCGACCGGGTCCGCGCCGGCGACTGGACCGGCCACACCGGTAAAGCGATCACCGACATCGTCAATATCGGTATCGGCGGCTCCGATCTCGGCCCCAAGATGGTATGCCGCGCGCTGCGCTCGTATGCCCACCCGCGCCTGCGCATGCATTTCGTCTCGAATGTCGACGGCCACGACCTCGATGCAGTGCTGTCGCAGGTTGACCCTGAAACCACGCTGTTCATCATCACGTCCAAAACGTTTACCACGATGGAAACCATGATGAATGCACAATCGGCGCGCCGCTGGTTCCTGCAGCATAACGACAATGACGCGGCGGCTTTGGCGCAACATTTTGTCGCGGTCTCGACCAATCTGGTGGCAGTCAATGCGTTCGGCATCGATGCCGACAACATGTTCCCGTTCTGGGACTGGGTCGGCGGACGTTACTCGGTATGGTCGGCGATCGGCCTGCCGATCGCCCTGTCGACCGGCTTCGACAATTTTTCCGCTTTTCTGCAGGGCGCGCACGCGATGGATGAGCATTTCCGCACGGCCCCGCTGGAATCGAACCTGCCGGTGATTCTGGCCCTGGTCGGCCTGTGGAACCGCAACTTTGTCGGTTGCGGCTCGGTGTCGATCGCGCCGTATCTGCAGGATCTGGAGTTATTCCCGTCATACCTGCAGCAACTCGACATGGAGAGCAACGGCAAGCACGTGGCAGCCAACGGCACGGCGCTCGAGATCGCGACCGGCCCTATCATCTGGGGCAATTCCGGCACCAATTGCCAGCACGCGTACTTTCAATTGCTGCATCAAGGCACCGACATCACGCCGGTTGACTTCATCGCTGTGCTGAAACCCAATCACACACTGCCGCAGCATCATGCTGCATTGCTGGCTAACTGTTTTGCGCAGTCCGAGGCGTTGATGCGCGGCAAAAACACGGCCGAGGTACGCGCCGAGATGCAGGTGCAAGGCATTGCCAGCGCCGACATCGAGGCCTTGGCGCCGCATCGGACCTTCGCCGGAAACCGCCCTAGCAATACCCTCCTGATGGACGGGCTGAACCCGACCTCGCTGGGCGCGCTGATGGCGCTGTATGAGCACAAGGTGTTTGTCCAGGGCGTGCTATGGGGCGTCAACAGCTTTGACCAATGGGGCGTCGAACTGGGCAAGGTGCTGGCGCAAAACATCCAGTCCGAACTGACCGCAGCAGCCCAGCCGGAGCGGCATGACAGCTCCACCAACGGCCTGATCGCGCTGGCCCGTGCTGCGCTTTAATCCAAAGGGCGTGATCGATGGATGCACTTAAAGTCGCCTTCGCGCAACCGATGCAGGTCGGTGAATGCCCGCTCTGGGATCCGGATGAGGCGGTACTGTACTGGGTCGACATCGCCGGTTGTGCGGTGCACCGGCTCAATCCGGAAAATGGCGACCACAGCAGCTGGCAGATGCCGGCCGAGCCGGGTTGCATCGCACGCAACGGAATCGGAAACGGCGGCGGCAGCGGCGGCCTGATCGTTGCGCTACGCAGCGGATTTTTCCGGCTCGACACCGATGATGGCACATTGGATCAAATTGCCGCCGCGCCGTACGACAGCGCGACCACCCGCTTCAACGATGGGCGCTGCGATGCGGCAGGACGGTTCTGGGCCGGCTCGCTGTACGAGCCGCGCGACCTGCAACTGGGCACCATGTATTGCCTCGACCGCGGCACGCTGCATACGCACTGGAGCGGCGTGACGGTATCGAACGGACTGGCATTCAGCCCGGATCACCACACGCTATATCAGGCCGATACCACCGCACACCTGATACGCCGCTATGCATTCGACCTGGAACGCGGGCAAGCCAGCGCGCCGCAGGTCTTCAGGCAATTCTCCAGCGACAAGAGCCGCGACGACTATGGCGGACGTCCCGACGGTGCCGCGGTCGACAGCGAAGGTGCCTACTGGTGCGCGATGTTTGACGGCGGGCGTTTGCTGCGACTGTCGCCGCAAGGCGAAATCCTGCGCGAGATCGCGCTGCCGGTGCGCTGTCCGACCATGATCGCCTTTGGCGGCGCGGATTTGCGCACCCTGTACATCACCAGCGCGCGACACAATCGAGCTGCGGCAGAACTGGCCCAATATCCGCTGTCCGGCTGCCTGCTGTCGATGCGGATCGATGTGCCGGGCCTGCCGGAACCCGCGTATATCGGCCACTAGTACGAGTATATTTAATCAACGCAATTAAACTATGCGGCAAGTGCCATAAAAACTGGCATACCCATTATTTTTTACGAAACTCAAAATGACTCTTACCGATTTCGACTTTGTCCTTTTTGGCGCCAGTGGCGACCTGGCGATGCGCAAATTGCTCCCGGCCCTGTTTTCATGCGAACTTACCGGCAACTTCCCGGACACCGCACGCATCATCTGCATCGGCCGCAATGACTGGTCGCAGGAAGATTTCTTGCGCGAAATCGACAACAACGCAAAAATTCACATCAACAAGAACGCACCGGCCGCCGCACCTTGGCAGGCATTTCTCAACCGCATCGTGTATGTGCAACTCGACGCCAATGCGCTCGACAGCTATCAAGCGCTGGTGGCTGCGGTGCGCAGCGATGCGGCCATCACGCGCGTGTATTACCTGGCCACGCCGCCCGGCCTGTTTTCCAAAATCTGTAACAATCTTGCCGAATCCGGCCTGGTAAACCAGAATTCCCGCGTGGTTCTGGAAAAGCCGCTGGGCCGCGATCTGGCCAGCGCCAAGAGAATCAACGCCGAAGTGGGCTGCGTATTCTCGGAGTCGCAGATATTTCGCATCGATCATTACCTGGGCAAGGAAACCGTGCAGAACCTGCTGGCGCTGCGTTTCGGCAATGTGCTGTTTGAACCGCTGTGGCGGCGCGAATGGATTTCCGACGTGCAAATCACCATCGCCGAAGATCTGGGTGTGGGCAATCGCATGGGTTATTACGATACCTCCGGCGCCTTGCGCGACATGCTGCAAAACCATCTGCTGCAACTGCTGTGCATCGTCGCCATGGAGCCGCCGACATCGATCGCTCCCGACGCAGTGCGCGACGCCAAGCTGCAGGTACTGCGCTCGCTGCGTCCGTTTACACCGACCACGCTGGCACAAGATGTGATCCGCGGCCAATACCGCGCCGGTTACATTAAAGGTGTCGCGGTGCCCGGTTATCGCGACGAAGCCGGCGCCGATCCGCACTCACGCACCGAAAGCTTCGTGGCGCTGAAAACCGAAATCGATACCTGGCGCTGGGCCGGCGTGCCGTTCTACTTGAGAACCGGCAAGCGCATGCCGGACCGTCTGGCCGAAATCGTAGTGCGTTTCAAACCGATTCCGCATTCGATTTTCACTCAGGCCAGCAGCAGCTTTCAGCCCAACTGCCTGGTGATCCGGCTGCAGCCGAACGAAGGACTTACGCTGCACCTGATGGCAAAAATACCTGGCGACAGCATGCGCCTGAAACCGGTTGAACTCGAAATGGATTTCCTCGAAACCTTCCGCGCACCGCGCATGGAAGCCTATGAGCGTCTGCTGCTGGATGTGTTGCGCGGCCAGCTCACGCTGTTCATGCGCGGCGATGAACTGGAGGCGGCATGGGACTGGGTCGAACCGATCCTGCACCACTGGGAACAGAGCGAAAACGAACCGATACCCTACACCGCCGGCACCTGGGGACCGCCTGCCGCCAGCGCGCTGATCGGTCGCGCCGGCCTGCAGTGGCGCGAGGAAGTCTTGCCGCAATTGTGAAAGAACCAAGTGCTGCTTGACGCGATCCAAACCCAGCTCGGCACTCTCTCCAAATCAGAGCGGAAAGTCGCGCTCGCGGTGCTTGCGCATCCGGAACGCACGGTCGCAGAAAACATCACGACGCTGGCGAAAAACGCACAAGTATCGGAACCGACGGTGGTACGCTTTTGCCGCTCGCTGGGCTATGACGGCTGGCATGCATTCAAACTCAAGCTGGCGCAAAGCCTGGCGCTGGCAATGCCGGCTGCAACCGAATCGCCGGTTCAGGATGACCTTGCAGCCGACCTCATCCACAAGATCTGCAGCCGCTCGATCAACACTTTGCTCGACTTGCGCAACCATCTGAGGCCGGATTCGATCCAGCGCGCGCTGGACATATTGGCGCGGTCGAACAAGATAGAATTTTACGGCCAGGGCAGCTCCGGCATTGTCGCAGCCGATGCCCAGCATAAGTTCTTCCGCGCCGGCATTCCGAGCGTCGCGTATGTCGACCCGCACATCCACAGCATCGCTGCGGCGCTGCTGCAAGAAGGCGATACGGTGTTCGCCATTTCACAACGCGGCAACAGTACCGCACTGCTGCACAGCGTGGAACTGGCGCGCAAAGGCGGCGCCAGCATCATCGCGCTGACCCCTAGCGGCACCCCGCTCGCCGCGCTGGCAACGGTACTGATACCGGTCGACATCAGCTTCAATACCGATCCCGATCCATATACGCCGATTAGCGCACGACTGGCGCACCTGGTCGTCATCGACATCCTGGCAGTCGGCCTGGCGCTGCAGCGCGGCCCGGAATTCCGCCAGAAAATGCAGGACGCGCAGAAAGCCTTGCAGGAATTCAACCTCCGGCGCGATGCATTCATACGCTGAAACTGCGCGATATTCAGTAACACTGAAAAGTAGCCAATTTAGTAGCCCATTTAGTAGCCGATTAACGCAATATCCGAGTTTCCAAATCCGACAACACCATGGCAACATTGACCGAACTGCACTTTTATCCGATCAAATCCTGCGCAGGGATTGCATTGCAGCAGGCGACCCTGACGCCTGCCGGACTGATGCACGACTTGATCTACGACCGCGAGTGGATGGTGGTCGATGCGCATGGTAATTTCATGACGCAGCGCGAACATCCAGCGATGGCGCGCATTACGCCGCGCATCCAGGGCGATTGCTTGAAACTGCGCGCGCCCGGGATGCTGGAGCTGGAAATTCCGCTCGATCTGCCCGACCCAGAGCATGCGCAAACCCTCGAGGTACGGGTCTGGGACGATACGCTGATCGCCTACGATTGCGATGCGCTCACCGCGCACTGGTTTTCGCAGGTTTTAGATGTGCAATGCCGGCTGGTGCGCTTTCATCCCCACGCCAGCCGCGTCACGAACAGCCGCTGGACTGCGCATGCCGATGTACCGGCGCTGTTCTCGGACGGTTATCCGTTCCTGCTAATTTCGCAGGCATCGCTGGACGACCTGAACCAGAAACTGGCGGCGCAGGGGCGCACGCCGCTGCCGATGAACCGCTTTCGCCCGAATCTGGTGATTGATGGAATAACTGCATTTGAAGAGGACTTCATCGAAAGCTTGCGCATCGGTGCAGCCGCGTTAAAGCCGGTCAAGCCCTGTGCGCGCTGCCCGATACCGGCGGTCGATCAAATTACCGGAATCGTCGGCGACGATCCGCTGGACATACTGCGCAGCTACCGCGCCAACCCCAAGGTCGATGGCGGCATCACGTTCGGCATGAACGTGATCCTGTTACCGGGCCAGGCGCAAGTGGTGCGGATTGGCCAGGAAGTCGATATCACGCTGGCGTTTTAAAAATTTTGTGACGCGATTTTGCGACTTGAAAATGCAAACAGGACAGCGCGGCTGTCCTGTTTGCATATACGACCTGCAGCTTGCTGCAAATTGCGGCTTGTTGCTTAACTTGCCTTCAATTCGGCCTGCAGCCGCTCATACTTGGCTTGCAGTTGCTCCTTGGTCTCGCGCCATTCCGGGTTGAACGGGATACAGTTTACCGGGCAGACTTGCTGGCACTGCGGCTCCTTGTAGTGACCAACGCACTCGGTGCATTTCTCCGGGTCGATCTCGTAGATCTCCGGCCCCATGTAAATCGCTTCGTTCGGGCACTCGGGCTCGCACACATCGCAATTGATACAGTCATCGGTTATCAGTAAAGCCATAAAATACCTCTTTTACCCTTATTTCCGCTGCTATCCGGCCTCGGTCGCAGCAACCTGCGATTCAATCAGACTCTTGATCCGGTACCGCCATTTTGGATTTTAGCCATTTTTCGACAGAAGGGAAGACGAACTTGGAGACGTCGCCGCCAAACGTCGCAATCTCGCGCACGATGGTGCCGGAGATAAACTGGTACTGGTCGGACGGCGTCAGGAACATGGTTTCGACATCCGGCAGCAGGTAGCGGTTCATGCCGGCCATCTGGAATTCGTATTCGAAATCGGACACTGCGCGCAGACCGCGCATGATGACACGCGCATCGTGGCGGCGCACGAAATCCTTCAGCAAGCCGGAAAAACTCTCGACCACCACGTTCGGATAATGGCCCAATACTTCATTGGCGATTTCCAGCCGTTCGTCCAGGGAAAAAAACGGCTTTTTATTTTTACTGTCGGCGACACCGACGATCAGCTTGCTAAACAAGCCCGAAGCGCGACGCACCAAATCTTCATGGCCGCGTGTGAGCGGATCGAATGTTCCAGGATATACGGCAATAACCATCAATTTTCCCTCAAGATATCAGCCAAATTGAACGTGCATTATGCCTGATAATATTGACAGCAATAAAGCTGCGGGGCGCTTAATTCTTGCGCTGCAACAAATGGTAATACACCATGCCGGCGTTTCCCTGTCGTAGCACTCGCCACGGCGCCAGCCATTCGGGCGCCTCATCTTGCGTCAACGCGACCTCTGATTCGGCATAAATGATGCCGTTTTCAGACAACAAGTCTCCGCACAGCGGCAAAATGCGCGCCAGCCATTCCTGCGCAAAGGGCGGATCGAGGAAAATCAGGTCGAAGCGTCGGGCGCTGTCCGGCGTGCTGCCGGCCAACTGGTGCGCCACCGAAAACGCGTCGCCACGCAGTATGTTGACTTGCGCGGCGTGCAGTTTGTCCTTGGTGATCTGGAGCTGCAGCGCCGCCGGGGTATGCTCCTCCACCATCAGCACGCTGGACGCACCGCGACTGGCAGCCTCGAAACCGAGCGCACCGGTGCCGGCAAACAGGTCCAGGCAAGCCAACCGGCTCCAGTTGCCATCCAGCAGGAAATTCAGCCAATTGAACACCGTTTCGCGCACCCGGTCCGGCGTTGGACGCAAACCTGCCACATCCAGCACCGGCAGCGGCGTGCGTTTCCACTGGCCGCCTATGATGCGCACCTGTTGCGCCGGTCCGATGCGCGGCCGGCCTGGCGCCGTCTGTTTGGTCTTGCCGGAATATTTTTTCTGCTGCAGCATGGATAAGAAAATATTAGGGGTATATGGATAAAAAGTACTGCTCCCGCTTTATTTCATTGCGAGAAAATAAATACAGCACTGGGTATAATTTTAGGCGATGAACGCCGGACGTTTTTTACCGATCCACGCCGACCACTACCGTGACCAATTTGTCGAGCGCCACCTTGCGCGCGAATGCGGCACGGATCTCGGCAATCGTGACTTTATCAACCTTGTCAGTCCAGGTATCGAGATAATCCAGCGGCAAGCGGTAATAACCGATGGCGGCGATATTCGCGAGAATTTTGCTGTTATTGTCGATGCGCAAGGCAAAGCCCCCGACCAGATTGTCTTTGGCGGCTTTCAGCTCAGCCTGGCTAGGGCCGTCGCGCAGAAAGTCGGCCAGCGTGCTGCGCACCACCTTCAGCGCATCTTCGGCTTGCGTCTTGCTGGTCTGCAATCCGATCTGGAACGGCCCGGGTTGCGCCATCGGGTTGAAGTAACTGTAAATGCTGTATGACAAACCGCGCTTTTCGCGCACTTCGCGGGTCAGGCGCGAGACGAAACCGCCGCCGCCCAGAATGTAATTGCCCACCATCAGCGCGAAGTAATCCGGATCGCCGCGCTGCAGCGCCGGCACACCGATCAGGATATGCGCCTGCGAGGCCGGGTGCGGGATGCGCAACTCTTCTGCGTGCGCCATCGGCACTGGCGGCAAAGACGGCAGCGCGGCGCCGTGCGCCAGACGCTGCGTCAGTTGCTGCGCAATCGCGTTCGCCTCGGAGCGCGAGACGTCGCCGATCATTGCGATCACCGCCCGGTCGGCGACGTAGTGGCTGCGATGAAACTCCAGCACATCGTCACGGCTGATGGCTGCGACCGAATCGACGCTGGCTTGCGGCCCGTACGGATGGTCGCCGTACAAGGCTTTCCAGAATGCCTTGTCGGCAATCGCTTCCGGCTTGGTCAGGTCCTCCTTCAGACTGGCGATGGTACGCGCCTTGTCGCGTTCGATGATGTCTTCCGGAAAGCTCGGCTGCGCCAGTATGCGCGCCAGCAGCGCCAGCGAGGCATCGCGCTCGGTCGGACTCGATAGGGTGCGCAAGCTAACGCCGGCCAGGTCGCTGCTGGCAGCACCGCCGCGCCGCGCCGCAGTGTCGGCAAAGGCATCCGAGACCTGCGCCTCGGACAGTGCCGACTCGCCTTCCACCGCTTGCACGCCGCGCGCCAGCATGGCGTTGGTGAAAGCTGCCAGGCCGGCCTTGCCGGCCGGATCGCGACGGGCGCCGGCATCGAAATCGACGCTGACATCGAGCATCGGGATTGTGTGATTTTCGACAAATAGCACGCGCGCACCATTGTCCAGCGTCCAGTTCTGGATCTGCAGCGCAGCGTGGGCAGCGCCAGTGCTTATCACGAAGCCGATGGCGGCCACTATCGGAAATAAAATGCGTTTCATATTCTTCTCAATTATTTTGATGTTGTGATGTGCGCGACCTACGCCATTTCGGTTCCGGGCGGAATGGCGTTTGGCACAGCGGGACGGGCCGACACATCAGTGCCGCAGCCCCTTCACTTCAGCGGCTGCCGGCTTCCCGGACAGCGGCAACGGCACCAGCGTCGCCACAGTCAGTGCATCGTCGCCGAAGTAGCGTTGCGCGACCGCCTGCACCTGTTGCGAAGTGACCGCCCGCAGCTTGTCGATGATGCGGTCGATCTGCTTATGCGACACACCGGTCATTTCCATGATGCCGATTTCCATCGCCTGGCCGAACACCGAATCACGCTTGTAGATCTGGCCGGCAATCAATTGCGCCTTGACCCGATTGAGTTCCGCTTCAGGCACACCGTCGTGGGCAATGCGCTCGACTTCGGCCCGCAAGCGGGTTTCGAGTTGCGCGGTGGTGGTGCCGGCCGACGGCGTGCCCTCCAATGTGAACAGTACCGGGCCGCGGGCATTGCTGGAATAGCCGGCGCCAACCGCATTGGCGACCTTGTCGGCACGCACCAGTTGCGCATTCAGGCGCGCATTGTCGTAACCGTCGAGCACCGCCGACAGCACATCGAGTGCATGTACATCGTCATCTTTTTCCACATCGCGCAAGGTCGGCACCTTGAAGGCCAGCACCACAAAAGGGTTTTCGGCCGGCGCCTTGACGGTCACGCGCCGGATGCCGTGCTGCAGCGGCTCCTGCTGCGGCTTGCGTACAGGTAATTTTTTGACCGGAATTTTGCCGAAATATTTCTCGGCCAACTTGACCACTTTGGCCGCATCGACATCGCCTGCCACTACCAGCGTCGCATTGTTCGGCGCATACCAGCGATCATGCCAAGCTTTGGCGTCCTGCACCGTCATATGCTGCAGATCATCCATCCAGCCGACAATCGGGCGGTGGTAAGGATGCGCAACAAAGGCGGTGGCGTCCAGGGCTTCGTTCACCAGCGCCATTGGCTGGTCTTCGGTGCGCAAGCGGCGCTCTTCCATCACAACCTTAATTTCCTGGGCGAATTCTTTCTTGTCGAACACCAGGTTCGCCATGCGGTCGGCCTCCAGCGCCATCACAGCTTCCAGTTTCGATTTTCCGATTTGCTGGAAGTACGCAGTGTAATCCTTGCTGGTGAAGGCGTTTTCGCGCCCACCCAGCGCCGCCACCTTAGCGCTGAATTCACCCGGCTTGAGCGTCTTGGTGCCTTTGAACATCATGTGTTCCAGCGCATGCGCGACGCCGGTGGTGCCGTTGAACTCATCCACCGAACCGATTTTGTACCAGACCATCTGCGCCGCAGTCGGGGCCCGATGGTCTTCCTTGACGATAATTTTCATGCCGTTTTTCAGCATGAATTCCTGGGCCGGCTGCGCCAGTGCAAAAACCGGCGCCAGCGCCAGCAGTCCGGTTGCAACGAGAAGTCGAAATTTCATAGTGTCTGCTCTGTTAGAATGCGGTTGATTGTATCTCCTTGCATGCTCCTTCGCTACAGACCCCGCGCCCCATGTTTAGTTTCTTCAAGAAAAAGCCCAAACCCGAGCTGCCGCCGGCAGCCGAAATCCCGCCACCGGAGTTGACGCCAGTCCAGCCAACGCCCGCACCGGAGCCGGTCGCCAGCACCAACCCGGTGGCAGTGCCGAAAGCAGCACCGCAATCCACCCCGGAAGCGCCGCCGGAAACCAAAAGCAACTGGCTGGCTCGCCTGAAAGCCGGCCTGTCGAAAACCTCCAGCAACCTGACCACGCTGTTTGTCGGCGCCAAGATCGACGACGACCTGTACGAAGAGCTGGAAGCAGCGCTGCTGATGGCCGACGCCGGCATGGAAGCGACCTTGTTCCTGCTTAACGCGCTGAAAAAGAAAGTCAAGGCCGAAAAACTGACCGAGGCCGCGCAGGTCAAGACCGCTTTGCGTGCGCTCCTGATCGAGATGCTGACGCCGCTGCAAAAACCGTTCGAACTCGGCCGCCATCAGCCGCTGGTGATGATGATTGCCGGCGTCAACGGCGCCGGCAAGACCACCACCATCGGCAAGCTGGCCAAGCATTTGCAGGCCCACGGCCAGTCGGTGCTGCTGGCCGCCGGCGACACCTTCCGCGCCGCCGCCCGCGAGCAATTGGCGGTCTGGGGTGAGCGCAACAATGTCAGCGTGATTTCGCAAGAGTCGGGCGACCCGGCCGCAATCGCATTCGATGCGGTGCAATCGGCGCGCGCACGCGGTACTAATGTGGTGATGATCGATACCGCCGGACGGCTGCCAACCCAGCTGCACCTGATGGAAGAACTGAAGAAAATCAAGCGCGTGATCGCGAAAGGATGCGAAGGCGCGCCGCATGAGATATTGCTGGTAATCGACGGCAACACCGGCCAGAACGCGCTGACCCAGGTCAAGGCTTTCGACGATGCGCTGGCCCTGACCGGGCTGGTGGTGACCAAGCTCGATGGCACCGCCAAAGGCGGCATCATCGCCGCAGTGGCAAGAAACCGCCCGATCCCGATCTACTTCATCGGCGTCGGTGAAAAAATTGAAGACCTGCAACCGTTCGATGCACGCGAATTCGTCGATGCGATTTTCGATTGAGCGCCACCTGAATCAAATTTGAGTCCAGCCCCCAATAATCCCCGATAATCCCCGACAACAGCCAAGCAGGCACTGCTCACACCATGATCGAGTTCCAGCATATTTCCAAACGTTATGCGCACGATGTCACTGCCCTCAGTGACATCAACCTGACGGTAACCAAAGGCGAACTGGTATTTCTGGCCGGCCCGTCCGGCGCCGGCAAATCCACGCTGCTCAAGCTGATTGCCGCCATCGAACGTCCGAGCAGCGGCAAGGTCACCCTGAACGGCCAGGATATCGGCAAGCTCAAGCGTGCCAGCCTGCCGTATCTGCGCCGCAAACTAGGCTTGATTTTCCAGCAACAACGATTGCTGCAAGACCGCACAGTGCTGGCCAACGTGATGCTGCCGCTGCTCGTGACCGGCGCATCGACGGCGGAAGCCGAGCGCCGTGCGCTGGCCGCACTGGACAAGGTCGGGCTGCTGGAACGCGTCAAGGCGGAGCCGCAAGCGTTGTCCGGCGGCGAGCAGCAACGCGCGGCGATAGCGCGCGCCATCGTCAACCGACCGCAGCTGATTCTGGCCGACGAGCCGACCGCCAACCTCGACCGCGACAGCGCCAACCAGGTACTCGAAGCGCTCAAGGCGTTTCACAGCGCCGGCGTGACCTGCCTGATTTCGACCCACGATGAGCAATTCCTCGATAGCGCCACGCGCGTAATTTACCTGCGCCAAGGGCAGCTGATAGAAACCTGGCGCAAGGAGGCCGCATGAAGATCTGGTTCAGGGAGCATCGCTTCGCGCTGACTGACGCGCTGCGCAAACTGGTCAAGGCACCTGGCAGTTTCGCCTTCAACGTGCTGGTGGTGGCGATTGCGCTGGCACTGCCGATCGCCGGCCTGACCTTGCTCGAAAACATCTACCCGGTCACCCAGCAACTGGCGGTCGAGCCGGAAATCAGCCTGTTTCTGGCGCTTGATATGCCACCAGAGCAGGCGCAGGCGCTGGCAGCCGGGATCCGCAGCACGCTGCCGCTTGCCAGCAAGAAATCCCGAATCGAATTTATCCCGCGCGAGCAGGCGCTGGATGCACTCAAGAAAAAAACCGGCCTGGCCGATGCGCTGGCAACCCTGGGGCAAAACCCGTTGCCGGATGCCTACATCATCCGGCTGTCGAATATCGATGCCACTGCAGTCGACAATCTGGCCGTGCGCCTGAAAGCGCTGCCGGGCATCGAAACGGTGCAAGTCGATTCGGCCTGGGTCAAGCGGCTGGCAGCGATGCTGCAAGTGATGCGACTGGCGCTGCTGTTGCTGGCAGCGACGCTGGCGGTGGTGGTGATAGCCGTGGTGTTCAATACGGTACGCCTGCAAGTGTTGACGCAACGCGAAGAAATCGCGGTATCGCGCCTGATCGGCGCCACCGACGCCTTCATTCATCGTCCGTTTTACTATACCGGCGCATTGCTCGGCTTGTGTGCCGGCGCGCTGGCGCTGGGCGCGGTGGCGCTGGCATTGCACCCGCTCAACAATGCGAGTGCAGAATTTGCCCAGCTCTACGCATCGGAGTTCCGTCTTGCCGCGCTGGATTTATCAATATCGCTGCAACTGCTGGCCACCAGCGCCGCACTCGGCCTGCTCGGCGCCACCCTGTCGGTGCGCAGGCATTTGGCCCAGCTTCCCTAATGCACGCTGCACTGAAAATATACTGGATAATGTATTTTTAAAGCCGCACTGTATTTATGCGGGAAATGCACATAAAACCTACATACCCAGCTATCTACAATAAACTCGAGGTTTACCGATAGCGCCGGCAGATCATCCCATCTTGATATATCAAAATCAGTCGAACTTATTAGCACCTACACTTTCCAATTATCCGATGACCTGCCTGACCGCAATGAAATTTTGACACGCAATTGACTCTTGATACCAGCGAACCGTGATTTAGCACTCTCCTACTGAGAGTGCTAATATAGAGTCAGAGTTTGCTTTGTATGCTGTCGGGCAATTTCTACATTTGCAATGTGAGGAGAAAGAATGAAAATACCAACCGCTCAATCTGTCGCACCGGCATTGATCGCCAATGGCAATAATGCGCTTGCGTTGGGATTCTCGGGTAGCTTGGGCAATATCGACGCTTACATTTCAGCGGTAAATCGCCTGCCTATGCTGAGCCAAGAAGAAGAAACATCTCTGGCAAAACGTCTGCGCGATCAAAATGATCTTGCCGCAGCGCAAGGTATGGTGTTATCGCATTTACGCTTGGTGGTATCGATTGCGCGCGGCTATCTGGGTTACGGCCTGCCGCACGCCGATCTGATCCAGGAAGGCAATATCGGCCTGATGAAAGCAGTCAAGCGCTTCGATCCCGATCATGGCGTGCGACTGGTGTCGTATGCGATGCACTGGATCAAGGCCGAGATGCACGAATACATCCTGAAGAACTGGCGTCTGGTCAAAGTTGCAACCACCAAGGCACAGCGCAAGCTGTTTTTCAATCTGCGCAGCCACAAGGAAGGCCTGGATGCGATGACGCCGACGCAGGTCGATGCGTTGGCCAGCACGCTGAACGTTAAGCGCGAAGAAGTCATCGAGATGGAAACGCGCCTGACCGGACGCGATATCGCACTGGAAGCGCCGACCGACGACGATGATGACAAATTTGCGCCAATTGCTTATTTGTCGTCAATCAGCACCGAACCGACCAAAGTGCTGGAAGCACAGCAAACTGACCGACTGCAATCGGAAGGGCTGGCTTCGGCGCTGGGCACACTAGACGCCCGTTCGCGCCGCATCGTCGAAGCGCGCTGGCTGGCCAATGACGATGGTTCGGGTGCCACGCTACATACACTGGCTAATGAATTTGGCGTCTCTGCCGAGCGCATCCGCCAGATCGAAGCGGTCGCACTGAAAAAAATGAAAGGTGCGCTAGCGGCGTATATCTGATTGATAGCCTAGGCTTAACTTTAAAAAGCGCTCTTCGGAGCGCTTTTTTTTGATTGAAAACGCATCGTCACAGCATCGATTATTGCAGCAGCAACTTCAAATCGCTGACAATCGGCGCGACACCTTGTCCGTGCCGGATGAACAGGCGCATCCGACCTTGGGGATCGAACACGTAGCTGCCGGCGGTATGATCCATCGTGTAGGTGCCAGGTTCTTTGCCTGGCACTTTTTGATAAAAGATACGAAAATCCTTGGCTATTTTTTCAGTGGCAGCCTTGTCACCGAGCATGCCCAGAAAGCGCGGATCGAAAGCCGGCACATATTGCGACAGTAACGCTTGCGTGTCGCGCTCCGGATCAATCGTCACGAACAGCACCTGCACGCGATCCGACAATGGCCCCAGTTCCTGCATGACGCTGGCCATTTCTGCCATGGTGGTCGGGCAAACGTCGGGGCACTGGGTGTATCCGAAGAACATCACTACTGCCTTACCCTTAAAATCGGCCAAAGTGCGCGTTTTGCCATGATGGTCAGTCAGCGCAAAATCCTTGGCGTAATCGATGCCGGTGATATCGGTATTCTGGAATGCAACTTTGTCAGAAGATAACAAACTCTGTAATCTTGCCGACAGCGGTTTGTCGCCGCAGGCGGTCAATGCAAGGGTGGCAGCAAAAAGGGCAATCAACGTACGTGAGGCAGGAAATAATCGCATGGGTTCAGAATAGTAAATAGTGATCGAGCAACAGCGCGGCAAACAGCAGCGATAGATAAATAATCGAATAAGTAAACGTTTTGCGCGCCAGCAGATCGTTGTAATGGCGATAAATCCGCCATGCGTACCACAGAAAAATGGCACCCAATATTAGCGCACTGACCAGATAAATCAAGCCGCTCATGCGCACCGCATACGGCAAAGTGGTGGTGGCAACCAGTATTATTGTATATAACCAGACGTGAAAGCCGGTGAATTCCATGCCATGGGTAATCGGCAGCATCGGCAATCCAGACTTTGCATAATCATCGCGCCGATACATCGCAAGCGCCCAGAAATGCGGCGGCGTCCAGACGAAAATAATCAATACTAGCAACCATGCCTGCATTGGCACATCATTGGCTATTGCTGCCCAGCCGAGCGCAGGCGGCATCGCACCGGACAAGCCTCCAATGACGATGTTTTGCGGTGTCGCCGGTTTCAGAATGATGGTGTAAACCACCGCATACCCGACAAAAGTGGCGAAAGTCAGTCACATCGTCAACGGATTGACCAGGTTATATAGCACCAGCATGCCAATACCGCCAAGAACGCCGGAAAAAACCAGCGTTTGCGGAACCGTAATGGCACCGTTGGCGCTCGGCCGGCGGGCGGTGCGGGCCATGCGCGCATCGATTTCACGCTCCACCAGACAGTTGACCGCGAATGCCGCCCCTGCCAGCAACCAGATACCGACCGTCGCAGCAATCACGACTTTCCAGTCTGGCAAATCAGGAGTCGCCAGAAACATGCCTATCACTGCGCAAAACACAGCCAGTTGTGTG
>JBDSCZ010000272.1:0-18019 GCA_039920865.1 Burkholderiaceae bacterium
GCGCGATGCCGGACTGAGTATTGAAGACATCGACGGCGTGGTGCTGGTCGGCGGCTCTACCCGCATGCGCCACGTACGCCTGGCGGTAGGCGACTATTTCAAACGCGACCCGCTCACCAATCTCGACCCGGATAAAGTGGTCGCCCTCGGTGCGGCGATGCAAGCCAATCAGTTGGCCGGCAACAGCCAAGCGGACGACTGGCTGTTGCTGGATGTGATTCCGCTCTCGCTCGGTCTCGAAACCATGGGCGGCCTGGCGGAAAAAGTCATCCCGCGCAATGCCACCATTCCGTGTGCTCGGGCGCAGGAATTCACCACCTTCAAGGATGGCCAGACCGCGCTGGCGGTACACGTGGTGCAGGGCGACCGGGAACTGGTCAGCGATTGCCGCTCGTTGGCCCGTTTCGAATTGCGCGGCATTCCGCCGATGGCAGCCGGTGCTGCCCGCATTCGCATCACCTATCAGGTCGATGCTGATGGCTTGCTGTCGGTGTCGGCGCGCGAATTGCGCTCTGGCGTGGAGGCCGCAATCGTAGTCAAGCCGTCGTATGGCCTGGGTGACGATGAGGTGGCTCGCATGCTGCAGGATTCGTTCGCCTCGGCGGATATCGACATGCAGTCGCGCGTCTTGCGCGAAGAGCAGGTCGAGGCCGAACGGATCATGATTGCAACGCAATCGGCGCTGGATAATGATGGCAACTTGTTGTCCGATGCAGAGCGCACCGCGATTGACGCCCTGCTGCGAGGCGTGCGGGAGCAACTGCAAAGCACCGATCATCTTGCCATCCGCGCGGCGGTGATTGCGCTGGCGCACGGCACCGAAGAATTCGCCGCGCGTCGCATGGATCGCAGCGTACGCTCCGCGCTGGCAGGCAAAAGGCTGGATGACATCGCCTGAACTTAAGAAAATTTTCGTATCGTTTCCTGCTGAAAACGGCAGATTATTCTAATACCGAGGTAAATATAGTGCCCCAAATCGTCATACTTCCCCATCCGCAACTGTGCCCTGAAGGCGCGGTAATCGATGCGCCGGTCGGCAAATCGCTGTGCGATGTACTGCTTGACAGTGACATCGAGATCGAACATGCCTGTGAAAAATCCTGCGCCTGCACCACCTGCCACGTCATCATCCGGGAAGGCTTTGCTTCTCTGCAAGACGCAACCGAAGCTGAGGAAGACTTGCTCGACAAAGCCTGGGGGCTGGAACCGGCTTCGCGCCTTTCCTGTCAGGCGCTGGTGGGCGAAGAAGATCTGGTGGTTGAAATTCCAAAATACACAATCAACCACGCCCGCGAAATGCATTGATTGCAGGTAGCTTAGACCGGAGAGCAGCATGAAATGGACCGATACCCAGCGTATTGCAGAAGAGCTTTTTGATAAATTCCCGCAGATTGACCCGTTGACGGTGCGCTTTACCGATTTGCACCGCTGTGTCTGCGAACTGGATGGATTCGATGATCAGCCTGAACATTCTGGCGAGAAAATACTCGAAGCAATCCAGATGGCCTGGATCGTGGAAGCAGAATAGCGCGTTGTCGAGCGCTAATATAGCGTCATGGCGTTTTTAAGTATGCGAAATTATTCAACATACTCAATAATGTATTTTATTTATCCGTAGTAAATATATGCGGAAATAATTGTGTATTTAGTGATACTCCCTGTTTTTTTAAATTCATCAGGGAGTCTCCGGTAAGCTTTGCATTCAGAATGGATCTTGTGTAATGACAGATGTAAAACCAGCGGGCCAGATGCATGAGATCAGGCCCGGCCAGTCGATAGAACTGCTCAAGGAATTGCATATCCTCACGCGCGACGGCAAGATGAATCAGGATAGCCGCCGCAAACTCAAGCAGGTGTATCACCTGTATCAGTTCATCGAACCGTTGATGCAGCAAGTGCAGCAGGAGCGCAGCGAAATTCGTCTGGTCGATCACGGGGCAGGGAAGTCATATCTGGGCTTCATTCTGTACGACCTGTTTTTCAAGTCATTGACTAGCGTCGGCGCCGGTGCTTCCCGCATCTACGGTATCGAAACCCGGGATGAACTGGTCAAAAAGTCCGAGGAACTGGCCGCGCGGCTGGATTTTCCTGGCATGTCCTTTCTGAATCTGTCAGTTGCCGAATCCACTGTGTCGGATCGTTTGCCGGCCGAGGTCGATATCGTCACCGCCCTGCATGCGTGCAATACAGCAACAGACGATGCGATTCATTTCGGCTTGAAAAAAAAGGCGCGTTTCATGGTGCTGGTGCCTTGCTGCCAGGCTGAAGTCGCTTCGGTGCTGAAAAGGAACAAGGGCAAAACGCTGGCAAAAAGCGCGTTGACTGAAATCTGGCGCCATCCGCTGCATACCCGCGAATTCGGCAGTCAGGTCACCAATGTGTTGCGCTGTCTGCAACTCGAAGCGCATGGCTATCAGGTCAACGTGACCGAACTGGTCGGCTGGGAACATTCGATGAAGAATGAATTGATCATCGCGACTTTTCAGGATCTGCCGCGCAAGCGTCCATCCGAACGCTTGCAGGAAGTGTTGGCAACGCTGGGACTGGAAGAAATGGCGGAGCGGTTTTTTACCGCATAAAGTCGGCGTGCCGGTTAGCGCGCTGTAAACATTAAACATTAAACATTCATTAAAAAACCCGCGCATCGATGTCGATGCGCGGGTTTTTTTACGGATTACACTTTGGCAGTAACGACTCAGAGGCGTTCGATGACCGCTGCAATGCCTTGGCCGCCGCCGATGCACATGGTGACCAGACCGTAGCGCTTGTTGGTGCGAATCAGTTCATACACGCACTTCACGGTCAGGATTGCACCGCTCGCGCCCAGTGGATGACCCAGCGCAATTGCGCCGCCGTTCGGATTTGTGCGCGCAGGATCGAGTTCCAGGCCGCGGCAGACGCCCAGCGATTGCACTGCGAAAGCTTCGTTCGATTCAATCACGTCCATGTCGTCCAGCGTCAGGCCGGCGCGTTTGAGCGCAAGCTGTACAGCAGGAATCGGGCCGGTACCCATGATCGCATTGTCAACTCCGCAGACCGCATACGACACCATGCGTGCCAATGGTGTCAGGCCAGCGCGTTCCGCAGCACCGGCTTCCATCAATACACATGCAGCGGCAGCGTCATTCAGGCCGGAAGCGTTGCCGGCAGTTACGGTGCCGCCTTCTTTCTTGAATGCCGGCTTGAGCTTTGCCAGGCTTTCCATCGTCGTATCGGCTTTTGGATGCTCGTCGGTATCGAAAACGACTACGCCTTTGCGGGTCTTGATTTCGATTGGAACGATTTGCGACTTGAAGTGGCCGGCAGCGATTGCGGCAACCGCTTTCTTTTGGCTATTCACGGCAAATGCATCCTGCTCTTCGCGCGAGATGCTGTATTTATCTGCCATGTTTTCAGCCGTGATGCCCATGTGACCGACGCCAAATGGATCGCTCACTGCGCCGACCAGCATGTCGATCATCTTAGTGTCGCCCAGACGTGCGCCCCAACGCGCCGATGGAACAGCGAACGCAGCACGGCTCATGGTTTCAACGCCGGCACCGACAGCAATGTCGGTGTCACCCAACTGAATCGCATTGGATGCGGTAACAATCGCTTGCAAGCCGGAGCCGCACAAACGATTCAGGGTCAGCGCTCCTGATTCCAGCGCCATGCCGGCATTGATGCCGACTACGCGCGAAACGTACATATCGCGTGCTTCAGTGTGGATCACATTGCCACACACGATCTGGCCAGCGCTCGCAGGATCAACCTTGGCGCGGGAGAAGGCTTCCTTGACTGCATACGCGCCAAGGTCGCAGGCTGCTATGTCTTTCAGGGTGCCGCCATAAGTGCCAATTGCAGTACGTGCTGCGCCGACGATCACTACTTGTCTTACGTTTGCCATGTCATTTCCTTTTGATTAAATCATCTGCGTGTTAATGAATGATGCGAAATTTGAAGAGATGCCAAGCGCGCAAAAATGCATCTGCATTAATTATAGCGCGCAATATCGCCAAATTTTATTGCCATATACTCAAAACATTTATGCCAGCAACGGCCATGCCGAGGCGACCTCAAGCGCCAAGGTAGCACAACCGGGATTGCTGCAAGCGGCTTACGCGAGATAATCTGCGCTACATCAATTCATTGCTATTATTCTCATTTGACCAATCAAGCCGGAATACGCCGGAAAAATGAAAGCCAACATGACGCATGCAACAATCGATCTGCGCAGCGACACTGTCACACAACCTTGCGCCGCAATGCGTGCCGCGATGACGCAGGCACCCGTAGGCGACGACGTGTATGGCGATGACCCCAGTGTGAATCGTCTGCAGGAACTGGCAGCAGAGCTGTTCGGCTTCGAAGCGGCGCTATTTGCGCCTTCCGGCACCCAGACCAATCTGATCGCGCTGCTGATGCACTGCGGGCGCGGCGATGAATACATCGTCGGCCAGCAATCCCACACCTATAAGTATGAAGGCGGCGGTGCTGCCGTTCTGGGCAGCATCCAGCCGCAGCCGCTGGCCCACCAGGCCGATGGCAGTCTGGCACTGGAAGATATTGCCGCCGCCATCAAGCCGGATGACATTCATTTTGCCCGCACCCGCTTGCTAGCGTTGGAAAACACCATCGGCGGGCGCGTGCTGGGCCTTGATTATCTGCGTGCCGCCACCGATCTGGCCCATAGTCGGGGTCTGGCCACCCACCTCGACGGCGCCCGGATCTGCAATGCCGCGGTACAGCAGGGCATCAGCCTGAAAGATGCAGTGCGGGGTTTCGATAGTGTGTCGGTCTGTTTGTCGAAAGGCTTGGGCGCGCCGGTCGGCTCGGTGCTCTGCGGCAGTCGCAGCGTCATCGGGCAAGCCTTGCGCTGGCGCAAGATGCTGGGTGGCGGCATGCGCCAAGCTGGCATCCTGGCCGCTGCAGGCATATATGCGCTAGAACATAACGTGCAACGCCTGGCCGAGGATCATGCCAATGCAGAGTATCTGGCGCAAGGGCTGGCAGGGATACCCGGCCTGGCGGTGGAGATGCCGCAAACCAATATCGTATATGTGGATTTGTCGCTGCAGCAGTGCTCAGTCGTTGCTGCGGCATTGCATGAACGCGGCATCATTGCCAGCGTCAGTGCGCATATGCGGCTGGTTACCCACAAGGACGTGTCGCGGCAGGACATGGCATATGTGATCGAGGTATTTGCGCGTTGCATCGGAGCCGACCGATCCCCATGATTGGGGTGATAATGGTGCGGTTTGGTACGTGAAATTGTTTGTTTTCTTTTATGCTGCACCGCACAAATATTTCTGGACAATTTTTTTACGCATGTGTAAAGTGTGTTTGTACAGTGCGCCATTATTTTGTTTAATCATCAATATTCATTAGCAAGGAGAATGTTATGTCTACAATTCAAGAGCAGTTTTTAGAAGCAAGCAAGTCACATTTTGAAGCGCAATTGGCGATGATCAATTCATTGACTACCAAGGTATTTAGCGAGGCGGAAAAAATCATCGCGCTGAACGTCAATGCCGCCAAAGCCACGCTGGAAGATTCTGCTGCCGCAGGCCAAGAGTTGCTGGCTGCAAAAGATGCGCAAGATTTTCTGAAGATTTCCGCTTCCCAGGCGCAGCCGAGCGCCGAAAAAGCGATGGCATACAGCCGCGAACTGGCCGGTATTACTGCTGCCAGCCAAAAGGAACTGACCAAGGCTGCAGAGGCGCAGATCGCCGAGAGCAGCGAAAATCTTAAAAAGATGATCGCCGAGCTTACCAAGAACGCGCCCCCCGGTTCCGAAAGTATTGTTGAGATGCTCAAGTCGGTGGTTGCCAATGCCAATGCTGGTTACGACCAGATGTTGCAATCCACCAAAAAAGCAGCGGAAGTGCTGGAAGAAAATGTTGCGAAGACAACCAAAAGCTTTTCCGAAGCAGCGCAAAAGTCGACTGCCAAGGCTGGCAAGAAGTAATCCGGTAACGACAAGTTATAAACGGGCCGCTTGCGGCCCGTTTTGCATTTCTGGCGATGCTTTTGGTAGAAAAAATCCGCCAAGTTGTTGTGTAGTTAACTCCAGCATGGACCGAGAAATGGCCTACCTATATTTCGGTCAGCCGGCCACGCAGCCACCAACCATGCGTAATCAGTTTATTTTTAAGTCGCTCAGGGCGGAGGCGGAGCCGGGAGCAGCGCGATATGCGCAGTGCCAGGCCGCTGTAAAATATGCCGATGCAGAGGTTTTTCCCAGTGATTTTCATCGCGATTTTTCATTTTCACAACATCGTACGTGCCGCGCTTTTGAACCTGCAGCGCCGGGTTCGAAACCGTTGCCGGCGTTTGATATTCAAGGATTTTTTAGATGCGTCCAGTATTAATCGCTTTCAGCAGGGCGCTCCTGTCGCAACTGCATTACCGGATGTTGTTGCTTACCATTTTGCCGTTCTTGCTGTCAGTGGCGATCTGGGGTGTGGCGTTATGGCAAGGCTTGCAGCCATTGATCGATTGGCTGCAGAGTTATTTTCTTGAAAATGACGGCTTCCGGATTTCCGGCAACGTGTTGGCGATGTTGGGCCTGAGTGCATTGAAGACGGTGCTGGTGCCGTTGATTGCGATGTGGCTGCTGCTGCCATTGATGATTTTGACGGCCCTGTTATGCATAGGCTTGATTGCCATGCCGATCATCGTCAAACACGTCGGTAAACGCCATTTCCCTACGCTGGAGGCGCGCGCGGGAGGCTCATTCTGGGGCAGCGTGTGGATGTCGGCCTCGTCGTTTGTCATCTTCATGATTTTATGGCTGCTTACCTTGCCGCTGTCGCTGATACCGCCGCTGGCTTTCTTCATTCTGACTGCGTTGTGGGGCTGGCTGACATATCGGGTGATGGCCTACGATGCGCTGGCGGATTATGCCGATGCGCAGGAGCGGCAGGCGATTCTGCGCATCCACCGCTGGCCGCTACTGATCATCGGCGCGGTGAGCGGTGCGATGGGCGCGGCGCCCACCTTGCTGTGGTTGGGCGGCGCATTATCGGTGATTTTTTTTCCAATACTGGCTGCCGGCTCGATTTGGTTGTATGTGCTGGTGTTCGTGTTCACCGGTCTGTGGTTCCAGTACTATTGTCTGGCGGCACTGCAAAAATACCGTACAGCAGATATCGCCGACGATCGGTCGCCGCAAATACTGCGCACAGACATTCATTGATATAACTTCCTTAATCACAAGAGACTTAAAACATGGCTATCGGACTCATTATCATCGGCGACGAAATTCTGTCCGGCAAGCGTGCCGACAAGCATTTTTCGAAAGTGATCGAGCTGCTGTCGGAGCGCGGATTGCAGCTGGGCTGGGCCGAATATATCGGCGACCAGAGGTCGCGCATTACGGCTACCTTATGCCGCACGTTTGCCAGTAGCGACATTGTTTTTTGTTGCGGCGGGATCGGCGCCACGCCCGACGACCATACCCGCCAGTGCGCAGCTGCCGCGCTGGGTGTGCCGCTGGCATTGCACCCGGATGCGAAAGCCAAGATTCAGGAGCGCATTACCGACATGGCCGTTGAGGCCGGAACCGCACCGGATCTGAACTCGCCGGAGAATTTGCAGCGCTTGAAAATGGGTGAATTTCCGCAAGGCGCCCGGATTATCCCGAACCCGTTCAATAAAATTCCCGGGTTTTCATTTGAACGCCATCATTTCGTCCCCGGATTTCCGGTGATGGTCGGGCCTATGATTGCAGCGGTGCTCGATACCGAATACGCGCACTTATTCCATCGGGAAGCGCGGCTGGAGAAGTCGGTGCTGGTGTATGACGGCGTGGAGTCACATCTGACACCGCTGATGGAGGTAATCGAAGCTGAATTCAAGTCGGTTAAGGTCTTTAGCCTGCCCAGCGTGGGCGACGCCCAAACCCGCCGCCATATTGAACTTGGCGTCAAAGGCGAGCCGGCACAGGTGGAAGCCGCTTTTGCGAAAATGCTGCTTGGCATTGCAGCGCTAGGGATCGATTTGTCGGACCGCAGCTAAGCGGTGTAAATTCGCCCGCACTGCTACACTGCAGGACTGCAGGCGGGAGCCGCGTTTTTCACAGTGCTCTTTGTACTCTTGTAACGCGATTGTCCCGCTATATCCTATTTTTTCCTATTTCTTAACGCTGCCAAACGCAGAATCCACATGCAAACCGAACACTTTATCGCCGGCAAAGATGCCTCGCTTGAATTTTCCATCCAATCGATGCAGGAAAAGCTGTTGTCGCGCGGCTTCCATATCGAAGAACGCTCCTGGCTCAATCCGATCGAAGGCGTGTGGTCGGTGCATATCCGGGACCGCGACTGCCCGCTGATGTTTACCAACGGCAAGGGTGCATCCGAGCAGGCTGCGCGCGCCAGCGCTTTGGGCGAATTTTTCGAACGCTTGTCGTGCAATTATTTCTGGACCCATTATTATCTGGGCGAAAAAAATGCCAACGCAGCGTTCACCCATTACCCGCAGGAGCGCTGGTTCCCGCTCGATGCCGACGATGGCAGCTGGCCGCAGGAATTGCTGACGCCCAAGTTGCAGCAGTTCTACAACCCGGAAAGCAGCATCGGTGCCGAGATGCTGGTCGATTACAACTCCGGCAACGATGAACGCGGCATTTGCGCGATTCCGTATGTGCGTCAGCGCGATGGCGTCACTGTCTGGTTTCCGGTCAACATCATCGGTAATCTGTATGTCAGCAATGGCATGTCGGCTGGCAACACCCAGGCTGAAGCGCGTACCCAGGCGTTGTCCGAGATT
Source organism: Burkholderiaceae bacterium (assembly GCA_039920865.1). GTDB lineage: Bacteria > Pseudomonadota > Gammaproteobacteria > Burkholderiales > Burkholderiaceae_D > AVCC01. The sequence continues at coordinate 8,752 of JBDSCZ010000272.1, forward strand.
TTCGAGCGCGACGTCAAGTTCCGCATCATCCGCGAAGGCATCTGTCTGCCGGACGTGCCGCAGGAAGTGATCAACCGCTACCCGCGTATCGCTGCCGGCATCCAAGATCTGCGTACTGCCGGCTTCGGTATTCTGGTGAAAGACGCCTCGCTCGGCGGTCAATATCCGGTCATGAACGTGACCTTGCTCAATCCCAATGATCAGGGCTGTTTCTCCAGTTTCGGCGCCCATCCGCGCTTCGAAATCGCGCTCGAGCGCGCGCTGACCGAACTGCTGCAAGGCCGCGCCTTGTCATCGATGGATGGTTTTCCCGAGCCCGGTTTCGATCTGGAAGAGATCGCTCACTCGCAAAATCTGGAAATCCACTTCGTCGATTCGAGCGGCATCATCAGTTGGAACTTCATGAAAGACACGCCGGATTTTGCCTTCCACGACTGGAATTTCGGCACCACCACCGCCGAAGATTACGCCTGGTCGATCGCCAAGATCCACGCCATGCAGCACGACATCTACATTGCCGACTTCACCCATTTGGGCGTCTATGGCTGCCGCATCCTGGTACCCGGCATGTCCGACATCTATCCGGTCGAAGACCTGGAATGGGATAACAGCAGCATCGGCAATGCAATCCGCGAACCGATCCTGCACCTGCAGGAACTCGATGACGAGGAATGTGCGGATTTGCTCAGCACCTTGAACGAGCTCGGCCTGGCCGAACAACGCCCGGTGGCTGCCGTGATCGGCCTGGCAGCCGATGCCGGTTCATTGTGGAAGGAATTGCGCATCGGCGAACTGAAAACACTGCTGGCGCTGGCGATTGGCGACGCCGAAGCGATCCGCGAAGGTTGCGACTGGATCCGCAACTTCAATCAATTGAACGAAAGCCGCCAGCGCGTCTATCGCTGCATCGAAAGCCTGATCGGATTGGAGCAGAGCGCGCCGTTCGAGGCCGCGCTGCAGAGTTTGTATGGTGCCGAAACGCTGGCGCAGGCCAAGGCCTTGCTCGGTAAGGAAGATCGCTTTTATGGCTTGCAAACGCTGGGCATGAATCTTGACGGCTGCGAGATGCACCAGCAATTGCTGGCAGCGTACGGCAAGGTGCAATTGGCAAAACAGGCGGCGGTGGTATAAGTTTATGCGCAAATTGACCCTCGATAGGATTTTGCAGTCGCAAGGCTTCGGCACCCGAAAATGGTGCCGCAGCCTGATCGCCGATGGCGAAGTTGGCATCAATGGCGCTGCCGTCACCGACTATCGGGCCCAGATCGAAACCGATGCTCTGGAGTTGACGATTTTCGATGAAGTATGGCCATATCGCGAACATGTATACATCGCACTCAACAAACCGGCTGACTTCGAATGTTCGAGGAAGCCCAGCCACCATCCGGGCGTACTCAGCATCTTGCCGGAGCAATTCACTTGGCGCGATGTGCAGCCGGTCGGGCGGCTCGACCACGACACTACCGGCATGCTGCTGATGTCGGACGACGGCCCCTTCATCCACGCGCAATCGTCGCCGAAACGGCATATTCCGAAGATATATGTCGCCACTACGGCCGAACCGGTAACAACGGAACTGGTGGCGCAATTGCTGGCCGGCGTGCAGTTGCACGATGAGCCGGCGCCGCTGTCAGCGGTGACTTGTTGTCAGTTGGGTACGCATAGTCTGGAAATTGTGCTGGAGCAGGGCAAATATCATCAGGTCAAACGCATGCTAGCAGCTGCCGAGAACCATTGCACGGCCTTACACCGGAGCGCAATTGGCAGCCTGACGCTGGAAGCGCTGGGTCTGGATGAAGGTGAGTGGTGTTATCTGGATGCGGCGCAACTATCGTTGCTGGTGCCGGCAGCGATTGAATAGTAATGCAGTGATTTTATAGGGTATTTTTTATAACGCACTGAATATATGCGGGAGTGCCACTATTTTTAGTGGTACTCCCTATTTTTAGGCTATGTCGCAGTTGACTGTTGAACCAAAATCACCCCCGAATCCGTTCGCCCTGAGTAACTGCGCAGCAGTGTATCGAAGGGCTAGCTGATCCTTCGATACGCCCTGCGGGCTATTCAGGACGAACGGAATCCGTGGTAGGCGACGATTTCAACAGCTAACTACGACATAGCCTATTTTTATGGATTATTGCAAATTCGCCGCCAGTTCAGCACCTTCGCGAATCGCCCTTTTCGCATCCAGTTCTGCCGCCAGCGCCGCACCGCCGATCAGGTGGAATTTTGGCCCGCCGGCGGATTTTACGGTAGGCATCAATTCTGCCAGCGCATCCTGTCCGGCGCATAAAATGATGTGATCGACTTCCAGCAGGCGGGATTTCCCATCGGCCGTGATGTGCAGGCCCTGATCGTCAATTTTGTCGTAACTGACGCTCGCCAGCATTTCCACCTTATTGCGCTGCAGCGTGGAGCGATGCACCCAGCCTGAGGTTTTGCCCAGACTTGCGCCCAGCTTGCTGGCTTTGCGCTGCAGCAAGTAGATCTGCCGCACTGGCACGACCGGTGTCGGCGCGGTCAGTCCGCCATTGCCGCAGTTGGATGCGGCATGCAAATCCACGCCCCATTCGCTGGCCCAGTGGGTAGTGGCAACGGGCAATGCCACTGCAGGATCATGCAGCAGGAATTCGCCGACATCGAAGCCAATTCCGCCGGCACCGATGATGGCCACGCGCTTGCCGACGATGGCACGGTCGCGCAGCACATCGATGTATGACAGCACTTTGGGATGATGCACGCCAACGATAGGCGGCGTACGCGGCTTGATTCCGGTGGCGATGATGATGTCGTCGAAACCCTGTTTCATCAGTTGCGCGCGCGTGACGCGCTGGTTCAGCAGCAGCTTGACGCCGGTCAGTTCGATCCGGCGGCCGAAGTAGCGGATAGTTTCGCTGAACTCTTCCTTGCCAGGCACCCGCATCGCCATGTTGAACTGGCCGCCGATGCGGTCGCTGCTGTCGAACAGCGTCACCTCGTGACCGCATTCGGCCGCTACGGTGGCGGCCGACAGTCCGGCCGGGCCGGCACCGACCACTGCCACCCGGCGCTGTTTGGCAGCCTTGCGATAAATCAGTTCGGTCTCGTGCCCGGCGCGCGGGTTGACCAGACAACTGGCGCGCTTGTTGGCAAAGGTGTGGTCCAGGCAGGCCTGGTTGCAGCCAATGCAGGTATTGATCTGGTCGCTGCGGCCGCTTGCGGCCTTGTTGACGAAATCCGGATCGGCCAGGAACGGGCGCGCCATCGAGATCATGTCTGCCTCGCCATTCTGCAGGATGTCTTCGGCTTCGGCCGGCATGTTGATGCGGTTGGATGCCACTACCGGAATCGACAATTCCTGTCGCAGGCGCGCCGCCACGCTGCGAAAAGCGGCGCGCGGTACCGAGGTCACGATGGTCGGCACCCGCGCCTCGTGCCAGCCGTAACCGGTATTCATGATGGTCACGCCGGCCCGCTGCAGCGCCTTGGCTACCGAGACTACATCGCCCCAGCGATTGCCGCCCTCGACCAGATCCAGTAGCGAATGGCGATACATGATGATGAAATTGGTGCCGACTGCCGCCCGCACCCGACGCACGATCTCAACCGGCAGCCGCATCCGGTTTTCTAACGGGCCACCCCAGCGGTCGGTGCGCAAATTGGTGCGGGCGCATAGAAATTGATTCAGCAAATAGCCTTCGCTGCCCATGATCTCGACGCCGTCATAACCGGCGCGCTGCGCCAGACGGGCGCAACGCACGTAGTCGCGTATCGTGCTTTCGATACCTTTTTCAGTCAAGGCCCGTGGACGGAATTTTGAAATCGGCGATTTCACGGCCGAGGCAGATACCACCAACGGTTGATAGCCGTAACGTCCTGCATGCAGGATCTGCATCAGGATCTTGCTGCCTTCTTCATGCACCGCTCGGGTCACGCGTCTATGGCTCCAGAGATCGAAGACGCTGTTGAGCGTGCCGCCAAACGGCAGCAGCCAGCCGCGCCGGTCCGGCGAGATCCCGCCGGTGACGATCAGGCCGACGCCACCGCGCGCCCGTTCGCGGAAATAGGCTGCCAGTTTGCCGTAGTTGTAGAAACGATCTTCCAGTCCGGTATGCATGGACCCCATCATTACGCGATTGCGCAAGGTGGTGAAGCCGAGGTCGAGCGGAGCCAGCAAGTGGGGGTAATGGGGATTAGTCATGGTGGCCGCAAATACTGCTTCAGGAGGGAAAGCAGGTATTGGAACCTATTTCCGTAGATTGCAGGCTCTAAAATAGGAAATGGAAATGGCGCGCAATTGTGCGCACCAATGCATTTGAAGCGCTGTCACCTATCTTTGAAATTCCGGAAACAATTAATATTGCTGCCAGTATTTTTAAAGTCTATTTATTTATATGCGGGAAAAGCATTGAAAATGCTTATACCCTATCTTTAATGATGGTCCAAGATTAACTCGGCAGGTCTATATGCTGTTCGAAAGGGCCGTTTTCACGTGTTCATGGTTACGGCTGCTGTGGGGCTTCCCCGCCTAGCGCCGCCACCAGATCGCCCAGCATGTGGTTGAGTTCGCCGGTCATCAGTACGAAATCGGAGTCGAAGCGCTCTTCATCGTTTTGCATCTTGCTATCCGAGTTTTCCTTGATTACATCCAAGGCAGTGACGCGCTTGATCGCCAGCGATTCGGTCAGCACAAAGGAGATCCGGTCGCCCCAAGTCAGCGCCAACCGCGTGCACTGCTTGCCGGCGGCAATGTGGCGCCGCACATCGTCCGGATCGATAGTGTGGCTGACGTAGCGTACTGCGGCCTTGTCTTCGCCGGCGGAACGCAGTTCCGTGTCCTGATCGATGCTGAAGCCCGCCGGCGCTTCATCGGCCACCAGCCAGGACGTCATCGCTGCCACCGGCGACTGTGTCACCCGCAGGCTGTACAGTTTGACATCGTTGACCACCTTCAGCAGCGGCTTGAGCAATTCATCGGCACGCGCCGGACTGGCGGCATCCACCACCAGCCAGCCATTGACCGGATCGATCCAGGCCCAGGTGTTGCGGCGGATGCTGAATGCGCGCGGCAGCAATTCGTCGGTAACCTGCTCCTTGAGATCCTTCATCTGTTTGCGGCCGGGCTTGAATCCCTGTTGTTCCTCGAGTTCGATGGCCTTGGCCTTGCAGACCTGGTTGATGACCGAGGCCGGCAACAATTTTTTTTCGGTGCCGAGCATGATCAGCAACTGTTTGTTGACCGTATGTACCAGCAGGTCGTTGTCGCGCGGCGAGGCCCAGCCCTGGTTCTGCAGGTCCATGCTGGTGGAGGGGGAAAATGCCAGGTTTGCCAGCGCTTGGCCGAGGCTTTCGGCAGTCAGATTTACGGGCAGGGCAAGGCGATACAGCTGGAGATTTTTAAACCACATAATGAGTGTTTGATTGTTTGAGTGTGTGAATAAGCGAGCATGAAATTGCCAGCCAACTGCGAGCAGTTTGGCAGCCAATTGCCTTTTGGTGGAGATATCCGGTCATGGCAGCGCGTCGGCACCACGGGTTTTGCGCACCGCACGCAGTATCAGACTCAGGCCGCCGATCGAACTATCCGCAGCGCTATCAGCCGGGGATAGTTAGGATGGTCAGGATTAGCGGTTGCGTTTCTTGCTGGGAGCCTTGGCGCGATGGCTGCTGCGACTGCTGCTGCGGCCGGCGGTGCTGGCAAATGGCACCTGCAGGCGCAGGCTTTGCCCAAATTTCAGCTGGTCGCGGCTCAGGCTGTTCCAGTCCTTGAGTTGGGCAATCGAGACCTGATAGCGATCGGCGATCGAGCTCAGGCTGTCGCGCTTGCCGACTTTGACCGTGATGCGCCTGGTATCGGGGCGTTCCGGCGCAAGCGCGATGGTGGCGTTATCTGCAATGTCGGAGGTGATGTCCTTGTAGAAAGTATTGATGACCTTCGGTACCAGAATGGTGGATCCGGCCAAAAGCACCATTTTCTGCGCAATCTGGTTGACTTCGCGAATCACCTCAGCCTTGGTGCCGAACATGCGGGCGATGTTTTCGATCCGCTCGCGGGTGCCAACGGTGATAGAGGTCCAAGTGGAGAGCGGGCGCTGCCATTTGGCAAGATTGCTCTGGAATTTCTCGGCGTTGTCATGCGGTAATAAAATGCGGGTTTTCTCGCCGCCGATGATGATAGGACGATTGAATTGCGGGTTCAGTGCCTTGAATTCATTGATCGGCAATTCCGCCAGCTGGGCCGCGATCTTGACGTCGATGTTGTGGGTTCTACTGATGGTGACGAAATATGGCTGATTTTCCACTTTCGGCAAATTGATCCCGTATTGTCCCGGATCGGCGATGATGTTTTTAATCGCCAGCAATTTTGGTACGTAATTGCGGGTTTCTACCGGCATCAGATGCGACAGGCTTTTGAAATCGGTCGGCAAGCCGGCAGCTTCATTCTTCTTCATCGCGCGCTGCACCGAACCCTCGCCCCAGTTATAGGCTGCCAGCGCCAGTTGCCAGTCGCCGAACATGCCGTACAGCTTCTCCAGATAATTGAGGGCGGCGTCGGTCGATGCCAGAACGTCGCGCCGTTCGTCCTTGAACATGGTTTGCTTGAGCTTGAACATCAAACCGGTGGACGGAATGAATTGCCACATGCCGGATGCCTTGGCGCTGGAATAAGCTTCCGGGTTAAACGCGGATTCGACGAAAGGCAGCAGCGCCAGTTCGGTCGGCATGCCGCGCTTGTCCAGTTCCTGTACCACATGGAACAAGTAGCGCGATGCACGGTTGGTGGTGCGCAGGAAATATTCCGGGTTGGCGCTGTAGCGGGCTGCCTGGCTTTCTACCAGCGGACTGTCCAGATCCTGGATATTGAAGCCTGCGCGGATGCGCGCCCAGACGTCGACTTCTTCCATCTCTACCACTTGCGCAGTGGCATTGTCGGGGTTGTTTGCGTCGTCGGCAAAAGCTGGATTGACTCCCGTGTCCGGCACCAAGAAAGCGGACGAAATCGTAATGTCGTTGGCTTGACTAAAAAGGGGGGCGCTAATGCATAGCAATAGTGCGAGCTTGATCGGAGATAGGGAAAATTGAGGCATGGGATCGATATGGTTTGGCCGAAGCATTATCTCCGGTGGCATAGATTCAACCGATGGAGTGTACGTAGCTGCCTTTTGTCGCGCAAGCACTATTACATTTGGCTTGTCTGGCTGACAATAAATAGGCTAATCAGGCAATAAATAATCTGCTGGAGATTTCTGCATTGTATTTTTCTGCGTGAAGGCATGGATTTTCAGTAACTTGGCCGCTTTTGGGTCGATCGTGTTTGGTTGCGTGTTATTGATACGTATTTTTCCACTCGCGCAATGCGGCAAATGCTGCCACTGGCGTATTTTCCCGCAACCTGCCGCTGGCGATCAGCTGCCGGACGATGGTCGGCACCTGATCGCGCAAAAATGGATTGGTCGCTTTTTCCAGGCCGATGCTCGACGGCACGGTTGCCAATCCCTGCGCACGTTTGGCCTGTTCGCGTTCGAAGCGCAATGTTAGCGCAGCATTGTCCGGTTCGACTTCCAGTGCAAAGCGCAAATTGGCGACAGTATATTCGTGCGCGCAATAGACTTGTGTCGATTCCGGTAATGTCGCCAACTTGGCAAGTGAGGCGCGCATTTGCGCCGGCGTACCCTCGAACAAACGCCCGCAACCGCCGGCAAACAGGGTGTCGCCGCAAAACAGCCAATCCTGCTCCGGTGCCACGTAGGCGATATGGTCCAGCGTATGACCGGGCACTCCCAATACCGATAGTTGCAGTTTCAGTTCAGGTATAACCACACTATCGCCTTGTGAGAGTTGCTGGTTAATTCCTGTGATAATTTCGTTTTTCGGGCCGTATACGGGAACCGCAAAGTGCTGTAATAATTGCGTTACGCCACCAACGTGATCATTGTGGTGGTGTGTGATTAAAATAGCGACCAGCTTCAGTTGCAGGCGGGTTAGTACCGCTAAAATGGGTTCCGCATCACCGGGATCGACGACCGCAGCAGATTGCCCGTCGTGTATCAGCCACAGGTAATTGTCGTGAAACGCAGGTACAGCTAATACAATCAATGGTTTGGGACGTCCGGTAGACATGGCAGATCCGTCATCAGAAAAATCCATTATAGCGCTCGGTTCCTGGCTCAATACGCCGGCTGGCACTTACGTGCGCGGTTGGGAGCAGGCCCGTCTCGACGCATTGACTGCGGATATTTTCGGCTTTAATGCGGTGCAGATAGGACTGCCGCAAATCGCTGCGCTGAATGCCAGCAGAATGCCGCACCGATGGCTGACGAATACCCACTTGCAGTCGCAGGCAGCGCTGCCGATTACGCTGTTGCATGATTTTTCCGAACTGCCGTTTGCATCGCAAAGTCTGGATCTGGTGGTGCTGCCGCATGTTCTGGAGTTCGTCCGGGAGCCGCACCAGGTTCTGCGCGAGGTCGAGCGCGTGCTGATACCGGAAGGGCAGGTCATCATCAGCGGCTTCAACCCGGCCAGCTTGTGGGGCCTGCGCCAGGCGATAGGGCGGCTCAGCGGTGCGCATTTTCTGCCGCAGGATGGAGAGTTCATCAGCCTGTTGCGCCTCAAAGACTGGCTGAAATTGCTCAGCATGGAAGTTAATCGCGGTCATTTCGGTTGCTATTCTCCACCCTGCCAGACCGACCAGTGGCTGCAGCATTTTGCCTTCATGGAAAAAGCCGGGGACCGCTGGTGGCCGTATTTCGGTGCAGTCTATATCGTGCAGGCGATCAAGCGCGTCAAAGGCATGCGTCTGATCGGCCCGGTCTGGAGTAATAAAACTGCGCAAGCACGCAACCGCGTGCCAGTCGCCCACAAAATCAGCAGAAAGAACAATGGATAAAGTTGAAGTATTTACAGATGGCGCCTGCAAGGGCAACCCCGGTCCAGGTGGCTGGGGCGTGCTTTTGATTGCAGGCGGCAAGAAGAAAGAATTGTTCGGCGGCGAACCGAATACCACCAATAACCGGATGGAGTTGACCGCCATCATCGAGGCGTTGGCTGCGCTCAACCGTCCGTGCGAAGTCGTTTTGCACACCGATAGCCAGTACGTACTCAAGGGCATTACTGAATGGATCGAAGGTTGGAAGGCGCGTGGCTGGAAAACCGCTGCCAAAGCACCGGTCAAGAACGTCGATTTATGGCTAAGTCTGGATGCCGAGCAAGCCAGGCACCATATTCAATGGCACTGGGTGCGCGGGCATTCCGGTCATGCTGGCAATGAACGCGCCGATGCACTCGC